>CAYQYB010000009.1:0-24185 GCA_964421535.1 uncultured Verrucomicrobiota bacterium | reverse complement strand
GACGGTGGACTATACGAAGGCGATCGACATACGGGAACGGCTCTCGCGATCGGGCGCGCCGAGCGTGGCGGACTACGAGCTCGTCGCCGCGATCCTCGGCTCGGGCACGAGGGGCAAGGAGGTACGGGCGCTCGCCACGGAGGTGCTGCGGGCCCGCGACTTCAGCGCGGGCGTGCCGAGCGTGTCGGTCAGCGTGTAGCCGGAGAGGTCCACCGTGCCGGTCCCGGCATTGTAGAGCTCGAACCAGTCCTCGTAGTTGCCGTCGGCCGGATCGGCCAGGACGGCGTCGTTGTCCGCCATCCACTCGTTGATGTAAACCGACACCAGCGACGCTTCGTTGTTCGTGGCCCGTGGGGACGGGTACGAGAAGAATCGGCGGTTGGTCCAGACGCCGTCCGGCGAATCGCCGTAGGAGCGGTCCGGCGGAATCGCCGGGTAGTTGACGTAGTCAATGATCACGATCTGCGACCCGTTCGAGCGCACGAGCGCGACCGATCCGGTCGTCATGCTCAGCCGGAAGCTCGCGTGGTTGGTCATGAAGACGGACTCGCCCGTTTCCGCATCCATCCACACCACATGGAATGCGCCGGTCTGCACAACCGAATTCGTATCCAGCCGCCATTTGACAAGATTTGTATAAGTGTCTGTCAGGTAATAATTTGTGAGCGTGTAGATGGCGGAGTCCGCATTGTACAGCTCCAACCACGGATCGCGGTCCCCTGCATTGTCGCGGAGGCCGGCCGCGTTCGTCGCCTGGAGTTCGTTGATCCACAGATTCGGGAACGGCAGCAGATCCCGATAGACGTTGTTCGACGCCCCCGGCGTGCAGAGCGTTCCGTTGGTCGAGGCGGCCCAGTTGCCGATGCGGTTGTTGTCCTCCTGTGCGTCGATCAACTGGAGCGAAGCTCCATGGTTGTCCGCGTTTGTCGGCCACGGCAGATCGTCATCAAAGATCACCTCGTCCACGAGAACATCCTCATTGGTCCCATTGAGCTGAATTAGCCGCAGCAGCTCGCCGCCATTGTCGAGGGACCCTTCGAAAGTTCCCGCAACGAAGATCTTGTCGCTGTACGCCGCGGCGAACGCGGCGGGCAGTTCCGCGGCAATGGCGTATCCGCCGGGCGCCAGTACGACCGACTGCGTGAACGTCAGGTCGGCCCCCTGCAGCCGGAAATCGTAGAGGTCAAACGCGGCGTTGGTCGACCGGTTGCAGATCTCCACGAACTCGGCGTTGTCGTTCGTCGGGTTGTACATGATCTCGTTGATCACGAGCTGGCCGACGGGCGACACCGCGCCGCCGGTGAACGTGATCGTGATCGTGTCGCTCGCGCCCGCGACGGCATCGCCATTCCGGTCCACGCCCTGCACGGTCAGGCTGTTTGCGCCGGCGGCGAGAGAGAGGCTCACCTGCCAGTTCGTCACCGTCACCCACTCCGGCGTGTACCGGACGCCGTTGATCTCGATGTACCTGACATCCAGCGGCGCCGCGCCCCTCAGCAGCGCGAAGTTCCGGTTCGTGCTGAAGTTGCTGCCGCCGTTGCTCGTGATCGCGAACACCGCCTCGTATTCGGAAAGCTGGGTCAGCACGCTGTTCCGCCGCAGGGCGATCCACTGTTTCAGCGCGGAAGGCCCGTAGGCCCCCACTCCCTCGGCGCACAGGGCGGCGTAGCGCGCGTCAATGGCGGGCTCGATCTCCGAAAACAGCATCGGGCCGACGATGTACTCCTTGGACGCCTGCAGGAAGGATCGCCGGAACGGCGCGCATTGCAGGAACTTGTTGCTGATGACCGGGTCGGATATTTCGTTGAACAGGCTGATATCCCACGGGTGGCTGTCCGGCGTGCCCAGTCCGAAATCGAAATCCCACAGCAGCATCTTCCACGGAAGGCCGTCCGCCTTGTACGCGTAGCCGTTCTTCCCGCGCGCGTAGCCATAGCCGTCCCAATCGCAGATCACGTGGCGCAGGGCGAAGACCCGGCACCACTCGTCCACGTCGATCTGCGCGCGGACGCGATTCAGGTAGTCCGTCGCATTCGTCTCGTTCATCGCGTCCACCAGCGCGTAAACCCGATCAAAGCTGTCGTCGAACCCGTGAACCGACTTCTTCTCCCAGCTGTAGCGGTAGCGGGCCTTCTTCTTCGCCCCGCCGGTGGTCGTGAAGTCCTCCAGCGTCGCGTTCCGGTTGTCGACCATGTAGTTGATCTGGTACCAGTCGTTGCTGAACTCCGTCCAATCGTCGATCTTGAACAGCTCGCCGGAGCTGTCGTCCGGATACCAGCATTCCAGGTAGTCCGCGCTCGGCTGGAGAACGTCCGCGAAAATATTGCCGCGCTGGCTGCCGTTGATATAGAGGCGCACATACCGCTGGGCGCTGACCGCAAGGCCCATCTCCTCAGCGATCCAGAAAGACATCCGCTCGCGCAGGTACGTGTTGTCGCGGCCGGGCTCCAGGGAATCGAGATTCAGCTCGGAAGCCCCGAGGAACGGGGCCGACTTCGGAATATCGACGTGATACGCGCACAGCACGCCCACCGGGCTGTCGTAGCCGATGCGGATGAACGGGCTGCCGCGGTAGTAGCCGCCGATGCCGTAGATCACGCGCTGGCCGTTCACGAGAGTGCCGTATACCGGCTGGTTGCTGAGCGGGGGCCGGTTGGTCCACGCGGTGATCGCCGACTGCGCGAACCACAGGTGCAATCCGCCGAAGCTCCCCGGCGCCGTGTCTTCGCCGAAGCGGACAAGGCATTCGTAGCCGTTCGTCACAGCCGGGTAGACGTTCGTGACCGCCGGCGAGCGGCTGTCCACGGCCTCGATGCGGAACGCGACGAGCGTGCCGTCGCTCTGGCCCGGCAGGATCCCGCTGTAGATCCCGTCGCCGCCGACCGCGTCGCCCGACGTCCCGTTGTCCACCATGGTCACGGTGCTGGTCGTTCCGGAAGGATCGACATGGTACTTCAGGCGCACGACGCTGACGCCGTCCGGGTCCTGAACGCGGGCGCTGACCGTGATGGCTTCCAGCGCGGCCGGAAGAACCGGGTCGTGCGCCGCCGACTCGATGGCCGGGCCCGCGTTGGAGCGATACCGGCTGTTTACCTGCCCGGGCGTGCCCAGGTTGGCCGGCACGGGCAAGGTGCACACGGCTTCCAGCCAGTTGCCGCGCACGCGCAGGAGCACGTCGGGATGGCCACAGAGCCACCGCGCAGCAAACTGCAGAACGCCGTCGCTGCCGGTGCTGAGGCTTGAACTCAAATCCGCTTCCAGCCGGTTGGCCGCTGTATCGCCTCCGCCCGAGGCGCGAACGTGCAGGCACCGGCTGCTCGAGTACCCCTCGTTCGTCTTCCACGACGAGTTGATGTGGTTGCCCTCGATCACCCAGCCTCCGACGCCCGCCTCGAACGTTCCGTTCGTCAGGCGGTTGGCGCCGGCGGCGGGCTGCCGGACTGCGAGACCGTCGATCAGGCATTCGCCCTCGCCCAGCATCGTGAAGTGCGCTTCGTCGGCGGATCCATTTCCGTTGTCGAGGCGGCCGGTGATGGAAGTGAACACCCAGCTGCTCTTCGCGCTCTCGTCGCTGCCGGACCAGTTGGCCGCGAGCCGGTTGTCGCCGCGCGGGTCGACGAGTTCAAGGCTGCTGCCGTCGCCGTCGGCCCAGCGTCCCCAATCCTCGCCGTCTCCGTAGACCACCTCGTCCACAACCACGAAAGCCTGCGTCGGGAACAACGGGTCCTCGGGCCGCGCAAGCACCACGCGCTCGCCTCCGTCCGACAGACTGCCCGAGTAGTTCCCCACCGTGTTCGTCGCCGAAAGCTGCGGATATTTCGCGAACAGGTTGGTCGCGTTGGCGGCAACAACCAGGCAGCCGTTCGAGGGGATGATCGTGTTCGTCGGGAATGTGAACGTGATACCGTCGATGAAGCGCCAGTTGCTGACGTCAACCGCCCCGGTGCCCTTGTTGTACAGCTCGATGTACTCGTCGGCGCCGTCCTCGGAGAAGGGATGATACATAATCTCGTTGATCACGATGTCGGGCACCTTGAGCGCCGCGTTGTTGGTCCCGGGCGTCGGCGCGGCCAACTCCTGCAGGCCCGGGCAACTCTCCGGGTAACGGCCGATCGACACACCGTTGAACGTCGCCCCGAACCGGACCGCGTCGATCACGCGGGCCCCGGCGGGATCCTCGAGCGCAACCTCGCCCCCCTCTTTCTCGATCACGAACCCGAGGGCCGACTGGCTGTACGACAGGAACCCGCGCGCCGGGATCGTGCTGCCGCCGGGAATGACGAACTCGTTCGTCCCCGAGCGGATCGTGCAGCCGCCCACGTTCACGGACGCCGGCCCGTGATTGTACAACTCGACAAAGTCTTCGTCCGGCAGGTCCGTGTGCGCGAGAATCTCGTTGATCCACACGTTGACGTACGCGTGCGACGGAATCGTCTCCGCCCTGCCGGGCGACCCGCCCGCGTCCGCGCTCGCGGCCCACGCGCGGACATCGGCCTCGCCGTACGTCGGACGCGCCAGCACCAGCGAATGGCCCAGGCCGTCCGCCACCGCCCACCACGGCAGTTCGTCGGAATACTCCACTTCAAGTAGAATGGCGTCCACCCGGTTGCGAAGGCGCACGGTGCCGGAGTCGTTCGGCAGCCGCGAAGAGTAAGGACCCAGAACGCCCGTGATGCCGTAGACCGATTGAACGTCGGCGGGGACGTTCGCAATGACAAGGAACCCGCCTGCGGGCAGCACCGTGCCGTCCGGGAAATCGTAGTCGGCGTCGCCGGAGATGCTCCAGCCCGTTAGATCCTGATCAATGGGGTCCGTGTTGAAAAGCTCGATGAATTCCAGGTCCTTGCCGTCGGGGCGGTCCGCCGGATGGTACATGATCTCGGAGATGACGATGCCGGTGCGGCGGCTGGACGGGCCCGGCGGCTCCAGCGCGGCCGACAGCACGCTGCCGGTGGTCCCGCCCGAGACCGAACTCCAGTCGCGGAAGCGCGCCGTGGTGTGTGCGCCGGCGTCGCGGCTTTCGGCGGTCATGCCGAGGTACACCGTGGACGGCAGCGCGTTGCTGACCGTGCCGAGCAGGGACCACCGCGAGCCGTCGCGGCTCGCGTAGCCGCTGAAGAAGTTGCCCACCCTCTTCAGCCGAAGCCACGTGTTCGGGTAGTTGACGGGGAACGAGCCCACCGACTCCACCCCGCCGCCCGCGCCCACGCGCGCGTTCGCGGAATCCCAGTACGCGTTGAACTCTTCCGCCGGCGAATTCGTGCGGCCATCCGTGTCCTGGTAGCCGATTACGGCCTTGCCGAAGTACGCGCCGGCCGGCGCCGTTCCCGTCACGGCGATATAGGTCCAGCCGCACTGGTTCGAAAGGAACGGGCTGTAGATGCGTGCGCCGACCTCGGCGCTCTTGCCGCTGTTGTACCACTCCACGTTCATGTAGGTGCACTGGCCCGCGGGCAGGTTGCTCTGGATCAGGACGTACGCGGAGTACGTGTAGGTCTGGTCCGGCGTGACGGCAAACCACTGGCTCTCCCCGTACCAGTTGTTCCCGCTGGTCGCGCGGTCGTTGGGCATCATGAGCATCCACACGCCGTCGTTCGCGGCGCTGGGCGCCGGCTTGCCGCCGGGGTTCGTCTCGCGGTTCGTCTGCGCGATGGCCGACGTCCAGTCGTTCCAGTACCGCGGCCACAGAAAGCCCGGCTCGCGGCCCGCCTCGAAATCCGGATTCAGAAGGATGTTGCCCGAGTTCGTCCGGCGGTACGCGAACCGCACGCCCGCGATGCTCGGCGCGGCCAGCACCGCGCTGAAGTCGCTGTCATCCTGCAGGGTCGCGCGCGCCATCAGGCCCGCCTGCGCCCAGGGGTCGGTCAGGTCCAGCCCCTCGACGCGCACCATGATGTCGAAATCGCCGGTCTGCTGTTTCCAGTTGAAGCGGAACTGGTCCTCTTCCCCGCCCATTCCCGTGCCGGCGGCGGACAGATTCACCCCGTTGCTGACGTACGAGACGGACCCCGTCAGCGCCGGATACCCGATCTCCTGCGAGACGAACTCGCGGGCGGTGAAGGTCCACTGCGTTCCGGGCAGGATCGAGTTGGACACCGCCGCAAGATCCGTGATGTTGCTCACGGTGAGCGTGTAGGCGGCGCCGTTCGTCAGAGGCGAACAACCCAGGACCACCGTGCGCCGGTCGGTCTGCGCCACGGCGGAGGTAACCGCGAGGCCCGCGCTGAGCCGGTAGTTGGAGGAGACTTTGGCCGTGTTCGTCCAGACCGGCTCGGAGAAGACGACGTACACGCTCGTCGTGCCGACGTTGTAAACGGCCGACAGCTCCGGCCCGTTCGTGTCCGTCAGCACCGTCAGCGTGGCGAACTCGCTGGTCACGCTGCCGAGAACGTTCGTCAGGATGCAGCGGAACTGCGCGTTCGTGTCGGCCAGCGTCACGGCGGAGATGACGTAGTTCGACGCCGTCGCGCCGACGATGTTGCTGGCGCCGCGCTGCCACTGATACGCGACGGGATACATGTTGCTCACCGCGACACGGAACGTGACGGTGTCTCCCTCGATCGCGACCACGTCCGCGGGCTGTTCCGAAATCTGCGGCGGCACCCACGGCCCGCCGGGCGGCAGAAGCCGGGTGCAGGGAATCGGCTCCTCGATGTTGCCGTTCGGCAGGCGCCATCGCACGGCCAGGTTGTCGCCGCCGGACCCCTCCTTCATCAGGGCCCGGATGTAGTACATCTTCCCCGCCTCCAGGTAGACGGGCGCGGACTGCTGGGTGTTGGTCTTCGTCCACTCGCGCGGCGACGACCAGTCGGCAAGATAGGCCACCTTCACGAGGTTCGTGACCGGGTACGCGTTCGTGCTCAGCCAGAGCTCCGAGTTGTCGTCGCTGGAAATCCAGAAGGTGTAGCTGCCGGACTGCGGGGGAAGGATGTAGCCGTGCACGCGCTGGCCGTAGTTGTCCCCGATGTTGATGGGCGTCTCGAACAGCTCGGTCAGCCAGTTCGTGCTGGAGGGGGTTCCGCTCTTGTACGCCGCACTGTTGGTCAGGTCGTACACCGTCCAGCCGGCGAGGCCCGAATAGACTTCGCGCACGATGCCGCCGCCTTGAGCGCAATTCACGAGGCACAACAGGGAAAACACCGCGATCCGCGTCGCCAATCTCAACAGTCGCCTCCTCCCGGGCAAAAACAAAAAGGGTCTTAAGCAAGTTACCCGGAATTCCGGGCCCTGTGTATGGGACCGAAACCAGAAAACGAAGGTTTCTCACTGCAGGGCGGCGAGGTCTGACCCAAGGGCCTGCTCCAGCTGGATCAGCGCAGCCAGCCGATCGTAGCCGGACTTCAGCAGCATGCGCTCGGTCTCGATGGAGACTTCCTTGATCTTCTCCAGCGTGCCGGGAACCACGTTCGGACTTTGCTGCAGATCGTTCAGAAGCGCCCGGGCCTCCTCCATCCGCGGGGCGATCTCCGCGCCCAGGCGATCCGTCCGGGTTTCCGTTTCCTTCAAAGAATTGACCGCATCATGCACCTGCGCGACGGCAACGCGGGTGGCTTCGCCCAGCGCGGCGGCCGCCTGCTTGTACCCAGCCTGCTGAACCCGGGTCGCGCCCGGGCCGGCGGAAAACAGAGGGATCGACACGATCGCCTCGACGCGCCACTCGTTCTGCTCTTCATCGTCAACGGCGATCGAGTCGTCGATATCCATGACGGGAGGGCTGCCGGCCATTTCCCACGCGACATCCTCGTTGGCCGAGCGGGTGGACTGCCCGTAGGATCCTTGAAGCCGCGTAAACCACGGAATCCGCCCGGCCTTGGCCTCCTTCAGCGCGGCCATGGCCGCCTGGGACCGCCAGTAGGCCGCGGCCACCTCGCACCGGTTCTGCAGCGCCTGTTCCTGAAGCACCTCGACGGACAGCGCGGACACGTTGATGTTCGTGCACACTACTTCGCCGACGGTCACATCCACATCGCCGACGGTCTGGCCCGAGAGCAGCGCGAGTTCGGCCTTCGCCGCGGCCACCTCGCGCTCCAGCTTGTCGCGGTCGTTCAAGGTCTGGATGTAGCGCTGGGACGCGGCCATCGCGTCCGCAACCGATGCCTGCCGCTTGTCCAGAAGGGTCCGGGCCAGGCTCGCGGACGCCGCCCGCACTTCAGCCAGCTGCCCGATCAGGGCCAGTTCGTCCTTCATGTACGCGATCCGCGCAAACAGCGCCTTCAGCTGGGACCGGACTTCCCATTCGGCGCAATGAACATCGGCCACCGCCGCCGCATACGCCGCCCGGGCGCCGGCCGAGCGCGCGCTGACCTGCCACGGATTCGGCGGATAGAAACGGACCGAAACCTGGTAGGACTCCGTCTCGGCGGTCGTGCCGTGGAACGTGTTGGGTGACCGCGTCAGATTGTATTGCTCTCCGCCCGGCGGCAGCGGTGCCGTCGAGGCCCCCGAACTCGAGGCGCTGACAGCGCTGTTCGGGACAAGCCACGATCGATCCGTTTCCTCATCCCCCTGCCCGTAGTCGAGAACGACCTCGGGGTCCTTCAGGTCCGTGCACGTGCGCGCCGCGGCCTTCGCCACCTCGGCGGCCTGCTTGAGCAGCTGGATCTGCGGGTTGTTCCGCAGCGCAACGTCGATCGCCGCGGGCACCGGCATCGGCGCGCCGGCCGTCGGCACGGGCTCTTCGACAAACGCGTCGGGCGAGGAACTCCGGAAGTTGGATGGGAGGCGCCCGTCCGGCTCGGGCGAGGCGCACCCGGCCAGCCCTGCGGCCAGCAGCGGCACCAGGCCCAGGATCCACGGACGAGGCATCATCGGGCTCCCTCGGGCTTCTTCCCGAACGACGAGAGCAGGCGCGAGAGCCAAGGGCGCTGCAGTTCGATGGACACGCTTTCGCCGGGCAGGAAATTGCCGGGCTCGACCGGCTCGAGGATCACTCGGCGGCCCCGGTAGGTCTGGGTCGGAAACGGGCTGACCCGGTTGGGCAACGTCGCTATATCCGGCAGGAGCGCGATCACCCGGGCCCGGACCACGGTCCCCTCGCCGTTGACCGACTTCAGGTACGCCGTCATGCCCAGCGCGATCGAGCGCGCGTTCACCTCCGAAAGAAAACCGATCACCTGCTGCGGCCCGTCCTTCACGATGGTCATGATCGGCATGCCGGCCGGCACCACGGAGCCGGGATGATAGTAGATCTCGGACACGATGCCGTCGGAGTTCGCGCGCAGGACGGACACCTCGCCCTTCTTCGTTTCCTCCCCGGCGGCTTCCATGCCGAGGTCGCCTGTTTCCTTGTTGAATTGGGCGTTCACCCGCGCCTGCCACTCGCGCAGGCGGGCCAGCTCCTCTTCGATCGTCTTGACCGCGTTTGGATAGAACTCCATCGAGCCGGCGAGCGCCTTCTGGCGCGCGCGCAGGCGCGACACGGTTTCCGCGTCGATCAGGTGCTGGGCCAGCAGCTCATCCAGCCGCGCCACCTCGGAGTTCAGCACCTCAAGCTCGCCCGAGGCCTCCGCCTCGCGGATCCTCATGTCCCGCAGATCCGTCTCGGCGCGCGACACGGCGATCTCCACCTGCAGCTTGTCCAGCGCGATCTGCGTCTCCAGCATTGTCATGTCCAGCGTCGCCAGCACGTCGCCCTTGCGCACGCGCTGCCCCATCGCCACCTCCACCGTCTTCAGCCGCGCGTTCTCGAGCGGCGCGATTTCCTCGCGGACCGCCTGCACCACGCCGGACATGCCGCCGAACTGGCCGCCGTGGTAGTACAGGAACACGCCGGCCACGATCGCGAGGAGCCAGACGGCGGCGGGCCACCGGTCCTTCACGCGGCTCCACCACACCGTGGGATGCCGGTGAATTCGCTCCGGAATATGGATCCGCTCAGTCATCAGATTTCCACCGTCGCCCGGTGCATCAGCAGGTTGACGTCGGTCACGTCCTCGATCGCGCGCAGGGCGTCCAGCAGGTCCGTGTGATACGTCGGGTCAATCAGCCGCACCTGGTACGAGTATTCGATCGCCTCGCCCTGCACGGCCTCCCGCATCGCCACGAGGACCGCGGAGGAGCAGTACTGCCCGAGGATCTCGCGGACCTTCTCGCGGGACCACGAGCCCGGCGGCATCGAGAACCGCAGGAGCCCCTCGTAGAGCCTCAGCGAGGCAAACGGCGACCAGTGCAGGTACATGGCGACGAGGCAGAACGTCACGGTGCCGATGATCGCCACGCCGAACACCGCGGCGCCGCACGCGATGCCGATGGCCAGCGAGATGAACAGGAAGACGATGTCCCGCGGGTCGCGGATCGGCGTCCGGAACCGGATGATGGCCAGCGTGCCGAGGATACCGAGCCCGCGCGCGAGGTTGTTGCCGATCGCCATGATCAGGATCGACGTCACCAGCGAGGAGAGAATCATCGTGTGAACGAACGAGCGCGAAAACGACAGGCCCTGGTACGTGCGGCGGTAGACCCAGGCGACCGCCATGGAGAGGATGAAGCTGGCAAGGAGCGCGCACAGAGTCTGCTCGATTCCGAGCACGCGCGCGGGCCCGAAGACTTCCACAAATTCGTTCATAGGGTGATCATATCCCAACCGTGTTGTATGTACAGCTCTCCCACTCGTCCGGGTGCGACGAGCCCTTGTAGAGCGACTCCATCCTCAGGGCCGTCGCGTACTTGCAGAACCCGGTTCGCACGAGGCTGAAACGCTCCGTCATGTCCACCATCCACTGCGGCGTGTCGCGGTAGGTCTTGAGTTCGAGGATGTGCCCGGAAACGGGACGGTCCAGCGCCAGCGTGGAATCCATCGGCCGCCACCGCACGTTCTTCGGCTGGAGGTCCCAGCCCCGCGTCAGGCAGTACGTCAGCTTCCGGTCGAACGTGACGCGCGCGTACAGGTCGTTGCGCCCGAGGTACGACTCCCGGATGTAGCGGATCAGCACCACGGGCCTCGCGCCGAGCATCTCGACCAGGCGGCTGAACTCGATGAAGTTGACCCGCTCCTTGTGGGACCGGAACGGAGGCGTGGTCGTGCGCCGCGCGCTGTCGAACAGCTCTCCGCCGATGAAGCTCCGCGGAATCATGCACCGCGTCTTCACCACCACCCCTTTGATCTTGCGCTTCACCTCGACGAACACGGACCCGCCCTCCTCGCCTCCCTCGTACCCTCGGATCCTCAGCTTGAACCGGTTGACCAGGTTGTCGCGCCACGCCCGGTACAGCGTCATGTCCGGAGAATCGAGCTGGAGCGTCGTCAGCGTGTATTCGGGGATGTCGCCCTTCGCGTTCGGGTCGGGCACGCAGAACGGCTGGATGAACTCGCGGATCTCGGGGAGCTGGTTCGCCGGCACGACGTACTTCGCCTCGTGCCGCTCCAGGTTGATCTGCTCCACTTGAAAAACGGGTCTCATTCGGCGTTCGATACCGGTCCCAGACCTCCGCGCCTATGTTACCCGCTTGTCCGCAGGCTGTTAATGTTTTCGCGGGTGACCGTGACGGGCATCCTGCCTGCGCTGCGCTTCCGGATGCGGCCGGCCGGTGGGAACCGCCAGCGTCCCGTTGAAGAACTCGATCACGTGGCCGCGCTCGACCAGCCAGCGCAGGGGGCCGATCACTTCGGCGATCTTCGGGGAATCCAGCGGCACGCCCGGCCGGAGCTGTTCCACCAGCTGTTGCCGGCTGCAGCCCGGATGCGCCTGCAGGAACTGCAACACCTCGGCGATGTTCGCGATCGTCTGGCCGGGGTCGACCGGCCGCGGATGGATATGCGTCACGAACGTGATGCCGCTCTGCACGCGGAACATGTGCAGGCCCATGTGGTTGAACGCCGGACGCAGGGCGAGCATCAGCGAGAACGGCCGGTGGCTTTCGCGCGTCCACGCCTCGCGGACCGCGCCGCGGAGCCGCGAATCGTCCATCTGCGAAGCCGCCTCCGCGGGGATGATGAACCGGTGGCCCTCCGCGACCAGCGCGGGCGCGTGATCCTGCATGAAGATCCTCTGCACCTCCGCGAGCGGGAGCGCCGGGGCGCCCTCCGGCTCGCGCGGCCGGTACACGACCTGCGTGCTGTTCTCCTGCTTCCACTTCTCGATCAGCTCCGGGTCGCGCACGGTCTCGACGTGCGAGCGGTATTCGTCCAGCGACATGTGCGCGAACTGCTTCTTCCAGATCTCCTGCAGCTTCGCGTTGTAGCCGTGGTAGTTCGGCGGGCCCAGCAGCGCGCCGCTCAGCCGGCAGCGCGCGATCACGATGAAATTGCCCGACGGCGGCTCCACTTTCAGCTCTTCGCGGATGAAGATCTTCTCCAGGTGCTTCTGCAGGGCGTGCGACATCAGCGCGTCCTTCTGGAAGAACAGCACCTTGCACTCCTTGCACTGGAACATGTGCGGCGATTCTTTGCCCGGCTCCGGCGGTCGCGTCTCGATCTTCACCAGGTAGAACGCGGGATTGGCGAGAAAGGCCGACGCGAGGTCCATCAGCGGATACGCGCGGCCCGTGTCGCGGAGATCGCGGACCACCGCGCTCAGGCGGTTCCGCTCCGGAATGAAACTGATCTCGAGGGGCAGCCTCTCCTGCGGGCGCTCGAAACGCCGCTCGGGCATCTCCCTCGGCTCCCGCGGCCCACGTCGGTCCGGCCGCTCGCCCCGACGCCCCGGTCCCTGCCCCTGCCCTCTCCCCGGCCCCGCGCCCGGCCCGCCCGGCCGCGGCTTGCGGTCGCGCCTCTCGCCGCCCCACTCGCGGCGCTCGCCGCGGTCCCGGCGCTCGCTCCCGCCCCCGAACTGCTCGTACGGGTTCTTGCCCGCCGGCTGGCGCGCCCACGTCGGGACAAAGTTCAGGTCCAGGAGAATGACCGGCTTTTCCTGCGGCTGCGACGGTTGTGAGGTCTCGTTATCCACAAAATTTTCCAATCCTTGGAAATTTTCCTGCCGTTTTTTCCAAGGGTTGGAAAATCTATCACGTTTTTCCGAACATTGGAAGAATTCGCGGTCGCGGGTTTTTGTGCTATGTTTACGCGTCCCTTGGCGGCAAGTGCAGGCGGAGAACGCTATGACGAATATCCCGCAGATCAGCCCGCGCGACCTGGAGAAGTATTCCAGCGCGACGACGCTTTCCGACATGGAGATCTTCATCTTCCCGGAACTGCTCTACGCGCTCACGCTGGCGAACATCATGTCCCCGAAGCTCTGGGCGTGGCGCGACCACGATTGGTTCGCCAAGCTCGACTCGATGACCCCGTACCGGCGCATCCTCCGGCTCAAGCAGTTCATCATCGACCACTACGAGTTCAACCTCGACCTCGACACGTGGGGCCTCACGACCCAGGAGCGCGAGCTCGAGCGCTTCCGGCCGTGGATGGACGAGGCGACGATCGGCCGGAGCAACGCGCTGTTCGGCTACGAGGGCGACAAGTACTACTTCGACATGGACATCCGCCGGCACTTCGGCCTCGACAAGTACGAGGGCAACGTCATCCCGTACTGGAAGACCGAGACGGTTGAGGCGATGGACGCGTTCCGGTTCAAGGAGGGCTACACGACCGGCGCGGGCGAATGCGTCTCGCTCTCGACGCTTTACGCGGCGGCGATGTTCGTCGTCTGCCGCATTCCGCTGAAGGATATTTTCCTGCTGGCCACCCCGCTCCACTCGCAGAACTTCATCGACACGGCCGACGGCGTGCTGACGAACAACCGGCGCGTGGTCACCAAGAACATGTGGTTCAACGGCACGGAGCTGACCGAGAAGGCCCAGCGCGCGCTCCGGCACGAGCAGGTCACCCTGGTCGCGCACCACACCGGCCACATCCACATCGTGTATCCCGAGGCCACGATCGCGCCGAAGGAATTCGAGCGGTTTCGGAAGAAGCTGAAAGAGTTCGTGACCGCGGACCTCGACGCGGAGATCCTGGCCAACTACCTGCGCCAGAACTCGCGGCACCAGCTCTGCTTCCAGATCGCGCGCGATTTCAGCGGCAAGCCGCGGTACATCCCGGCCGAGAAGGTCTACGCCTACGAACACTCCAGCTCGTTCAAGGTCAGCGACAAGACGCGCGAGAAGCTGCTGCAGGAGATCGACGAGGACGAGTTCTTCCCCGAGCCGATCCCGGAGCGGATCCTCCTGAACAAGTTCGAGACGTTCTTCAAGGGGCGGAAGATCGACATCGACAACGAGGAGCACACCCGGCAGCTGATGCAGGAGTTCAACTGCCACGACCATCACACGTGCGAGATCATCAAGGAGATGTTCCACTTCCTGCGGCTCGAGCCGCGCCTGCCGCCGGCCGACAGGAAGTTCGTCGCGTCGGAGCCGATCGAGCTGTCCACCGAAATGAGCCGCGAGCAGGTCTTCTCCTATCTCGAGTCGATCCGCGGCCGCCATCCCGTCGCCGACCTCGCGTTCTACGCGTTCCGCGACCTGTCGCGCGCGGACTGGGCGCCGTTTCTGAAGGCCGCAGTCGAGCGCAGCCCGGTGTCGATCAAGGGCGCGGCGGGGCTGTCGGACGAACAGGTCGTCGAGCGCCTCGCCGCCCTGCCGAACGAATCCATCTACGACGGCTCGCGGCTCGCGCAGCCGGACGAGGTCTGGAACTATGGGCGCGGCGACGGGCTCGAGCGCGCAATCTGCCTGGCCGCGGTCCTGAAGGCTCGCCGGCCCGGGGAGAAAATCCTGATTCATTCCTACGGGCAGAACGTTGAAGTGAATTCAGGACCTCTGACGGTCCGCTGGCCGACGGCGAAAGGGATCGAGGCGAAGCTGACGGTGTAGCGCCTCATGCTGACTCCGCGGGTCGGATGTGCGCAGGGTCGGGTGAGGGCTAGTAAATCTCAAACTCCAGCAGCCGGCACTCGATGTTGCTGTTGAAAAACGTCAGCTCGCGCGACGGCTTCAGGCCGACCTTGTTGAACAGCTTGCGGTTGCCGGTGAACACATAACCCGCGAAGCCCTTGCAGCTCCGCTTCAGAAAATCGCCGATGCGGCGGTACACGAGGACCAGCGACTGCGTGTCGCCAAGCCGTTCGCCGTACTCCGGGTTGAAGACCACGACCCCGCCCCCCTCGGGCACCTGCGTCTCCGCGAAATCGCACGCGTCCCACTCGATGAAATCCTCGACGCCGGCGCCCGCGGCGTTCTGCCGGGCCGCTTTCACAGCCCCGGCGTCAATGTCCGTGGCGATGATCTTCCCGGGGAACGAGTTGGCCGCGGCGGCCTGCGCATCCCCTCTTAGCTTCTCCCACGCGCGCTCATCGAAGTCCTTGAGGTGCATGAAGGCGAAGTTCTCCCGGGTGAACCCCGGCGCGCGGCCGAGCCCGAGCAGCGCCGCTTCGATCGCCAGCGTTCCGCTGCCGCACATCGGGTTGATGAAATTCTTCTCCCCGCGCCAGCCCGAGGTGAGAACGACCGCCGCGGCCAGCGTCTCCTGCATCGGCGCCTGCAGCGGGATTTTTCGATAGCCGCGCTTGGACAGCGGCTCGCCGGACGTGTCGAAGTAGATGGCGCACTCGTTCTGCCGCCAGTACAGGAAGATCACGACCCCTTCGCACGACGGGCCGGAGTCGGGCCGCCGGCCGCACTCCTTGTTGATCCGGTCGACGATCGCGTCCTTGCAGCGGAGGCTCGCGAAGCGCGTGTCGCGGATCGTCGTGTTCTCGACCGACGACATCACGCTGACATACCCGTCTTCACGAATATGTTTTTCCCACGGAATCCCCGAAACCTGCGCGTACAGTTCGTCGGCATTGCGCGCCTGAAACGTCTTGATGAGCAGAAGCACGCGGTGGCCCGTGCGCAGCCACAGGTTCAGCTTCATGCAGTCCGCAAGCCCGCCCTCCGTCTCGACGCCGGCGGGAAGCTCCCGCAGGACAGGTAATCCCAGCGCGCGGATTTCCTGCGCGAGCAGAGGAGGAATCGCTTTGGGGCACGTGACCAGAATCTTTGATTTGCTCATGGGGTGATCCACACTTTCATCACGCCGCGTTCAGACTGCCCCGGCTTCAGCCACCGCGCGCCGGCGACGGTATTCAGCGCGTTCGGGAATCCCATCCACGGCTCGACGCAGAAGAACGGCTTGTCGGTCATCGTGTAGAGCTGGATGTACGGGAAGATGTCGGCGGACATGTGAATGTCGGGCGCCCCGGGCGTGGCCAGCCGCAGCTCGTTTTCGGCCCCCACCATGGTCAGGCGCTGCTCCAGCACAGCCGGGGCGTGCGCCGCCACCGGGACCGCCGGCGGCGGAACCGGCTCCGCCAGATCGGTGAAGCGTTCGTTGTAGCGGAACGCGCGCACCGGCTTGTAGTCGAGCGTAACCGCCTCCTTGCCCGAGCCCGGAGCGGGCGTGAGAAAATACGGGTGGAAGCCGGCGTAGTACGGCATCGGAACGTCGCCGCGGTTCGCGTACGACTGCTCGCAGACGAGCGTGCCCTTTTCCGCGCGGTACGTCAGCTGGACTTCAAACCGGAATGGATACATTTCACGCGTCGCTGCCGTATCCGCGAGCTGAAGGATCAGGGTGTCGTCGCGGCCCGATTCAACCACCGCCCACGGAACGCGCGGGCCGAAGCCGTGGCTCGGCATCCTGTAGATCCGGCCGTCGTACAGGTATTGCCCCGCCTGTCCGCCGCGCTCCAACCGCCCGCAGATCGGGAACAGGAAAGGCCAGCCGCCGGGAATCCGCTCCGTCTGCCGGTCCCAGAAGAAGTCGTGCAGGAACAGCAGCTCGCGGCCGCCGATGACGAGCGACGACCCGGTCCCGCCCTTCTCCGGGACGAACGATGCCCTCGTTCCGCCGTCGGGGGAGACGATGCTGTGGATTTCGCAGCTGTTGTAGACTTCGCTAAAAGCCATGGTTATCGCTCGTCCTCGTCCTCCTCCTCGTCGTCGTACTCGATTCCTTTCGAGGACGAGTGCGAGGACGACGACGAGGACGATCCTATCTCCTCTTGAACTGTCTGCACTTCAGGCCGGCCTTGCGGAACAACTCCCGGACGGTTTTCTGAAAATGGTAGTCGTGCTCGTAGACGACCTCCTTGAGCCCCGCGTTGATGATCATCTTGGCGCACATCAGGCACGGGCTGATCGTGCAGTACATCGTGCCGCCGCGCACGGAGATGCCGTGGAACGCCGCCTGCACAATCGCGTTCTCCTCGGCGTGCGCGCAGATGCAGTCGCCGAGGTTCGCGCCCGACTTCGATTTGCCCGCGCAGCGGGGGCACCCGCCCTCATAGCAGTTCTTGATTCCGCGCGGCGTGCCGTTGTAGCCGGTGGAAATGATCCGCTTCTCCAGGACGATCAGCGCGGCCACGTGGCGACGGCAGCAGTTGCTCCGCCGCGCGACCACGTGCGCGATGTCGATGAAGTACGTATCCCAATCGGGCCGTTTCATAATTTCAGGTCTCAGGTTTCTTGAAAGGATATAATCCCAGAAGTGCCGGTACGAAATCGATTAAACTTTTCACGCCCGCCTTCATGACATCCGCCCCCTCCCCGACCGCCACCAGCGGAACCGGGTTCTCCGTGTGCACTTTCGTGCGCGAATCCTCGATGTTGCCGTGGTCGCTGGTCAGCAGGAAAAGGCGCCCCGGCGCCCGCGGCCACGCGAGCAGGGCCTCCAGGAATTCGTTCAGCTGCGACAGCACGCGCCTCACGTCGTCGGCCGTTCCCTTGTGCGCCATCAGGTCCGTCTGGAAGTATTCGAACAACGTGAAGTCATGCTCCCCCGCAATCTCGAGAAGGTGCGCAGCCGATTCGCGCGGGCTGACCAGCGGCCCTTCGTAGCCGCGCGCCCGCAGGAACTCGCGGCTCAGGTCCTGGTAGACCGCGCGGTTGGCGAGCATGTCCTCCGTTTTCCGCACGGCGCCGAACGCGGCGAGCGACGCGACCGTCGTGACCGACTGCCGCCGCCGGCTCTTCACCTCTTCGATGTCGTCCGTGTGGTAGGCGTTCGCGAAGGTCGAGCTGTAGCCGCGCTCCTTCAGCTTGAGAAACAGGTTCTGGGCCTGGATGATTTTGCGAATCTCGGGGCCGGGCAGGCCTTCCACGTGACGGCCGACCGCGGCCGCGGCGTTCACGCCCGTCAGCAACGCGGCCTGCCCGGTCGCGCTCTGCGGCAGGCCGCGCACGCCGAGACGCGCGTCCACGGGAACGGATTCCTCCCTCAGAAACCGCTCCAGGACCGGGCAGCAACCGCTGTGAATCGGGTTGATCGACGGATCGTCCGAACCGAGGCCCAGGCCGTCGACAAACACCAGCAGGGTTTTGGGCGTTGCGTGCATACCAAGCTCTAATACCGGACTTTAACCCGGTAAAAAGCTTTTTCCACGCCGATCACGCTGTCGGTGAACGAGTTTCCCGTGAGGTCGGTGGCCAGAGGATCGAACGGGACCCGCAGATCGTCGCCCGTCTCGACGTCGTAGCGCCGGCCGGGAGCGGTCGGCCACGAAATCACGAACCCGCCGGGCGCGCTCCATACCTCGGCGCCGAAATACGAGAGCCGGTTGGTTGGCTCCGTTCCGGCGATGTACTCGCCGCCGTTGCCGATCCCGTCGCTGTCGTTGTCGTCATCCGCGCCCGGCCCCGCGGCGCTGCCGAAGTTGGCGTGCTCCCAGCCGTCGGGAAGCCCGTCGTCGTCGCAGTCCCCGTGCTCGAGCAGGACCTTCAGAGGTTCGATGACCATGACGCCGTAGCCGTTGTTGCCGTACGGATCGCGCATGCCGGACAGCCGCGCGCCCAGCCACGTGCTCGACAGGTAGCGGTCGCTCCCGTTGGTGGAGGCCGACGCGATCACGCCCGCCAGCAGGATGTTGTCGAGGCCGGCGACGCCGGACGTGACATTGAGGAGGCTCCACGGGAGGCGCGCCTCCCACCGATCCGTCCACTCGTTCCCGTCCGCGTCGTTCGCGGCGCACGCCACCGTCCCCGTGCCGTCGAACTGCGACAGGCCCGCGGCCGACACAGGCACGAAAGACGCGGAATTCGTGCCGATGTAGTAAATGCCCTGGCCGAAATTGTACCCGCCGTAGTCGAAGTTCGTGTACGCGGGACCGTCGCCCCACTCGCTGCCCAGGACGATGGCGATGTCCAGCGGCTCCGTGAACGTGACGTTGTGCATGAAGTCCAGCGTGTTCGGCTTGCCGCTCTTGTGCCACAGGTTGACGGCGTCGTCGGACAACGTGTCCAGGCCGAGGAAGAGGACAACGACGTTGTTGGACCCGCCGAGATCCATCCCGACGCCGCCGATGTAGAGGTTTGTCGCGTCGCCGTTGAAGTAGATCTCCCCGAAGTCGCCGAATCCCCGCCGGGCATCCCGGGAGCCGACGGGCGTGCCGGACAGATCGAAGTCGAAATTGTCGCCGATGTTGTTCTGCTGCGGCGGATTGGTGGACACCGCGGGCGAGCCGTTGACCACCAGGCCCAGCGCCTGCCACGGCGGGTCGGAGGTCGCGCCCGCGACGGCCGCGCGCCACTCGATCCCGTCGTTATCGTCCCATCGGGCGCCGTCGTGAAACACAACGTCGAGTTCCGTCGCGTACCCGGGCAGCGCGAAGTTGCACTCCAGCACGCCCGCGGCCGCGTTGTTGGTCATCACGACGTCCGCGCCTGGACCGCGGGCCCACCCGTCGAAGCCGATGCGCGCATAGACCGGGCTGCTGCCCGCGAGCGGCCCGATCTCGTCCTCATACCGGATCGTCACGTTCGAGCCGGCGGCGGGCTCGGCCGGCAGGATCTCCACGCGCCCCAGCAGCGCCTGCCAGTTGTACGCGTAGTTGTTGTCCCATGTGCCGCCGCCGTCGTGGAACGCCCACGCCAGCCGGTGCATGGCCGTCGCCGGGACCGTCCATGGATACTCCCACAACCCCGTGCCCGCGTTGTACGTCATCGGCGAGCTGACCATCGCGCCGGCGAACGAGTCCACCCCCAGGTGGATGTACACCGTGCCCGCGCCGGACAAGCTGCCCCGCGAGTTGTCGTAGCTGATCGTGACCGGGCGGCCGCGGAGCGGAAACGGCGGGTCGGTGCGCACGAAGCGGCCCTCGTTCGTGATCGTGAGATTCTCGAAAACCTGCCCGTCGCTGCGGATGCCCCGCACTCGCATCACGGCGCCCGTCACCTGCGCGGACACGTGGTGATAGCAGGTCGTGTGGAAGGCAAGGCCGGGATCGTCGCTCGTGGAGTAGAGATAGGCCCCGCCGCCGCCCGTGACGAGATAGGTGATGCCGCGGATCGGCACCGAGCGCTGGTACGTGTGGCTGTGTCCGCTGAACACCCAATCCGCCTCGTACTGGACAAACAGCGGGCACCAGTTCGTCTTGACCTCCTCGTTGCCCTCGTGGCCGCCCCACGAATAGGGCGGCCGGTGGAAATACGGGATGATCCACGTCACGTTCGTGTCGTTCGCGGCCGCCTGCAGATCGCGCGCCAGCCAGTTCGTTTGCGACGCGATGTCGATATCGCAGTTCAGCACGACGAAGTGCACGTTTCCCGCGTCATAGGAATAGTAGCGCGCCCGGGCCGGCCGCTCCGGCAGCGGGAACATCCTCCAGTAGAAGGAGTTTCCGTTCGATGGCTCGTCGTGGTTCCCCGCGGCCGGCATGAAGACCACCCGATCCAGTTCGTCGGTCGCCACGCTGAAGAACTGCCTCCACGTCGCCCACGTGTCCTCGCTGTACATCTCGTCCGACAAATCCCCCACCTGGATCACGAGCTGGGGCGCCTCGTCCCGAATCCGCGCGGCGACGGCCCTCGCCCAGTTCGTGTCGATACCGCCCTGGAGATCGCCGTGCACCACGAAGTGCAGGGAATCCGTCGCCGCCGGCGCCGTCCAGAATGACCGGTCGGGCGTCTCGAAGCCGTCGGTCGACGAAGCGCTGTAATGATACAGGCGCCCCGGCACAAGTCCGCGGAGCGTGATGATGTGCCGCCGGTAGCCGCCCGCATCGGCGGCGCTCCAGCCGTAGTTCGTCGTCGGGCCGTACTGCACCGTCCCCCGGCCCGGCGATTCCCTCTGCCACGAGAGAGTGACCGTCGTGCGCGGGTCCTCCGTCCAGCTCAGATGAAGAGGCACCTCCTCCGCATGCGCCAGCAAAACCCAGCCGACGGCCGCACCGCCCGCCAATAAAATGATGTCACGCCGGATCATGGCCTCTCCTGCCGGTTCATCCCCTTGAAAGAATAGCGTCAAAACCCGGCATCGTTAACGGGCCGTTCCTTGACAAACGCGGAAAACGACCGATATCTATATTGATGAAAGCGGGATTCGCATCATGATATCCAACCGCTGCTATTATGCGTTGAAAGCCGTGCTGGAACTGGCCAAGAGGGAAGGTTCCGGCCTGACAACCATTTCCCAAATCGCCGGGTCGCAGCATATCCCCGCCCGGTTCCTGGAGGCGATCCTGATCCAGCTCAAGAAGGGCGGTTTCGCGAACTCCGTCCGCGGCAAGGAAGGCGGCTACGCCCTGGCCAAGCCGGCCAAATCGATTTCCGTCGGCGACATCGTCCGAGTGTTCGAAGGGCCCATCTGTTCGCTCGGCCCCTCCGATGGGGGCCGGAGAAAGCGCGGCGGCGACACGCCCGATCCGTTCGGCGATATCTGGGCGAAAGCCGATAACGCCCTTTCCTCCGTGCTCGACAAGGTCCACTTCGCGGAGCTGGCCGAGAAGGACAGGAAAGCTTCCGAGGGCCACGCGAACTACGTCATCTAGTTTTTCCGGCTCGCCATCGCTCCCCGCTTCCGCAATTAGTATCCGGTTTCGACCCATGAAAGGCGCATACCACATTTGGACGATCGGCTGTCAGATGAACGAGGCGGACACGCGTTATCTGGCCGCCCAGCTCGAGGACCTGGGATACACGCCCGAGCCGAAGTCGCATCTTGCCGACGTCATCGTCCTCAACACCTGCGTCATCCGCCAGCAGGCGGAGGACAAGGCGATCGAACAGCTCCGCCAGCTCAAGGGCCTGAAGCGCGGCAAGCCGGACCTGGTCATCGCCGTCATGGGCTGCATCGTCGGGCGCAAGCACGAGGAATCTCTTCGCCAGCAGTTCCCGTTCGTGGATGTTTTCATGGCGCCGTCAGAAACCGCGCCGCTGATCAACTTCCTGAACGGGGCCGGCGAGCCGGCCTGCGGGCGCGGCATTCCCCTCTCCCAGCGCGGCAGGACGGTGACGGCGCATGTGCCCGTGGTCCTCGGCTGTTCGCACATGTGCGCCTACTGCGTGATTCCGTCCCGGCGCGGCGGCGAGCGGAGCCGGCCGAAAGACGATATTCTCCGGGAGGTCAAGGAACTGGCCGAAGAAGGCGTGAAGGATGTCACGCTCCTCGGGCAGATTGTTGATCGCTACGGCGCGGATTTCGACGACGGCACGGACCTGTCGGATCTTCTCGCCGATACGGCCCGCGTGGACGGCATCGTGCGCGTCCGCTTCCTGACAAGCCACCCCAACTGGTTCACCGACAAGCTTCTCGAGACCATGGCAACGGTTGGAAAGATCTGTCCTTGCATCGAGATCCCTTTCCAGGCGGGGAACGACGAGGTGCTCGCCCGCATGAAACGCGGGTACACCGCCGACGCCTACCGCCGCCTCGTGGAGAAGATCCGCAACCGCATTCCGGACGTTGCCATCAACACCGACGTGATCGTCGGATTTCCCGGCGAGACGGAAGCCCAGTTCATGGACACGCACCGCCTGATGGCCGACATCCAGTTCGACATGGCCCACATCGCCCGCTACTCCGAGCGGCCCGGCACCGCCGCGGCGCGCAACCTGAAGGACGATGTGCCCGAGGACGAAAAGGAGCGGCGGCGCGTCATGCTGGAAGAACTGCTCAACGACACGCTGGAGAAAAAGCACGCGTCGCTCGCCGGGCAGACGCTGGACGTACTGGTCGAAGAGCGCGCCGGCCGGAAGTGGAAAGGCCGCACACCGCAGAACAAGGTCGTCCTGATCGAGGACGAGCGGGATCTTCTCGGACAATCAGTCAAAGCCGTGATCACGCGCACAGGGGCGTTCTCGCAGCACGCCTCAATCCGTTAAGCCCTCCGTTTGAACGGCAAAGCCTCCAGCCGTATCTCCTGCGCCAGAGATTGAAACTCGGGGTCTTTGTGAACAAGGCACGCGCGCAGATGGAACGCCTGGGCGGCGATGATCGCGTCGGCCAACGAAACCCGGTGCGTGGCCTTGAACCGCGCGGCAAGAAGGCTCTGCACCTCGTTGGGATAAGCCAGCTCGAGCGGCCACGATTTGAAAAGGCCGACCGCATGATCGGCCGACGCCTCATCCCGTTCCTGCATGATGATATAGCGCAGTTCAATCAGGCTGATGAAGCTTGCATGGAGAACGATCTTCCGGTGTCTCGCCTCGGCCAGCAATTCGCCGACACGATCCGCCCCTTCCTCGTCGTCGAAGTACGCCAGGACGGCAGACGTATCCAGCAGGTAGACCTCACTCACACCCGCGGTCCTCCGCGCGCGACTTCAGAAGAGCCTTTCGCAGGGAGCCCTTGCCATAAACGCCTCGCGCCTCGCGCACGGCATCCTTCCCGAGCGGGACCACGCGGATGCACTTCCCGTCGTCAATCCATTCAATGCGCGTGTCCGGCTCCAAGTCGTACGCCTTGCGGATCGCCGCCGGCACCACCGTCTGCCCTCGCACTGTCATTGTCGTCTTCATATCAACTCCCGCATCAATATCTGCAAGATATATTACGAGTTTACAAGATATTTGTCGAATTTATCTTGCATCCACGAAACAGGCTCAATTCGTGTGCATTCGCGTGGATTCGTGGTTAAATACCGCCATGAGCGAAGGCGGAAAATCGGATCGGACCCCGGTGATGATGTCCGCGTTCGTCTATCCCGGCGCGGGACAGTTCCTGCAGAAGCGCTGGGTGGCCGGCACCGTGTATTCGGTCCTGTTCACGGCCCTCTCGCTCGTCCTCATCATCGAAGTCGTCAAGCCGATGTTCCACAACATCACGGCGGCGATGGACTGGGCCGCGGCACAGAACAGCGATCAGTCGTTCGAAGGAATCTCGTTGTCCGGCGTGCTATTCTCGTTCCTGGCGATGCTCGTTGTCTACGTCGTCAATGTGATGGATGTCGTGCGCGCGAGCCGACAAACCTTCAAGCCACCGCCCCTGCCTCCGACGGCCTGAAGCGAGTTAAGAAACGTCGCCGCCTCACCCGGAGGGTTGCGCTCCGTCG
>CAYQYB010000008.1:0-24376 GCA_964421535.1 uncultured Verrucomicrobiota bacterium | reverse complement strand
TGCACCGGCGGCTGCATCGGCGGCGGCGGCCAGCCCTACCCGCCCCCGGGCATGCACATCATGGACGCGAGCCTGCTGAAGATGCGGGCGAAGGCGCTGTACACGATCGATTCGCAGAAGAAGCTCAGGAAGTCGCACGAGAACCCGTACATCCTGAAGCTGTACGAGGAGTATCTCGGCGAGCCGAACGGCCACAAGGCCCATGAGCTTCTGCACACGCACTACGAACCCAAGTTCCCGAGAGGCATCCGATGAGCCCGAAGACGGCAGAGACCAACGCGGCCCCCGCCACCGGCGAGCTGCCGGAGCACGTGCTGAAGTTCATCGAGCGCACGCGAGCGCTCCCGCACCCGGAGAGCTACCTGATCGCCGTCCTTCAGATGCTGCAGAAGCACTACGGCTACCTGCCGGCGAAGAGCCTAGACGCGGTTTCCCAGCTCATGCAGATCCCGTCGGCCAAGGTCACCGGTGTGGCCACGTTCTACCACTTCTTTACGTTCGTGCCGAAGGGCAAGCACACGATCTCCGTCTGCCTCGGCACGGCGTGCTACGTCAAGGGAGCCGGTATCCTCGTGGATCGGCTGAAGGAGATGCTGGGCGTCGAAGTCGGCGCCGCGTCGAAGGATGGCCTTTTCACGCTCGAAGTCGCGCGCTGCGTCGGCGCGTGCGCGCTGGCGCCCGTGGTCATCGTGGACGACAAGGTCTACGCGAACGTGAAGCCGGACGAACTGGCAAAGATTCTCTCGAAGTACGGGTACAAACCGAAGTAAGGTGCGGCCATGAGCGACAGAAAGAAAATTCTGCTCGTCGACGACGACGTGGATTTCGTGGAGTCCAACAAGGACCTCCTCGAAGCCTACGGCTATCAAGTGTTCACGGCGCACGACGGCGCGGCGGGATTGGAGCTGGCCAAGCGCGAGAAGCCCGACATCATGATCCTCGACGTCATGATGGCCACCCACGTGGAAGGCTTCGAGGTCGCTCGCAAGATCCCCGAGACGCCTGAGCTGAAGCACATGCGCGTCCTCCTCGTCACGGGCATCCAGCAGGACATGCACCTGCCGTTCGGTTTCGATCCCGATGAGAGCTGGCTGCCGGTCGACCGCGTCCTGGAAAAGCCCATTGCCCCCACGCGACTGCTTTCGGAAATCCAGAAAGTGCTCGGCGAAACCAACCCGCAAGGAGCCGCCCATGGCCAACCCTAAGAAGCGCATTCTGATCGTTGACGACGATGTCGAGTACGTGGAGTCCAACAAGGAGCTCCTTGAGGCCAGCGGTTATGAAGTCTTGACGGCCGGCAACGGCTCGGAAGGTCTCGCCATGGCGAAAGCGCACAAGCCGGACCTGATGATCCTCGACGTGATGATGGCGACAAACACCGAGGGCTTCGAAGTCGCCCGCAAGATTCCTCATTCGCCCGAGCTGAAAAGCATGCATATCCTGCTCGTCACGGGCATCCGCAAGGACATGAAACTCCCGGTCTCATTCCACCCGGACGAGACGTGGCTGCCGGTCGACAAGGTGTTCGAGAAGCCGATCAACCCGCAGGACCTGCTGGACGAGATCAAGAAGCGGATCGGCTAGTAGAAGCGATCTCCAGATCGCTTCGTCCACGCGCTCTGGAGAGCGCGTCTACTTCTTCAGCGAATCCCCGCGCTCCAGCGACATCGTTCGGCCGGCCGCGGCAACCGCGCTCCGAATCACGTCAAGCGTCACTCGCGCCCGCTTGTCGTAGATCTTGTAATGCGCGCAGTACTCTGCCGGCGTGCCGCTGGTCATGATGATGTTACAGCCGGCCTTCAGCCCCGCAATCAACCCGCGGACCGGATCGAGGCTGGCCAACGCCGTCGTCGCAGGCAGGTGCGCGTTCTTCGTGACAATCCGTGCCAGCGCAAGCATTCGAAGCGTCAGGTTTTCATCGCCGGCCATCTGACCCGCTAACGGCGTATCCGCCTGCGGCAGAAACGGGCCAAGTCCTGCCATGTCCGGCTGGAACTCCTGAATGAAAAGGATGTCCGATGCCAGGTCGTCCGATGTCTGCCCCGGCAATCCGACCATCCCCCCAACGCCAACTTGATATCCGAGTTCCCGGAGCCGGCGGAGAATCTCCATCCTTTGCCTGAATAACTGGCCGGGATGCATCTTCGCATACAACTCGGGGCTGGCAGTCTCATGTTTCAGCAGATATCGATCAGCTCCGGCATCGCGAAACGCCTGGTAATCATCCAGCGGCCGCTCGCCAATGGACAGGGTGACCGCCATAGCCGGGTGCGCCCGCTTGATGCTGCGCAGAAGTTCGCAGATCGTCTCGCGGGCGTAGGACAGATCGTCACCCGATTGAAGCACGACCGTCTCGATTCCCTTTTCGGACAAACCACGGACCGCTTGGAGAATCTCACCGGGATTCATCCGATAGCGCTGAAGGTTGCGATTATCGCGGCGCAGGCCGCAATACATGCAGTTCCTGGCGCAGCAGTTTGAGAACTCGACGAGCCCGCGAATGAAAACCGTTTCTCCGACTGACGAGCGCCGGACCTCGTCCGCGCGACGAAATAGTTCGTCCGGCGACGGAGCTTCCAGCCACTCGCGAATCTCCTCGCGGCTCAGCTCGCTAGAAGTAGAGATCGCGTTCGCCATCGGCCGTCCTCTTGTAGTACTGCATGAAGATGTCGTAGCCCTTCGGATTCTGCGCCTTGATTTCGGCAAGTTCCTTCTGGATCACAATCTCTCCGGCGGCCTGCGTTGCCGGACCTGCGAAATCGTCGAGCCACTCGCGGAACGTGATCACGGCGTTCAGCTTGCAGAACTTGCCTTCCTTGCCGCTGCGAAGGAGGTCCATGATGCACTGGCCGGTGCGACCGCAGCGGTAGCCCGCGGTGCAGAAGGAGGTGATGAACCCTGCCTGCGCGAGTTCGCGGACGACATCGTCCAAGCTACGCATGTCGCCAAGGACGAACTGTTCGCTGGCGCCCCGGGACGATCCATACGCCTCGCTGTACGCGCCGATGCCGATCCGAGACGACGCGTCGGTCTGAGTGCATCCGAGCGGCAGCAGCCGGCGGCGCATCCCGGCGTTCTCACGCGCGGTCAGAATCATTCCCGTGTACGGGACCGAGAGACGGATCACGACGAGCGCGCGCTCCATGTCGTCATCGCTCACGCGATACTTCAGGTCCTGCACGAACGGCGTTTCCTCCGCGGGCTCGATGCGCGGGAACGAGATCGTGTGCGGGCCGATGCCGAACGCACGCTCCAGCTCGCGGGCGTGGTAAAGCAAACCCATCACTTCGAAACGCCAGTCGTAGAGGCCGAACAGCGCGCCGATCCCGACATCGTCGATCCCCGCCTCCATCGCGCGGTGCATCGAATACAGCCGCCACGCGTAATCGGATTTGATCGTGCCGGCGGGATGAACGCGTGCGTACGTGTCGCGATGGTACGTTTCCTGGAAAACCTGGTATGTGCCGAGGCCGACATCGTTGAGGATCTTCAGTTCCTCGACCGGCATCGGCGGCGCGTTGACGTTCACGCGGCGGATCGCGCCCCACCCCTTGCGCGCCTTGATCTTGACTGAGTAGATCGTCCGAAGCGTCTCAGCCATGTAGTCGACGCCCGACCTGGAATGCTCGCCGTAGACCACGATGAGCCGCTTGTGCCCGATCTTCCCGGCAAGGATTTCGGCCTCGTGCCGCACCTCGTCCTGCGTCAGCGTACGCCGCTGGATGGCGCTGTTCTGGCTCCGCAGCCCGCAGTACAGGCAGTTGTTGATGCACAGGTTGCTCAGGTAGAGCGGCGCGAACGTGACGATGCGGTTGTCGTAGACCTTGCGCTTGATGCGCGCGGCCGCCTGCTTCATTTCTTCCCACAACTCCGCATCCTTCACGTGCAGCAGCAACGCCGTCTCGGCCGGTTCCAAGGTTTGGACGGCCTCGGACTTCGCCAGGATCTCGCGAACCCGTACCGGATCCGGGCTCGCGTTTTCACGGAGCGCCCGCTCGATGGCCGCGTCGTCGATGAAATCCGCGCCCGACGGCGTGTACCGGCTGACCTGGTCCGGAACGATCCGGCTGTCGCGCCAGCTCCGGCTAGGGCTTAACTGCGCAGTCATGGCTTTCCTTTCGAAACATCGCCAGCACTTCGGGAAACGGCTCGAGCACGCGGTCGAGCACGCCGAGCAGATACGAAATGCAGACGCCGTAGTTCGTGATCGGCACGCCTTCCGAAGCGGCCTTCTCGATCCGGGCGAGAACCTCGCGGTGAGTCAGCATGCACGCGCCGCAGTGGATGATCAGCTTGTAGTCTTTCAGATTGTCGGGATAGTCGCGTCCCGAGCGAACATCGAACTGGACGTTGAACCCGAGCTTCTTGTTCAGCCAGCGCGGAATCTTCACGCGCCCGATGTCGTCCTCGACGGCATGGTGAGTGCAGGCTTCCGCGATCAGGACCTTGTCCCCCTCCCGCAGGTTTTCCACCGCGGCCACTCCGGCGACCTGCCGCGCAAGATCGCCCTTGAACCTTGCGAACAGAGTGGAGAAGGTCGTGCATTTCACGCCGGACGGCGTTTCAGCGACCATCACGTCCACCACCTGGGAATCGCAGACCACGAGATCGGGCGGGCGGTTCAGGCGCGCGAGCAGCGCCTTGTATTCGGTCTCGCGCGTGACCGCCACGACATGCCCGTGATCGAGCGCGTCGCGAAGCGCCTGGACCTCCGGCAGGATCAGGCGGCCCTTCGGCGCCTCTTTATCGATCGGAATAATCAGCACGACCATCCCGCCGGGAGGAACGAGATCGCCGAGAAGCTTGGGAGCCGCGATCAGGCTGTCCGGGCAAACGTCGAGCAGCGCCTGCTTGAACGCATGAACCGTGCGATCGCGTTCCGCGCCCGTAAATGCCGCGCTGGAACAAGTCAGCACGTGGCGGACACGCCCCCGAAGCATCGCAAGGAATTCGGCCGACGGCGCAGCCACGTCGGCCTTGTTCACGACGGCAATGACCGGCACTTTCTTGTCGAGAAAAGCGGAAAGAATTTCCTCTTCGTACGGGGTCCATTGACCGGCTTCGAGCAGCAGGACTGCAACATCGGTGCGAACCACCGCCCGTTTCGTCCGCGATACGCGGCCTTTTCCAAGAGCCGACGAGTCGTCCACTCCTCCCGTATCCAGAAACACGACCGGACCGACTGGGAGTAGCTCCATCGTCTTTTCCACAACGTCGGTCGTCGTGCCGGGAATCGGCGACGTGAGCGCGACATCCTGTCCGGCGACCATGTTCAGGAAGCTGGACTTGCCGACATTCGTGCGGCCGAAGAGCCCGATATGCAACCTCAGCGATTTGGGTGTTGTCTTCATGTCACGACTTGCTCATGGCCGACTTCACGGACACGCCCTCGATCGCGCCCAGCTTGCCTGTCAGGCTTCCGACTTCGTTGGTCGTGGCATCGACGATCACGGTAATCACGGAGCAGTGGCGCTCGTGGTACGGAATCCCCATGCGGCCGATGATGATTTCCCCGAACTCCGTGAGGATATCGTTCACCTGCGGGGCGGACTTCCGTCGATCCTCGATCACGATACCCACAAACCCGAGTCTTTTGTTCATCATCATCTCCAAAAACAAAACCGGCCCGCCATGCGGCAGGCCGGTAAGCATCAATTACCCAATCGATTCAAACCTTCCCTTGGGTTCAGGATCTCAGGATCCCTCGCCGCAGGCTGGCAATCAGAATAAACCAACGAATCCTACTTCTGCAACTCCTCCCGCTTGCTGCTCAGCCAGGCGATGTGCGTCATCTCTTCCTTGATGACCGCATCAAGCTTATCCTTGCCCAGCGCCGGCGGGACCATCTGCTTGAGGCCCAGGTAGAACACGATGGAATCCTTTTCCATCTGGATCGCCATTTTCAGGATATCCGAGAGGCTTTCCTTGCCGGTCAGCGATTCGGCCGGGTCGTTGTTCACCTCGAAAGCGAACCCATCGACCATGGCCTTGACGTAGAGGTCCGTCTCGCCGTACGGGTCATACCCGCCCTTTTCGTTCGGGGCCAATGCCTTGCGCATCTCCGCGAACGTCTTGTAATGCAGGTCTTCCTGGGCGGCGATCTGGAGCAGAAGGTCGCGGCCGGCGACATTGTGCTTCGCAGCTTTCCGATAGAATTTGGCGCCTTTGGTTTCAATCTGGGCGGCCATGTCAAGAATCTCGGACGCATTCATCTTGGCGGACATTGGTTTCTCCTTTTGAGTTCGCTTGCAGGATACTTGTACCACAAAGTCTGCCCAACTCAAGGAGGAGAGAAGTTCATCGCACTTACCATTTGTGCGGATCGCTTTTCCTCGTATAATGAGCGCCGGTTCATCCGGGGGGCAAATGAGCGCGAAGCCGGCAGCGGTTAAAGATCGCGTGGTCATCGAAAGGCAGGACCTTCAGGTCCTGCTGAACGCCCTCAAGAAGCGCGGCTACGACCTCATCGGCCCCACCCTTCGCGACAACGCCATCGTCTTCGACGAGGTCTCCCGCGTGGAAGATTTTCCCGCCGGCTGGACGGACGAACAGGACGGCGGCATGTACCGCCTCAAGAAGACGGACGAGCCGTGGTTGTTCCGCTTCAACAACGGCCCCCACTCCTGCAAGAAGCACCTGCATCCCTCTCAGCTTCTTCTGTGCCAGGTTCACCGCACGGGCCGGCACATCGACGCGACGCTGGGGCCCGCCCAAGTCCATCCGCTGGCGCTGATCGGCGTGCACGCGTGCGACCTGCGCGCCGTCGCGATCATGGACAAGGTCTTCTCGGGCGGCCCCTACCCCGATTCCAGCTACTCCGCAAGGCTCAAGTCGTGCTTCTTCGTCGCCGTGAACTGCGTGAAGGCCGGCGGGACGTGCTTCTGCGCTTCGATGGAGACCGGCCCCGCGGCGAAGTCGGGCTTCGATCTTGCGCTGACCGAGGTCCTCGACGGCACGCGGCACTACTTCCTCGTCGAGGTCGGCAGCGAGAAGGGCGGCGAAGTCATGGGCGATGTTTCCGCCGCGGCCGCGACGCCCGCCGAGATCGACGCCGCCGGCAATCTCGTGGCGCAGGCCGCAGCACGCATGGGGCGCAAGCTGGACAGCAAGGGCATCAAGGAATTGCTGTACGCCAACCTCGAACACCCGCGGTGGGACAACGTGGCCGCCCGATGCCTGACGTGCTCGAACTGCACAATGGCCTGCCCGACATGCTTCTGCACAACGGTCGAGGACACGACCAACCTCTCCGGCACGGAGGCGGAGCGCTGGCGGCGGTGGGACTCGTGCTTCACTCTCGATTTCTCGTACGTGTACGGCGGCAGCGTTCGCGCGACCCCGCGCGCGCGGTACCGCCAGTGGATGACCCACAAGCTGGCCACGTGGCACGACCAGTTCGGATCGTCGGGGTGCGTGGGGTGCGGGCGATGCATCACCTGGTGCCCGGTCGGCATCGATATCACCGAGGAAGCGCGCGCGATCCGCGAGACCGGCGCGAGGGGGTAAGGAGGCAGGTATGGGCGAGATCAAGGACATGGAGTCGATCATCAAGGACCATCCGTTCTTCCAGGGGCTGGCCCCTGATTACGTGAAGCTGATTGCCGGCTGCTCGTCGAACGCCCGCTTCAACGCGGGGGAGAGCATCTACCGGAACGGCGAGCCGGCGGATTGGTTCTACATCATCCGCCAGGGCAAGGTGGCGCTGGAGCTCTGGTCTCCCGAGCGCGGCCCCATCACCATCCAGACGGTCAGCGACGGCGACGTGTTCGGCTGGTCCTGGCTCTTCCCTCCCTACAAATGGCACATGGACGCGCGCGCGGTCGAGTTGACGCGCGTGTTCAAGCTGGACGGCAAGTGCCTGCGCACGAAGTGCGACAAGGACCACAGCCTGGGGTACGAGCTGATGAAGCGGTTCTCGTCCATCATTGCCGACCGGCTGGAGGCCACGAGAATCCAGCTCCTGGACATCTACAAAACCACCTCGAAAGCATGAGCAAAACCGAGTCCAACGCGACGACCGCAACCGCCCCGCGCGAACCGATGAAGCCGGAGCTCTACCGCGTGAAACAGACGCGCCGCGAAACACACGACACGTTCACGATGGAGCTCGAACCGGCCGAGCACGCATCGTGCATCCCGTTCAAGCCCGGCCAGTTCAACATGCTGTATCCGTTCGGCGCGGGCGAGTGCGCGATTTCCATCAGCGGCAACCCTGGCGAACCCCGGAAACTGCTTCACACGACCCGTGTTGTCGGCAGCGTGACGAAAGCGCTCTACGCGCTCAAGCCGGGCGACATGCTCGGAATCCGCGGCCCGTTCGGCACCTCGTGGCCGCTCGACAGCGCCGAGGGCAATGACGTGGTCTTCGTGGCCGGCGGCATCGGGCTCGCGCCGCTGCGACCGGCGATCTATCACGTTCTCGAGAACCGCGTGAAGTTCGGCAAGGTCGTGCTCCTGTACGGCGCGCGGACGCCGGACGACATCGTGTTCCGCCGCGAAATTGAAAAATGGAGCTCGCACCTCGACGCCGAGGTGTTCGTCACCGTTGACCGCGCGGACGCCGGGTGGCGCGGGAACGTCGGCGTCGTGACGACGATGATCCGCCGCGCGCCGTTCGACCGTCTCAACACGGTCGCGATGGTTTGCGGCCCGGAGATCATGATGAATTTCACCGTGCAGGAGCTGCTCAAACGCGGCGTGCCGGAGAACAACGTCTACATCTCGATGGAGCGGAATATGAAGTGCGGCATCGGCCTCTGCGGCCACTGCCAGTTCGGCCCGACGTTCATCTGCAAGGACGGGCCGATCTTCAGGTTCGACCGCATCAAGGGCTGGTTCGAACACCGGGAAATCTGACATGACATCGAAAAGCGCAAAGAGGCCGACGCTGGCGGTGTGGAAGTTCGCCTCGTGCGACGGCTGCCAGCTGAGCCTCCTCGACTGCGAGAACGAGCTGCTGGCGCTGGCCGGCGAAATCGTCGTCGCGAACTTCCTCGAGGCGTCGCGCGAGGTGGTCAAGGGCCCGTACGACATCTCGCTGGTCGAGGGCTCGATCACGACGCCGCACGACGCGGAGCGCATCCACCAGATCCGGCGCGCGTCGAAATTCCTCGTGACGATCGGCGCGTGCGCGACGGCCGGCGGCATCCAGGCGCTCCGGAATTTCAAGGCGGTGAAGGATTTCCTGAAGATCGTGTACCCGAATCCGGCGTACATCGAGACCCTCAACAAGTCCACGGCCATCGCGGACCACGTGTACGTGGATTACGAGCTGCGCGGGTGCCCGATCAACAAGCTGCAGCTGGTCGAGGTCATCAGCGCGCACCTCAACGGCCGCAAGCCGAACATCCACACCTACAGCGTGTGCGTCGAGTGCAAGCGGCGCGGAACGGTGTGCGTGATGGCGGCGGGCGGGGTCCCGTGCATGGGGCCCGTGACGCAGGACGGATGCGGCGCGCTGTGCCCCGCGTACGGCCGCGGCTGCTACGGGTGCTACGGCCCGATGGAGAGCCCGAACACGGAATCGCTCAGCGCGTTCTGGAAGGCGAAGCTCGGGGTCGAAGGCGACGACATCCTGCGGGCGTACCGGACGTACAACGCCTACTCGGAAGCGTTCCGCCGGGAGAGCGAATCGCATGAGTAGCAAGGTCATCAAGGTCGACGCGCTGGCGCGCGTCGAGGGCGAAGGCGCGATGCTGGTCAAGGTCAAGGACCGGAAGGTCCGCGAGGCCAAGTTCCGCATCTACGAGCCGCCGCGGTTTTTCGAGGCCTTCCTGCGCGGCCGCCGGTACAGCGAGGCGCCCGACATCACGGAGCGCATCTGCGGCATCTGCCCGATCGCCTACGCGATGAGCGCGATCCACGCCATGGAGGATGCGTTCGGCGTCAAAGTCCCGGCGCCGATCCGCGAACTCCGCCGGCTGATCTACTGCGGCGAGTGGATCGAGAGCCACGTGCTCCACGTGTACCTCCTTCACGCGCCGGACTTCCTCGGCTATGAGAGCGGCCTGCACATGGCCAAGGACTACCCCGACGTCGTCACGCGCGGGCTGAAGCTGAAGAAGATCGGCAACGACATCGTCGCGCTTCTCGGCGGACGCGAGATCCACCCGATCAACCTGCGCGTGGGGGGCTTCTACCGCGTGCCGCCGAAGAAGCGTTTCGAGAAGCTGGCCGAGGATCTGAAGTGGGCGGCCGACGCGGCGGAGGAGACGGTGAAGTGGGCGGCCACGCTCCCCTTCCCCGACTTCGAGCGCGACTACGAGTTCGTCGCGCTCCGGCACCCCGACGAGTACCCCTTCAACGAGGGCTCGCTGGCTTCGAACAAGGGCCTGAACATCCCGATCAATGAATTCTACAACCACATCGAGGAGCGGCAGGTCGAACACTCGACGTCGCTTCAGTCGGCGATCAAGGCGCGCGGCTCGTACTTCGTCGGCCCGCAGGCACGCTACAGCCTGAACTTCGACAAGCTGACGAAGCGCGCGCAGGCCGCGGCGAAGGCGGCGGGGCTCGGGCCCGTCAGCAACAATCCGTTCAAGAGCATTATAGTGCGGGCGGTCGAAACGCTGTACGCGTGCGAGGAAGCGCTGCGCATCATCAAGGGCATGGAGGACCTGCCGAAACCGTTCGTCGACGTCGAGGTCAAGGCCGGCACCGGCCACGGCTGCACGGAGGCGCCGCGCGGCATCCTCTACCACCGTTACCAGGTGGACGCCAAGGGCATCATCCAGGACGCGCGCATCGTGCCGCCGACGGCGCAGAACCAGATGGTGGTCGAGGAGGACCTGGTCCAGTTTGTCGAAAAGAACCTCGACTTGTCCGACGACCAACTGCAGTGGCAGTGCGAGCAGGCCATCCGGAACTACGACCCCTGCATCTCGTGCTCCTGTCATTTCCTGAAGCTGAAGATCGAGCGGGAATGAAGGCCGCGAAGCCACCCATCCTGCTCATCGGCATCGGCAATGAGCTGAGGTCCGACGATGCAGCGGGCCTCCTCGTCGTCAGGCGGCTGAAGAAGCTCAACCTTGCCGGCGTGGAAATCGTCGAATTCTCGGGCGACGCCGCGCAGCTCCTGGACGCCTGGGCCAGCCACGATGTCGTCTATCTCTTCGACGCCACGGCGTCCGTGACTCGCGCCGGGACAATCCGCAGATTCGAGCCTCACCGCCAAGCGATCCCGGCCCACTTGTTCAACCTGTCCACCCACTCATTCGGGCTCGCCGAAGCCATCGAGCTGGGCCGGACGCTGAAGCGCCTCCCGCAGGCGCTGATTGTCTACGGAATCGAGGGCGGGAGTTTCGGCGCTGGACAGCCCGTTTCAGATTCCGTAACCGCTTCCGCGCAAGCGGTTTCCGAAACAGCGCTCGCGGAGCTGCAGAAACGGCTATCCGACGACGCCTGAAGAGGGTATTTCTTCGGGCCGAAGATGCTCGTGGATTGTTGACTTTTCGGCCCCGGTTTCTAGAATCGCCCGCAGTGTAGGGCTACGGAATCGTCACGGGTTGACCTCCGCGAAGAAGACTCTATGCGCCAGGTTTTTTTCGTCCTCGGCGCGAGGTTTCAGATGTGAGCCATAGACTGACAACGTGCACTTTCTGCGGCGTGGGCTGCGGGATTTATCTTGAAACGGCCGGGAACGAGATCATCGGGACCTATCCCAGCATGTCGCACCCGGCCAATCACGGGCGCATCTGCGTCCGCGGCTGGCACGTACACGAGGTCGCCAGTTCGCCCGACCGGCTCCACCAGCCCATGATCAAGCGCGACGGCAAGTTCGAGCCCGCCGGCTGGGACGAAGCGTTCGACTACATCGCCGCCCGCTTCCGCGAGATCCGCGACAAGCACGGGCCGGACGCGTTCGGGTTCCTCAACTCCGCGCGATGCGCCAACGAGGACAGCTACCTCCTCCAGAAGTTCGCCCGTGCCGTGATCGGCACCAACAACGTCGACCAGGGCACCAGTCTTTTCAGAACGAACAGCGTCAAGGTCCTGCTGGATATGCTCGGCGCGCCCGCGGCGACCAACTCGATCGCCGACCTCATGCACAGCCAGGTCATCGTGGTCAGCGGGATCGACCTCGGCCAGCAGCTGCCGACCATCGGCGGATGGGTGATCCGGGCGAAGCTTGCCGGCGCCAAGCTCATCGCCATTGATTCGCGCCGCCACCGTGTGACGGAGAGCGCCGACCTCTTCCTGCAGATCCGCCCCGGCACGGAAGTGTTCCTGTATGGCGCGATGGCCAAGGTCATCGTGGACCGCGGCCTGATGAACCACAGCTTCATCAAGACCCGTTGTCACGACTACGAGAAATTCCTGGCGCACATCGAGTCCTTCGACCTCCTGCTCGCCGCCGACCGCTGCGGCGTCCCGCCGGAGTTGATCGAGCAGGCCGCGATCATGTACGCCGCCGCGGCCAACGCGATGATTCTCTACTCGACCGGCGCGGAAGCGAGCGGCGTGGAGCCGATCCAGTCCATGGTGAACATCACCCTGCTCACCGGGAACCTCGGCAAGCGCGGCGCCGGAATCATGCCGCTTTCCGAGCACAACAACCTCCAGGGCGGCTGCGACATGGGCATGCTGCCCGACTACCTGCCGGGCTACCAGCCGGTCAGGGAACCACATGTCCAGGCGAAGTTCGAGACACTGTGGAACGCGAAGGTTCCGGAGCACCCCGGCCTCGAGACGAGCAGCATGCTCGGCCGCAAGGGCCGCGTCCGCGCGATGTGGCTCGACCGCCACAACCCGGTCGTTTCGGCGACATTCTGCGACGCGAAGACCGCGCTGGAGAGCATGGAGTTCGTCGTCCTCCAGAACCTGTTTATGACGCGCACCGCGGAAATGGCGCACGTGATCCTGCCGGTCGTCGCCTTCGGCGAAGAGCAGGTCTCGTTCACTAGCACCGAACGCCGCATCCAGCTGGCGAAAAAGGTGGTCGAGCCACCCCCGGGACTCTGCTCGGCATGGCAACAGGTTGCGCAAGTCGCCACTCGTCTCGGCGCGAACTGGAAATACAGCAACTCCGCCGACGTGATGAAGGAAATCGGCCGCGCCGTGCCGTTCTACGAGGGCGCGAGCTACGAGAACCTGGCCCGCGAATACGGGCGGCAGTGGCCCTGCACCAACGACCGGCCGCTCGGGACCTCCTTCCTGTTCGAAGAGGCGCGGCCTCACCGTCCGTTCAGGTTCGTGCCGGTCCAGAAGCCCGCGCACCACGTGGATACCGCGCCGGCCGAGTTCCCGTTCAAACTGACCTTCGGCCACTCGCTTTATTACTGGCACCAGAACGCGCTGATCCAGCACAGCGAGACTCTCAAGCGCGAGTACCGCATCCTCCTGCTCGACTACCCGGACGGGTTCGTCGAGATCAACCCCGCCGATGCGGACGCCCTGCGCATCCGCGACGGCACGAAGATCCGGTTGGTTTCCGGCACCGGCACGGCCGTCACCGCAGCGCGACTGACAGAAGAAGTGCGAAAGGGCATGGTCTATGTCCCGTACTTCCTCCAAGACATCGCCAAGCAGCTTCTCGGGCACGTGAAGACGGAAAGTCATGTCGGCACCAAGGCGATTTGGGTGAGAATCGAGAAACCATAACATGCGCGCGCGACTGATCCATCATAGCGACCTGCTCAAGATCGTGGACCTGCTGAGGCAGGATCACGAGGTGGTGGCGCCGTTCCGCGGCCGCGGCCGCGACACGTATTTCGACGTGGTCACCGACACCAACCGCGACCAGATCCAGATTCATCTCCCGAACCCCTACTATCCCCCGAAGCGCTATGTCCTTCCGCACATCCAGCGCCTGCTCAGGATCAGCACGGGGCCGAACGCGTCCGTGGAAACCATCCACGACGAGAAGAAGCGCGCGATCTTCGGCATTCGGTCCTGCGACGTCGCCGGCATCTTCCACACGGACCGCTTCTACCTGGGCAACGCGTTCAAGGACAACTACTACGAGAGCTACCGCAAGAACCTGTTCCTCGTGAACGTGGTGTGCACCAACCCTGAGTTGGACATCGATACGGACTGCTTCTGCGTATGTTCGGACACCGGCCCGGCCGCGCGCGACCACTTCGATCTCCAGCTGATGGACCTCGGCCAGGGCGAGTTCCTGACCATCGCGGGCTCGGCCCGGGGCGAGGCGCTTTTCAGCCAGCCGTTCTTCACGAAGGCCACGCCCGAGCACATCGAGCGGCGGCGCACGATCCTGAGCAACGTCCGCAAGCTGTTCAAGACGACGACCAGCTGGTATTCCGCGGCGATCCGCTACATCACGCGCGGCGGCATCTAGGACGACACGTGGAAAATCGTCGGCGACCGCTGCCTGGAATGCGGCGGCTGCAGCTACGTCTGCCCCGCCTGCACCTGCTTCACGGTGAGCGAGAAGAAGACCGGGCCGAACCAGGTCGAGCGCGTCCGCATGTGGGATGCCTGCGCGCTGAGCGGGTTCACGCGGATGGCCGGCGGCCACAATCCCCGGCAGGCCGTGCACGATCGCCGCAACCGCCGGTTCTTCCGCAAGCTGGCGCACTATTTCATCCAGAGGGAACTCTCCATGGCGTGCGTCGGCTGCGGGCGCTGCGTGAGCGTCTGCCACGGCGACGTCGGCATGCCGAGCGTCGTGGAAATCATCCGCCGCCTGACGGCCGGCAAGGCGGAGACCCAATGAGCGCGTGCAAGAACCAGAACCTGTACGAGCCGAAGATGGCCGTCATGGACGACATCCGGGAGGAAATCCAGGATGTGAAGACGTTCTTCTGGCACTTCGAAAATCCGGAGGACCAGAAGGCGTTCCGGACGTTCATGCCCGGCCAGTTCGCCCAGTTCAACGTCCTCGGCGCGGGCGAGATCGCGATTTCGCTCCCCCCCAGCCCCACGGAAGACAAGCTGTTCTTCACGACGCGCAAGGTCGGCAGCGTGACCGCCGCGATGCACGCGATGAAGCCCGGCGATCGATTCGCCGTGCGGGGCCCCTACGGGAACGGCTTCCCGATGAAGGACTACTTCGGGCGCAACCTCATCATCGTCGCCGGCGGCATCGGCCTCATCCCGCTCCGCTCGGTGATCATGTACGCGCTCCACAACCGCGACAAGTACCAGAAGATCCAGGTGTTCTACGGCTCTCGCACTCCCAAGGACCTGATGTACACGCAGAACCTCGAAGCGTGGCAGAAGGATCCGGGCTTCGAGTGCCATCTGACCGTGGACCGCGCGGACGAGGGATGGAAAGGCAACGTCGGCGTCGTCGGGTCGCTCTTCAAGAAGCCGGGCATCGAGATGCCGATCGACAACACGACGGTTTTCATCTGCGGGCCGCCGGTCATGTTCCGGTTCGTCCTCGCCGACCTGAAGGGCATGGGCTACGACGACGGCAACATGGTGTCCACGCTGGAGCGCTACATGAAGTGCGGCGTGGGCAAGTGCGGCCACTGCTGTATCGGCGTGGCGTACGTCTGCACCGACGGCCCCGTCTTCACGCTGGCGCAGATTCACAAGCTGGGAGAGGTGATTTGAAGCACGACCTCAAAGAGGAGCTCCGGGCCGCGACGGCGGGACGCACCGCCTTCGTGGGCATCGGCAACACGGACCTGGGCGACGACGCCCTGGGGGTTCGCCTCGCCGAACAGCTCCAGAGCGCCGGCGTTTCGACGGCCGTTGTCGCCGGAACGGTGCCGGAGAATATCGCGGGCGTGCTCTCCCGCGGCGGCTACGACAATGTCGTGCTCCTGGACGCCGTGGACTTCAATGCCGCGGCGGGCTCCGTGGTTCTCATGAACGCCTCGGAGATCCAGGCCAGGTTCCCGCAGGTTTCGACGCACAAGATATCGCTCGGGATGACCGCGCGCGTGATCGAGTCGGAAAGCCGGACCCGCGTGTGGCTGCTGGGCGTCCAGCCGGAGTCCCTGCGGACCGGATCGGAAATATCAGAGGCCGTGAATCAGACGCTCAAGCTGCTGCTGGGGCTGCTGAAAGACGTCCTTTTTGGAAAACGTTCTGAAACGAAGGCGGAGTGCCCGTGTTCCTGACATCCACACAAACCATAACGTACGCGATGGGCTTGTGCGTCATCGGCGCGGCCGTCTCCCTGCTTTTCTCGTGGAACAAGACGCTCGCCGGCTGGATCGCGTTCCTCTTCACCGCGGCATCAAGCGCCCTCGCCCTGCTGACCGCGGCCATCGGCCTCCTTCGCGGGCCGGAAACCGCCGTGACTCTTTTGTCTCTGCCGCAGTACGGCTCGTCGCTGAGACTCTACGTGGACGGCCTGAGTTCGGTCTTCATCCTGCTGATCGCGACGATCGCTCTTGCCTCCGCGTTCTATTCGATCCGCTACATGAAGCATTACCCGGACTACGGCGTGGCGCGCTACTACCCGAACTTCCTCCTGTTCATCGCCGGCATGTACGGCATCGTGACGACGACCGACCTGATGCTCTTCTTCTGCTTCTTCTGGCAGCTGATGACCCTCCCCTCGTACGTCCTGATCCGTTACGAGTTCCGCAAGCGCGCGAACGTTCAGGCGGCGAACAAGTACCTGCTGATGATGGAGATCGCCTGCGCTCTCGTGATGCTCGGGGCGTACCTGCTCGCGGGCTCCGGCCCGGTGGCCGTGGCCGGCGAGCTGTTGCCGAAGTACGACTTCGACGCGCTTCGCGAAACCGTGGGCGGGCTGTACCCCGCGAACGGCGGAACCGTTCTGCTGGCGCTGGTCCTGTTCCTGGTCGGTTTCGGCATCAAGGCCGGCATGTGGCCGTTCGGGCAGACGTGGCTGCCGGACGCGCATCCCGCGGCCCCCTCGCCCGTCAGCTCCCTGCTCTCCGGCGTCATGATCAAGACGGGCGTGTACGGCCTGATGCGCTCGTTCCTGTGGCTCGTCCCGGCGGCGGCGATCACCGACTACCCCGCGCAGACCTGGGGCATGATCCTCTCCATCCTGGGAACCGTGACCCTCTTCATCGGCACGATGCAGGCGCTGAAGCAGGAGCAGAGCAAGCGGCTGCTGGCCTTCCACAGCATCGGCCAGGTCGGCTACATCATCCTCGGCCTCGGCGCGTGCCTCGCCCTTCTGCCGGCCGGCCTCGCGAATTCGGCGGTCCTGGCGCTGGCCACGGTCGGCTTCTACGGCGCGCTGTTCCACACGCTGAACCACGGCCTGTTCAAGAGCCTGCTCTTCCTCGACGCCGGATCCATGCTGTACGCGACGAACACGCAAGACCTCAACCGGATGGGCGGGCTGATGAAATTCATGCCCATCACGGCGGTGACCACGATCATCGCCTCGTTCTCCATCGCGGGCGTTCCGCTGTTCAACGGGTTCGCCAGCAAGTGGAGCATCTACGTCGCGACGATCCTCGGCAGCCGCGAAGGCGGCTACCTCGCGATCTGCGGCATCTTCGGCATCGTGACCAGCGCGCTCACGCTCGCGTCGTTCATGAAGTTCTTCGGCGCCGCGTTCCTCTCGCGCACAAGCAAGGTGGTCGCGGAGCGGGCGGCCCGGCAGAAGCTGGAAGTCCCGTGGACCATGCAGCTGCCGCAGCTGGCGCTCGCGGGCCTGTGCCTCGCGCTCGGGCTGGTCCCGGCCGCGGCGTACTGGTTGATCCACCAGACCCTGATGCGGAGCTCGGAAGGCCTTGCGCATATTCTGTACGATACGAACCCCGCTTCCGTCGGACGCTGGGAAGGGCTTTCGGCCGCGGGCGGGATGGCGCTGCTCTCGCCGCTGATCGTCGCCGTCATGCTGTTCGTGATCTTCGTCGTCGCGCGCGCGATTTCCAAGCTGGGCGCCGCGGAGCGCCGCACGGCCGACATCTGGCTCTGCGGCTACGCGAAGGAAGCGGACGTGCACCGGTACGGCGCGCACAATTTGTACGGCGAAGTGAAGAAATATTTCGGCTGGGTCGGCGGGATGCCGAAACCAGAAGTCAGAGGTCAGGAGTCAGACGTCAGCAAATCAGTTTAGGGCGAATATGTCGGCACGAGATGTCTTGAATCAGATCAAGGGCAAGTTCGACGGGACCATCCTCCGGATGGACGTTCCCGAGGACAATCGTCTTTTCCTGTACATCCGCAAGGACAAGATCAGGGACCTCGTGCGGTACGTCTTCCGCGACCTGGACGCCCGTTACGTGATCAGCATCGGCATGGATGACCGGCCCCACTCCGGCACGTTCCTCGTGGCGCACAATTTCGCGTTCGACAAGGACCACGTGCTCCTCAGCCTGCTCGTGAACCTGCCGGCGGAGTATCCGAAGATCGACAGCATTTCCGACATCGTGCCCGGCGCGAACTGGGCGGAGCGCGAAATGCGCGACCTCGTCGGCATCGAGGCCGTCGGCTGCCCCAACATGAAGCGCCTCGTCCTGCCCGACGGCTGGCCGGAGAATTGCCATCCGCTCCGCAAGGACGTGCCGTGGAACTTTGTTCCGCCCGAGTACGACGAGAACAAGGAATACCCGTTTGACGATCCGCCGAAAGGCTGCGTCGCCGTCCCGTTCGGGCCCTTCCACCCCACGTTGGACGAGCCGGAGCATTTCCGCCTGTTCGTGGAAGGCGAGATCGTGCGCGGATGCGAGTACCGCGGGTTCATGGTTCACCGCGGCATCGAGAAGCTGGCCGACTCGGTCCTGACCTACAACGAGATCCCGATGCTTGCCGAGCGCATCTGCGGCATCTGCGGCTGCGTGCACAGCGTGGTCTACGCGCAGGCCGTCGAACAGGCCGCGGCGATCAAGGCCACCGAGCGCGCGGAGTTCATCCGGACGATCATGCTGGAAATCGAGCGCCTGCACAGCCACCTGCTCTGGTGCGGCCTGGCCTCGCACATCCTCGGTTTCGACACGCTGTTCATGCAGAGCTTCCGAATCCGCGAGCCGCTCATGTGGATCGCCGAGAAGATCACCGGCAATCGCAAGACCTACTCCCTATGCCTCATCGGCGGCGTGCGCTGGGATATCACGCCCGACCTGAGCCGCGACCTGCGCGGCGTGCTCGACGGGATAGAAAAGGAATGGATCCGCGTGGCCGATGCGGTCAAAGGCGACAGGAACGTCCAGAAGCGCACCCGCGGGGTCGGCGTCGCCGACAAGAAGCTCGTGAAGGAAGCCGCCTTGCTCGGACCGATTGCGCGCGCCTCCGGCGTGGCCATCGACGCCCGCCACGACCACCCCTACGCGGCGTACGACAAGGTCGAGTTCGATGTGGTCGTCGAGGACGGGTGCGACGTCTGGTCGCGCCTGATGGTTCGCGTGCGCGAGGTTTTCCAATCGATCCGCATCATCCGCCAGTGCCTGGAGAAAATGCCGGAAGGCCCCATCCAGCTGAAGTTGACTGACGAGCTTCCCGCGGGCCGCTTCGGCATGTCGTCCATCGAAGCGCCGCGCGGCGAATCGCATCATTACGTGGTGACGGGCGAAAACAACCGTCCCCGCCGGTGGCGCGTCCGCGCGCCGACGTACCAGAACCTGCAGGGCATCCCGGCGATGATCAAGGACCAGCAACTCGCCGACATGACCATCTCGCTCGGCAGCATCGATCCGTGCTTCTCGTGCACCGACCGAATGGAGGTCGTGGACATCCGGACGGGCAAGATGAAGGTCTACTCCCAGGAAGAGCTGCGGCAGCTGGTGCAAAATGCGGAAGGAGGGCGGTCATGAGTCACACGCTGACCAGCATCCTCCTGGCTGTCGCGAACCTCGTGCTCGTGCTCGCGCTGTCCCCGCTGATCGAGGGCATCATGAGGAAGATCACGGCACGGGTCCAATCCCGGCAAGGACCGCCGCTCCGCCAGCCGTACTACGACCTTCTCAAGCTCCTCGGAAAAGAGGACATCGAGTCGGGAGAGACGCCGCTCATGCAGCGGTTCGCAGCCTACCTCTCGCTCGCGACAATTCTCTCCGTTGCGCTATTGGTGCCCATGGGCGGGCGCGTTCCTCTCCAGTCGGGCGGCGATTCGATTCTCCTGATCTATCTACTGACCCTGTGCGGCATTTCGAGCCTCGTCGCGGCGCTGGCCGCCGGCTCGACGTACTCGCTCGTCGGCATGAGCCGCGAAATGATGGCCATGATGACCTTGGAGCCCCTGCTGGCCGTAGCCATCGTCGTGGGCGCGATCCATACCGGTTCGCTGCGGCTCGACGACGTGCTGGGCGGCTCCCTGTACGGCGCCGGCGCGTTCCCGTGGGCCGGCCTGATCATGCTGGGCGTGCTCGTGTTCTCCCTGCAGGCGTTCGTCGGGCGCGTCCCGTTCGACACGGCCGAGGCGGAAACGGAAATCATGGAAGGCCCGGTCATGGAATACTCGGGACCGAAACTGGCGCTGTTCAAGTATGCGCGCATGGCGAAGCTGTTCGTGTATTGCGCGCTGTTCGTGGCGCTGTTCGCGCCGTGGGGCAACGGACTGATCTATCCTCTCAGCCTTGTCATTTTCCTCGCGAAGGTTTTTGGTGTAGTTCTTCTGGTCACGCTGATTGCCGCAACGCACGCGCGGTATCGCATCGACCAGGTGGTCCGGTACTATGCCGGCCTGTTCGCGCTTTCGTTGGTGGCGCTGGTATTCGCGGTGAAGGGGTTTTAAGAAGTTCGCAGTTCCCGGTTCTCTGTTCCCGGTTAACGGAGAACGGGGAACCGGGAACAAGGAACTGGAGTCTTAGAAACATGTCGCTGATCAGTAAACTGAAGGAAACGATCATCTGCCTGAACGCGGGCAAGGTGACCCTGCCCTACCCGGCCTCGCCCAAGCCCGTTGGCGAGCGCTTCCGCGGGCGGCCGATCTTCGATGTGAACAAGTGCATCGGCTGCGGCGGCTGCGCGAACAACTGCCCCGCCCGCGAGATTCTGATCTACGACCCGTGCCAGGAAGTCCGCGTGGTCAAGTACCTCGGCCGCCGCTGCACGTACTGCGGCCGCTGTGCCGATGTCTGCCCGGAAAAGGCGATCACGATGAGCAAGGAGTTCGAGAACGGCACGAACGACATCCACGATATCGAGCAGAACCTCGAGATCTTCATGGGCACCTGCCAGCGCTGCGGACGCTGCTTCAAGGACGCCGGGCCGCTGGATCAGCTGATGATGAAGGGCTACCGCTTTGACGATCCGAAAACCGACCGCTGGATCTATGAATCGAAGTCGTACTTGGACAAGGACCGGGTCGTCAGGGACATTGAGATCGAATTGGATTGAGAGACTGTCATGCTGAAGGAACTCTGCAAGAAGATGCTGCCGCGGTCGCTGTGGGTGTATCACGCCAACAGCGGCGGCTGCAACGGCTGCGACATCGAGGTCCTCAATGTGCTGACGCCGTACTACGACGCGGAGCGCTTCGGCATCAAGCTGGTCGGCTCGCCGCGGCACGCCGACGTCATGCTGTGCCAGGGGCCGGCCTCGCGCGCCACCGCGAAGGCCCTCAAGCGCGCCTACGACGCCATGCCCGCCCCGAAGCTCGTCTTCGCGATCGGCTCCTGCGCCTGCGGCGGCGGCGTCTGGTACGACACGTACAACGTCATGGGCCCCGTGGAAAAGGTCATCCCCGTCAACTACTACGTCCCGGGCTGTCCGCCGCGGCCCGAAGCCATTCTCTGGGGCGTCGCCGTGGCAGCGGGACTGGTCGACAAGAAGACCGCGCCCGTCCGCTTCAAGCAGCTGGAGTTGCCCATCGCCCAGTACCACCCCGAGGACCTCATCGAGAAGGACGGGATGGTCGTGTACAAGCGGATGGACCACGTTTAGCGTCCCCTCCCCCTCGCGCGCGGGCTGGTTTTTCTCCTGATTTCGGGTACGTTACAGTCATAGGACAGGATGACTCATGCACGAAGCCGGCCTCATGCAGAACGTATTGAATATGGCTCTAGAACACGCCAGGCTGAACAACGCCGCCGTGATCGAGGCAATCAACGTCAAGATCGGCCTTCTGGCGGGCGTTGTGCCGGACGCATTGGAGTTCGCGTTTGAAGCCATGAAGAAAGGCACGATCGCGGAGAATGCGCGGCTGAATGTGGAATATGCGCCGGTCGTGTGCTGGTGCCGGCCGTGCAAGAAGGAGTTCAAGCCTGAGAACTTCTCGAGCATCTGTCCAGAGTGCGGCAAGAACGACATCGAAATTCGAAGCGGTCTTGAGATGAACCTGGTTTCCATTGAGGTGCCCTGACCATGTGCGATCATTGCGGATGCGGAATTCCCGAACACAAGCACGACCACGATCATGACCACGGGCATGGCCACACGCATGATCACCCGACGAAGCTGATCGAGGTCCAGCAGTCGATCCTCTCGCAGAACCAGCGACTGGCCGAACGCAACCGCGGGTTCTTCAAGGCCAAGAAGCTGTTCGTGGTCAACCTCCTCTCGTCCCCCGGCTCCGGCAAAACAGCCCTGATCGAGCGCACTCTCGCCGACCGCGGCGGGAAATTGAAGATTGGCGTCATCGTCGGCGACCTTCAAACCGAAAACGACGCAAACCGGGTCCGCGCGAAGGGCGCTCCGGCCGTCCAGATTTCGACCGGCACGGCCTGCCACCTCGACGCGCACATGGTCGAGCATGCGCTGGACAAACTGAACCTCGACGGGCTCACAATCCTCTTCATCGAAAATGTCGGCAACCTCGTTTGTCCCGCGTCCTTCGACCTCGGCGAGGACAAGCGCGTCGTTCTGCTGTCCGTCACCGAGGGCGAGGACAAGCCGCTGAAGTACCCGACCATCTTCCTGAACGCGGATCTTGTGATCGTCAACAAGATGGATATCGCGGAAGCCGTCCAATTCAATCGCGAGGTCGCGATGGAGAACATCCGCAAGGTCGCGCCCAAGGCCAAGGTTGTCGAGCTCTCCGCGAAAACAGGCAAGGGCATGGAAGCCTGGTATGCCTTCCTCGAAAACAACTCCGCGCGCTGACGCAAGTCAGGGCTGCACGTTTCGCATCACCGGGGCCGTACAGGGCGTCGGCTTCCGCCCGTTCGTCTATCGGCTGGCCCAGGAACTGGGCGTGTCGGGATGGGTGAAGAACGACGCCCAGGGCGTGACCATCGAGGCCCATGCGGATTTCCGAACCTTGGAACTATTTGAAAAGGCTTTGCGCGCCCGCGCGCCCGCGGCGGCCCGCATCAAGGAAATCGTGCGCGCGAAAACCGAAAAACCGTTTACCGGATCCGGTTTCGGCATTCTCGACAGCGATCCGAGCGGCGCCAAGACGGCGCAGATCCTGCCCGACCTCGCGATCTGCCCTGACTGCCTGAGAGAGATTTTTGATCCGGCCGACCGCCGCCACCTGTATCCGTTCACCAACTGCACGAACTGCGGGCCGCGGTTCAGCATCGTCGAGCACCTCCCCTACGACCGCCCGAACACGACGATGAGGGCGTTTATGATGTGTCCCCGGTGCCGGGCGGAATACGAAGATCCCGCGAACCGCCGTTTCCACGCGCAGCCGAATGCCTGCCCCGATTGCGGGCCGCACCTCGAGCTGTGGGACCGCAACGGCACCAAGAGCGCCGACGGCCACAAGGCTCTTCTTGCGGCGGCCGACGCCTTGCGTCACGGCCAGATCGCAGCCGTGAAAGGACTGGGCGGATTTCACCTGATGGTCGATGCGCGAAACAACGACGCCGTGAGGCTGCTGCGCGAACGAAAGCACCGGGAGGAGAAACCTTTTGCGCTCATGTTCCCCTCGCTGGATTCTGTGAAATCCACCTGCGAGGTCTCTCCGATCGAGGAACGAATTCTCCTGTCATCTGAATCGCCGATTGTGCTGTTGCGCGCCCGGACCGGTGAAAAGCAGATCGCGCCGCTGGTCGCGCCGCGGAATCCGTACCTGGGCGCGATGCTTCCGTACACGCCGCTTCACCACATCCTCCTGCGCGAGCTGGGATTTCCGGTCGTCGCCACCAGCGGGAATCTGTCCGACGAGCCGATCTGCACGGACGAAAAGGAGGCGCTCGAGCGCCTCGGCGGCATCGCTGACTTGTTTCTCATTCACAACCGTCCGATTGCGCGGCCCGTGGACGACTCCATCGTCCGGGTTGTCGCCGGGCAGGAGACGGTGCTGCGCCGGGCCCGCGGATTTGCGCCACGGCCGCTGCCGATCAGGGACGCAGGAAAGCCCATCCTGAGCGTCGGCGCGCATCTGAAAAACACCGTCGCGCTGGCACATCACGATGCGGCACTCATCAGCCAGCACGTGGGAGACCTCGAGACGTTCCAATCTTCGGAAACCTTCAAGCGAGCCGTCGCCGCGCTGGAGGACATCTACGAGACGAAGCCCGCGCAAGTCGCTTGCGACATGCACCCGGACTACCTTTCGACCAAGTTTGCGCGTGAATTGGACCTGCCCATCCTCCCCGTCCAACACCACCACGCCCACATCGCGGCGTGCATGGCGGAGAACGAC
>CAYQYB010000007.1:0-25729 GCA_964421535.1 uncultured Verrucomicrobiota bacterium | reverse complement strand
CTTGTCGCCGATGCCCTCGATGCGGTGCGCGCCGAACCCGAACTGGTAGAGCGTCGGGCACTGGAGCGCCTCGGTCGCGACCACCTTCATCGCCGGGTGCTTCGTGCGCAGGAAATCGCCCGCGGCGATCGTGCCGGCCGAGCCGGTCGCGCTGATGTAGGCCGCGAGCCGGCCTTTTCCGTAATGATTGCGGAAGATCTCCTCGATGACGCCGCCGGTCATCTGGTAGTGCCAGATCGAGTTGCCGAACTCCTCGAACTGGTTGAAAATCACGATCTTGTCGCCGCGCGTGCGCCGCAGCTCCCAGCACTTGTCGTAGATCTCCTTCACGTTCGACTCCGTGCCGGGGGTCGCAATGATTTCATCCGTCCCGATTTCCTTCAGCCACTCGAACCGCTCGCGGCTCATGCCTTCGGGGAGGATCGCGACGGCGGGACATCCGAGCAGGGCGCAGTCGTATGCGCCGCCGCGGCAGTAGTTGCCTGTCGACGGCCAGACGGCCTTCTGCGTCGTCGGGTCGAAGTTGCCGGAGACCAGTCGCGGAACGAGACAGCCGTACGCGGCGCCGACCTTGTGCGCGCCTGTCGGGAACCACTTGCCGGAGATGCCGACGATCTTCGCCTCCACGCCGGTCAGCTCGGACGGAAATTCGATGAAGTTGCCTTCGTTGAAGCCGCCGCCTTTCGGCTTCGCCTCGTTCTTCCAGGTGATGCGGAACAGGTTCAGAGGGTTGATGTCCCAGAGCCCGATGCTCTTCAGCTTCTGGACGATCTTGGCAGGGATCTTCGACGGGTCCTTCTGCTGGGCAAACTGGGGCAGGATGATGCCGCGTTCGCGGGCGCGCTTCACGGACTTGGCCAGGACGTCTTTCTTCACGGACTTGATGATCTTGATCATATCCGGAATCTCCTTGGAGCGCGACGGGCGGCGGGTCGGCCAGCGTACCCGGCGGCAACGCGTTTCAGAGTACGCCGGGGCCGAAATGGCGTCAATATGCGTCTGGTTTCCGCGAACTGCCTTTCTTCGCTGTTCTTGATCCGGATCAAGTATTTCTTGCGGCCTTGTCGTATGCTGCCCTAGGATTGTGCGGGGTTCCGTGCAAACATAGGGGGAGGATGCCATGAGAAAAGCCTTCGTCTTTGCGTTGTTTGCTGTCCTGTTTACCACCGGGCAATTCGCCTGCGCCCACTGCGACACGCTCGACGGGCCGGTGATCCAAGCCGCCCGGCAGGCGCTGGAAACCGGCAACGTGGACCTTGTCCTGGTCTGGATCCAGCCGAAGGATGAAGCGGAGATCCGAAGCGCCTTCGCGAAGACGCTGGAGGTCCGGAAGCAGGGCGACGCCGCGAAGGAACTCGCCGACATGTACTTCTTCGAAACCCTCGTGCGCATTCATCGCGCCGGCGAGGGCTTTCCGTACACCGGTCTCAAGCCCGCCGGCCAGGACCCCGGGCCCGCGGTGCGGGCGGCGGACGAAGCGGTGGCGAGCGGTAAACTCGAAGGCGTGCACACGCTCATGACGCAGACCCTGCACGAGGGAATCCTTCACCGGTTCCACAAGGTGCTGGAGACGAAGGACTACAAGCCCGATGACGTGGCCGCCGGGCGCGAATTCGTGGAAGCGTACGTCGTCTTCCTGCATTACGTGGAGGGCGCTTACGAAACGCTGTCGAAGGGCGGCCACCATGGCGCCGCCGCGGAAGAAGAGACACACAAACCGCAATGCGGAGAGTAGCATGAGCGAACAGACCTTGTCCCCCTGGTGGAAACAGGCCGTCATTCTCGTGCTGATTTTCGGGTTCACCATCCTGATCGGGATGGCCGTCGCGGCGTACAAGGATGCGCCGCCGATCCCGGCCAAGGCGGTCGGCCCGGACGGTCAAACCGTCTTCACGATCGAGGACGTGAAAGCGGGCCAGCAGGTGTTCCTGAAGTACGGGCTGATGGAGAACGGCACGATCTGGGGCCACGGCGCGTATCTGGGCCCGGATTTTTCCGCCGACTATCTGCACACGCTCGCCGTCCACGCGGCCGGGAACGCCGCGCGGAAACTTCACGGCAAGAACCTGGAGTCGCTGACCGCCGCCGAACGCGGAGCCGTGGACGCGGAGGTGCGGTCCATGTTGAGGCAGAACCGGTACAGCGCGGAGACCGGCGTGTTGACCCTGACCGCCGACGAGGCCGAATCGTTCCAGGCCCAGCAGGCCCGATGGGCGGAGTATTTCTCGAAGCCCACGGCCAGCGCCGGCCTGCCCGCGAAGTACATCGCGGACCCCGTCGAGATCCGCCGGCTGACCGCGTTCTTTGCTTGGACCGCGTGGGCATCATGCGCCGAGCGGCCGGGCCGGAAGTTCTCGTACACGAACAACTTCCCGTACGATCCTGACGCGGGCAACCTGCCCAGCAGCGATGCATTCCTCTGGAGCGCGCTGAGCCTCGTCGCGCTCCTCGGCGGCACGGCGCTCGTGCTGTTCGCCTTCGGCAAGTTCAATTACCTCGGCTGGAAGAACGACGGCGCGCGCGCGGAGCTCCAGATGCTGCCGGGAACGGCCACCGAAAGCCAGAAGTCGACCATCAAGTACTTCCTCGTTGTCGCCCTCCTGTTCTTCGCCCAGACCCTCGTGGGCGCAGCAACGGCCCACTACCGCGCCGATCCGGGGAGCTTCTTCGGGATCGACATCTCGAGTCTCTTCCCGAGCAACATCATGAGGACGTGGCACCTCCAGCTGGCGATTTTCTGGATCGCCACGGCGTATGTCGCGGGCGGACTTTTCCTCGCGCCGGCGCTCGGCGGATCCGAGCCCGCGCGGCAGTCGCTCGGCGTGCACATCCTGTTTGTCGCGATCGTGATCGTCGCGGTCGGCAGCCTTCTCGGGGAGATCCTCGGCATCAACAACCTGCTCGGCCAGCTGTGGTTCTGGCTCGGACACCAGGGCTGGGAGTACCTTGACCTGGGCCGCCTGTGGCAGGTTCTGCTCGCGGTCGGACTCGTGCTCTGGCTGGTCCTGCTGTTCCGCGCGATCGCGCCCGCGCGCAAGGACCCGGAGCGGAAGGAAATTTCCTCGCTCTTCCTGTACGCCGCCGTGGCGATTCCCCTCTTCTATCTTCCGGCGATGTTCTTCGGCAGCACGACGCACTTCTCCGTCGTGGACATGTGGCGCTTCTGGATCATCCACCTCTGGGTCGAGGGATTCTTCGAACTGTTCGTCACCGTGATGGTCGCCGCGATCTTCTTCAAGCTGGGCATCGTGTCGCAGATCACCGCGACGCGAGTCGTGTATCTCGACGCGATCCTGTACCTCTCCAGCGGCATCGTCGGCACCGGCCACCACTGGTACTGGACCGGCCAGTCCAACGTCACCATGGCGCTCGCCGCCGTCTTCTCCGCGTTGGAAGTCGTTCCCCTGACGCTGCTTACGCTTGACGCCTGGGATTTCATCAAGATCACGCGCACGGGCGGAACCGACGCGCCGGCGGGCGTGGTCGCGCACAAGTGGACGTTCTACTTCCTGATGTCGGTCGGCTTCTGGAACTTCCTCGGGGCGGGCGTGTTCGGGTTCCTGATCAACATGCCCATCGTCAGCTACTTCGAGGTCGGCACGACGCTGACGCCGAACCACGGCCACGCCGCGATGATGGGCGTGTTCGGCATGCTCGCGGTGGCCTTGATGGTTTTCGCGCTCCGGCAGGTCCTCGCGGACGACCAGTGGCGCCGCGTCGAGAAGCACGTGCGTCTCTCGTTCTGGGGACTCAACATCGGCCTGCTGCTGATGGTCGTGGTCAACCTGTTCCCGGGCGGCGTTCTGCAGTTGTGGGACGTGCTGCAGAACGGCTACTGGCACGCGCGAAGCCCCGAGTTCATGACCCGGCCGGTCATGCGCCTGATCGAATGGCTGCGGATGCCTGCGGACCTCGTATTCATCTTCCTGGGCGTCCTGCCGCTGGTCACGGCGGGAGCGATGGCCTACGGGATGATGAGGACGAGAAAAAAGGGGCCCGGCGCCGTGCTATGATTTCGGCGCGCCCGGGCTGCCGAGGCCAAGGTCTTTGATGTTCAACACGGTGACGGTCGGGGTCCGCAAGGTCGCGGACGAGACCTTCTTCGCATCCACCGGAGCCCACGAAGTGCCGAGCTTGTCCGACGGCTTCCAGTTGTCGAACTCGCCATCCACGCGGCGGATGCCTTGGATGCGGTTCAGTTCGCTGAAGATCGCCTTGACGATGTCCGGCGTCAGCGCCGAGGTGACGCCCGGCAGGCGGCACAGCGATCCGGTCAGGCGCAGCTGGCTCATCGAAAGCTGGATGGACAACCGCCCGATGTCGATCAGGTGCCGGACGAGGACCACGCGGACCTGCCGGAAGATCTCCATTCGAGTCAGTTGGGGATTGCTCATGATGCCGGGCCGATCAACCCTTCGATCTTCTGGTACAGGACGTCGAGGGCGAACGGCTTGTACATGATGTCGGTCTCGCCGTCCGCGAAGTCCTGCTTCCACATTTTCAACATATCGTCGTTTCGCACGGAGAACGATTTCGGATAGGCCGTGACGAAAAGGACCTTCAGCTTCTGGTTCTTCTTCTTCAGCTCGCGGAACACGTCGAAGCCGCTTTTCTGCGGCATGCGGACATCGAGCATGACCAGGTCGAAGCTCTGCTCGCTCATGAGCTTCCCGGCTTCGTTCGGGTCGGTCGTGGTACGGATCTCGTACCCCTTCTGCTGGATGGCGGACTCGAATGCCGTAAGAATTTTCGGGTCATCATCAATCGAGAGAATTCTCTTCAAGGTGCAGCCTCCTTATGCGGTGACCCCTGTATGATCCCCCCGTCGCAAAGGGTACATACGTCAGAACGCGCCGCCTGTCAATGTCCCACAGCAGGCCGGATTCCCAGCGCCTTTGGGTCGCATCGACGGCCGTCGAACGCGGGAAGAACGGGGAAGATTCCCGGCCCCGGGTTCTGTCCCTCCGGCAGGACCCGGTAGACCCGGTAGAGCGGCGCCTGGAACACGAGCTGGAAATGCCGGAGGTTCACCGGCGCGAACGCCATCTGCACAACGGCGCTGCTTTCATCAATGGAAAGGCGGTCCGCCATGTAGCGCACCGATTCCGTCGTTGTGTCGTAGACCATCGACGGCTCGTACACGAAGTAGCCGACGCCGTACTTCCTGCAGAACGCGTAAAACTCCGCCTCGTCTCCGCACAGCGCGGTATAGAACTCCTCGACCTTCTCCCGGACCCGGCGGTTCTCGAATTTCGAGTGCACCACGACCGGCCGCTCGGTGTACGCGCAGATCACCGGGCTGAACGGAAAGAGCGCAAGGATCACGTCGTTCGCTTCCGTGTTCTCCCGGATGAACTCCAGGACCGGCTGGTACTGCGCGGGCGGCGGCGACCCGCTGACCAGCGTGAAGCTCCGGGCCTTCCAGCTGTCGAACCAGACCATTCCGAGCAGCAGAAGAAGAAGCGCGAGCCCCTTGTCCGTCCGCACCTCGCGGGGTACAGCCGCGCCGGCGAGCACCACGACGAAGAACGCGGCGAAGATGTCCATGCGCCAGATCAACGCGAAGAGCACGACAAACGCCGCCGCCATCCAGAGCGCAAGGAACACGCCCGGCTGCACGCGCCGCTCGCGGAGCGCGCGCCGCGCCGCCAGCACGGCGCCGGCAGCGCCGGCAAGCCACGCCGTCCCCAGCCACCCGGCAAACCCCATCAGCGTCGGACTGCGGAACGACGAGGTCCACATGACGCGCGACTCGAACCCCAGCAGCGAAGGGTCTTCCGGCTTCACGCCGAAGAACCGTATCTTGTCCATGATCAGCTCGTACGCGTGGCTGTATCTTGCGTAGTGTCCGCCGGACACCATCGCCGCGACCGCCGTGAACGCCGCCAGCAGGGCGAGGAACACCGTCGCTCGTCTCCACGCCGGCCCGCCGGCCCGCCCGAACGCGGCATGCTGGATCAAAAGCGAATAGCCCGCGAGCATCGCAATCGACAGGGGAAAGTATGAGCTCCTCAGCGACAGGAAGCAGAGCGACGCCGGCACCAGCACCCCCACAAGCACCGCCAGGGCGCCCGCGATGTTCGAACGGCTTTCCGCCTGCAGAAAATAGAGAACGACCACGCCGGCCATCAGGACGGCAAAGTAGAACTGCGCCATGTGCCACGACGCGAAGGAGAAGACAAAAAGCGCCGCCGCGGCGGCCTGCAGCCCGCGGCGGTTGGTGTCGATGCCCGCGAGCAGGAAAAACGTCGCGAGAAACAGGAACGGCAGCGCGAAGTCCTGCCGGACATACGCGCCGAGCACCACGCCGCCGATGAACGAATAGGTGAACAGGTAGAACAGGCTCGCGAAGACGCCGGCCAGCGGGCTGCGCCACAGGTACGCGGAGAGGAAGAAAGCCGGGAAGATGATCGCGCTCGAATACACGCACGCCAGGAGCAGGAGGAAAACGTGAAACGGAAGCTTCGAGCCGCCCAGGTGACGGTAGCAGAACCCCGCGAACCTCTCCATCATGGGCGTCTCGTCGCGCAGGACGTGCATCCCCTCCGGATACTGCATCCGCGTGTCGATCTCCGGAATTCCCGCTCCGCTCGCGGCGAGCTTGGCGTAGTGATAGTGAAAGGCGTTCTCCGTCCAGAACAGTCCGGCGTCATTCGTCGGGCTGAAAACGGACATCTGGCGGACCGTGCTGAACTTGGCCTGCGAGATGTAGTAGAAAAGCAGGCACACCACCCCGAACGCCGCGAGAATCGAGACCCATGTTCTCCGTTCCATAGAGATACGATATCAGAACACCGAACCGCATGCGCGGCGCAAGAATAAAGCTTCCCGCCCGCTGGCAAAAGCGGCGCCGCGAAGGTATATTCACGAGGGACACACCATGAGCTTCCTGAATTTGGCAAACAAGCGATCGAGCGTGCGCGGATACGACGCAACCCCTGTCGACGAGGCGACGCTGACCAAGGTTCTCGAGGCGGGCCGCATCGCCCCGTCGGCCGCGAACCAGCAGCCGTGGCATTTCATCGTCGTCCGCGACTCCGCCGGCAAACAGGCGCTCAAGGAAGCGTACGGCAAGGAATGGTTCTGGAAGGCGCCCGTCATCATCGTGCTGTGCGTGGAGCCGAACAAGGCGTGGACGCGCCAGGACGGAAAGAACTACGCGGCGGTGGACGGCGCGATCGCGATGGACCACATGACGCTCTGCGCGGCCGATCTCGGCCTGGGCACCTGCTGGGTGGGCGCGTTCGACCCGATGAAAGTGAAATACGCCCTCCATCTGCCGGACGGCGTCGAGCCGCTGGTGATGACGCCGCTCGGAAAACCCGCCGCGCCCTCCCTGCCGAAAAAGCGGAAGGCGCTGGAGCAGATCGTGCATTACGAGCAGTGGTAGGAACATGAAGATCCTCGTCGAATTTACCGCCGTGCTCGCCGCCAAGGGCGCATCCAGCGGCGACACCCTTGATGTGCCGGACGGCGCGGCCGTGACGGATGTGCTGGACTTCCTCCACGTCAGGAAAGATCACCAGAAGTACGTGGTCCCCTTCGTCAACGGCGACAAGAAGCGCCTGACGGACAGACTCCGCGACGGCGACAAGCTGGTGCTTTCCCTGCCCGTCGGCGGCGGCTGAACGATCGCCCTACATCAAATCCCCCGTCCGCTGTATCTTTTTCAACGGCAAGCGCTTGTTTCCAATCCGGGATGGTATCGTGAAGGCACACTCGCTGCGGCGCGGGATATTGGCGGCCGTTTTGTTTCTTGCCCTTGGCGCAAACCGGGCGGGCGCTCAATCCAACCGCGTCGTCTACCAGGACAGCCTGGCCGCGGACTGGGCGGACTGGTCGTGGGACTGCACGCGCGATTTCAACAACAGCTCGCCGAAGTACAGCGGATCGAAGTCGGCGTCCATCACGTATCTCCCCTGGGGCGCGCTGTCGCTGTATCACACGGCGATCCCCATCACCAACCTGCACTACCTCGAGTTCTACGTGCACGCCGGCACGAACACGTCCATGAACATACAAATGTATCTCCAACTGGAGGGCGTTTCGTTCCCCGCCCTCTCCGTGACCAACTACGTCTCCGGCCGGACCCTCGGCAACTCGTGGAAACGCGCACTCATTCCCCTCGCCGATTTCAACTGCACGTCCGGCGCCATCACCCGCATCAACTGGAAGGAGGCCGCCGGCCGGTCGTGGGGCGCGTTCTACCTCGACGCCATCACCCTCGTGAACTCCAACACGCCCGCGGAAGACACCAACACGGTGAACGACTTCGGCATCACGTCGAGGTGGGACGGCGTGTCCGGCGCGACGATCGAATTCTCCGGCCAGACTTGCGCCTACTACCAGGTCTGGATTTCGACGACGCTCCTGGCCGGCGCGTGGTCCGAGGCGGACGTCATGCTGGGAACAGAACTTCCGCAGGTCTGGACGAATACGTCGACCGCGGACACGACGTTCGTGAAGTTCAGCGGCCTGCTCCACAAGGATTCACGGGACGCCGACGCCGACGGCCTGCTCGATGTCTATGAACTCACGCATCTCCCGCTCGATCCGATGAGCCCGTTCAGCGACGCCGACGGCCTGCCGGACGGCTGGGAATCCGGATACAGCCTGAGCCCGACCAACGCCACGGGCGACGACGGGGACGACGGCGATCCGGACGGCGACGGCCGCGGCAATTTCGACGAGTACAATGCGGCCCTGAATCCACGGTACATCGAGCGAAACGAACTGCCGATGTACCTCGATTACGGCGCGGGCCCGTGGTTCCACGACGGCAACGGCGGCGGGTGGATCGATCCCTCGAGCGCGAGCTACGTGCTCTCAAACCGGTACGCGATGCGGGTCGGCCTGCCGAGCAACAATGCCCTCGCGATCCTCCGCGTCGTCGGAAGCAACTACCTCGACACGGCCGGCTTCACCAACCTCGAGTTCTGGATCAACGGCGGCCCGACCAACGGCCAGAAGCCGTACCTCGCCGTGCGGCTGGAGGAGAACACGTGGCCCGGCGGCGTGCCTCTCGCGGACTATGTCACCGTGCAGTCGAACACGTGGTCGCAAGTCCGCGTCCCGCTCGCCCACATCGGCGCAGCCGGCGTCAGCAACCTGTCCTGGATCTTCCTCAAGAACACCAGCTCGGTCGCAATTCCCCAGTTCTGGATGGACGGCGTCACACTCGTGAAGCCGTGGCCCGCCGCGGCGCCGGTAATTCACATCGACGCGGCACGCGCCGTTTCCGCGCCGATGACCCGGCGGATGTTCGGGCTCAACGTCGCCGCGTGGGACGCGATCATGACCAACGCGGACACGCTCGCCCGCCTGCGCGAGGGCGGCTTCACGATGCTGCGTTATCCCGGCGGCTCCCTGGCGGATTACTACGACTGGCAGAACAACCGCAACAAGACCAACGGCTCCGAGGTCTACGCGATCAACACGTCCAACTTCCTCGCGCTCGCCGACGCCGCCGGCGCGGAGAAAAACATCACCGTGAACTACGGGCGCGGCTCCGCCGCCGAAGCGTCCAACTGGGTCATGCACGTTTTCGGCACCCTGAACCGGACGGTCGAGTGGTGGTGCGTGGGAAACGAGTGCTTCGCGGAGTGGGAACACGACACCAACACCCCCGCGCACAACGCGGTCACGTACGTTTCACGCTGGTGCCAGTACCGGACGGCCATGACGAACGCCCGTCCCGGCATCAAGGTGGGCGTGGTCGGGACGTACGACGAAGACGACTTCACCAACACCTACAGCGCCGTCACGAACCCGGTCGACGGCACGGTCCACCGCGGCTGGTCGGCGGTGATGCTCACGCACCTCGCGCGCTCCAACCAGGTTCCTGACTTCTACGAACTGCACTACTACGGCTACACCGAGGGGTCTTCCCTGCTCAACCCTCCCGAGCGCGCGAGCGACTATCATCTCCTTCGCTCGGGCGATTACGAGCGGCGTGCCGTCGAGCGGTGCCGGAAGATGCTCTGCGACTACCTCGGCCCGGCGAACGGGAGCAACGTGGCGATCCACGTGACCGAGAACAACTGCGCCGCGTACAATCCGGGCAAGCAGTTCCTCAGCCTGATCAACGGGATGTTCGTGCCGGAAATGTTCGGCCAGGCCTCGCTCGCGGGCGCGGATGCCTTTCTGTGGTGGGACCTGCACAACTACCCGTACACGAATTACAACAACCGCACGACCCTGCATGGCTGGCGGAACTACGGAGACTTCGGCATCCTGGCCGTCGGCGCCGCCGCCGCGCTCGGCGACGCGGTCAACGAGCCCTACCCGCCTTTCTACGGCTTCAAGCTGCTGACGAATTTCGCGCGGCCCGGCGACGTCCTCGTCGCCGTGTCGAACAACTGCTCCGACGCGCTCCGGGCGTACGCGTGCATCCCGCCGGACACTTCGAGCGTGCGCCTGCTCGTCATCAACATGGCGCCCGACACCGGCTTGCGGCCGACGATCAGCCTGACGGGATTCAGCGCGGGGAGCGCGGCGACGGCGTTCAGCTACGGGATCACGAACGACGCGAATAGAGCAGACATCGAAACAGTTCCCCTGAATGTCAATCCGACGAACATCCAGTACACGTTCCCGAAGTACTCGATGACGGTGTTGAGGTTTTAAACGTCGAACTCCGAACGCTCAACATCGAACGCCGAAGTTCGGATCCGCCACTTCGACGTTCGGCGTTGGACGTTCATCCGTTCCGCATCCCCCGCCACACCTTCTCCGGCGTGAAGGGGATCTCGCGGAGGCGGACGCCGACCGCATTGTAGATCGCGTTCGAGATCGCGGGGCACGGGCCGTTGATGCAGATTTCCGAAACGCTTTTCGCGCCGTACGGACCCGTTTTCTCGTAACTTGGCACGAGAATGGTCACCAGCTCCGGCTTGTCGCGCATCGAGAAGATCCGGTAGTGCAGGAACGAGTCGTTGGTCATCTTGCCCTTGCGGTCGAACAGGTACTCCTCCGTCAGCGCGTAGCTGATGCCGTTCATCACGCCGCCCTCGGTCTGGCCCTCGGCGAGCTTCGGATTGATGGCGGTGCCGCAGTCCACGGCGGCGACGTACTTGATGACGACGACCTTGCCGGTTTCCGTGTCGACCTCGACCTCCGCGAAGTGCGCGGAGAACGGCGGCGGCGACTTGTGGCTGATGGCCGACGAGATCGCGCCGATCTGGAACTGGTTGCTCGCGTACAGCGCGTGGAGCGCGACCTCGGAGAAGGTGACCTGTCCGCTCCCGTCCTTCGCGATCACCTTCGCGTCCGCGATGTCCAGCTCCGCCGGCTTCTTGTTCAGCATCTCCGCGGCGACGCCAAGGATCTGCTTCCGAACCTTCGCCGCGACATCCAAGACGGCCTGGCCGCTGAGATACGTCGTGCTCGACGCGTACGCGCCGACGTCGAACGGAGTCAGGTCCGTGTCGGACGAGTAGACGATGATCTTGTCGACCGTGGTCCCGAGCGTCTCGGCGGCGATCTGCGCCATCACGGTGTCGCTGCCGGTGCCGAGGTCCGTCGCGCCGATCAGCAGGTTGAACGAGCCGTCCTCGTTGATCTTGATCGTCGCGGCGCCCATGTCGATCTCCGGGATGCTGGATCCCTGCATGAGGCACGCCATGCCGATGCCGCGCCGGAAGCGGCCGGTCTTCTGCCGCCAGTCCTTGCGCTTCTTCCAGCCGATCGCCTTCGCGCCGGCCTTGATGCAGCGGTCCAGCTCGCAGCTGCCGATCGCCTGCTCGACGCCGGCCTTTCCTTCGCCCAGCGCAGCAAACACGGGCGACGTCTCGCCGCTGCGGATGTGGTTTCGCATCCGGAACTCGAGCGGGTCCATGCCGATCGCCTCGGCCAGCTCGTCCATCACGACGTCGATGCCGAAGCTCGACTGCGTCGCGCCGTAGCCGCGGTACGCGCCGCCGACCGGCAGGTTCGTGTAGACCGCCGTGCCGACGAAGTGGACGTTCGGCGACCGGTACAGCGGAAGAATCTTGCTGCCGCAGTTGCAGACGACGGTGAGCGCGTGCGAGCCGTACGCGCCGGTGTTCGACACGCAGTCGAGGCCGATCGCCGTGATCGTGCCGTCCTTCTTCACGCCCGCGCGGATGCGCGACCGCACCGGGTGGCGCGTGCGGCTGCTGACCAGCTCCTCCTCGCGCGTGAGCATCAGGTACACCGGCTTCTTCGTCCGCCACGCGAACATGCCGACGACGTCTTCCAGGAGAATCTCCTGCTTCGCCCCGAACCCGCCGCCGATCCTCGGCTTGATCACACGGATCTGCCGGACGGGGATCTCGAGGCACTGCGCGACGATGCGCCGCACGTGGAACGGGACCTGCGTGCTCGTCGTGATCACCAGCCGCCCGTCGGAATCAATGTGCGCCATCGAGACGTGCGGCTCGATCGGACAGTGCTGGGCGTAGCCCGTGTAAAAGATCTCGTCGATCTTCACGTCCGCCTCGGCCATGCCCTTCTCGAGATTGCCCACATCCATGCGGACATCCGCCGCGATGTTCTTCTGTGGATCGTACGGCACGGGAATCACGGCTTTGGCATCCGGCTCGTCGTGGATCACCGGCGTACCCGGCTTCAGCGCGTCGTCGATCGACAGCACGGGCTCCAGCACCTGGTACTCGACCTTGATCGCCGCGACAGCCGCCTCGGCGGCCTCGTCCGAAACCGCGGCGACGGCCGCCACGCGGTCGCCGACGAACCGGACCTTGCGGTCGAACATGAACGTGTCGTACGGCGACGGCTCCGGGAAGCCCTGGCCGGCCGTGGTGTGCGGAACCCTCGGCACGTTGCCGTGGTACAGCACGCAGGCGACGCCCGGCATCTTCTCCGCGGCGCTGATGTCGATGGACTTGATGACCGCGTGCGCGTGCGGGCTCCAGAGGAATTTCACGACGAGCGCGTCCGCGGGTTTGAAATCGGAGACGTACTTCGGCTTGCCGAGCGCGAGCGCAAGCGAGTCGACCTTCTTCACGGACTGGGCGACGACCTTGAAGTTCCTAGGCATTCGCCACCCCCTTTCCGGCGCGCTCCGCGGCGACCCTGCGGACCGCCGTCCATATCTTTTCGTATCCCGTGCAGCGGCAGAAATTCCCGTCCATGTGGACGCGGATATCCTCGTCCGTCGGCTCCGGGATTTCGTTCATCAGCGCCTCGGCGGCGAGGATCATGCCCGGGATGCAGTACCCGCACTGCACGGCCCCCTCCTCCACCAGCACCTCCTGCAGGCGATGCGGCTGCTCGAACGTGCCCAGGCTCTCGATCGTGCGCACGTCCCGGCCGTCCGCGAGGAACGCGAGCGTGATGCACGAGAACACGGCCTTGCCGTCGATCAGCACCGTGCACGCGCCGCACGTGCCTTCGTCGCATCCTTCTTTGACGCCGAGGCAGCCCGACCGCCGCAGCAGCTTCGCGAGCTTCTCGCCGGGCGAGGCCATAAACTCTTTCTTCTCGCCGTTCAGGATGAAGGATATCTTCTTTTGCTGGGTCATGGCGTGCCTCCTTTCGCGGCCTGCCACGCTTCGGTGAGGGCATCCTTCACGAGCACCTTCGCGAGGTTCGCGATGTACTCCTCGGACATGCCCGCGTTGGACTTGAACTTCAGCCCGCTCAAGCCGCGTTCGGCCGCGGCGGCAAACGAATCCTCTTTGGCCGCTTGCCCCTTCGCCGCGTCTTCGACGGCTTTCAGCCGCGACGGGAACGGGATTCCCGCGCCGGCCGCGACGCGCACGCTCTTCACGGTCCAACCCTCGAGCTCCAGGTACGCCGCGACGGTCATCAGGCTGAACCCCATCGAAGCCTGCGTCTGCTTGCGATAGCCGAAGCCGGCGCCCGGGCCCACGGCAGGGACAAGCACAGCCGTCAACAGGCCGCCGTTCTTGAACAGCCGCGACGGCTGGGAGCTGAAATACTCGTCGGCAGCGATCTGTCGTTCGCCATTCTCGGCAATCACCATCGTCGCGCCAAGCGCCTGGAGCGCCACGGCAAAATCGGACCACGGGAAAATGCGCGCGATATTGCCGCCGAGCGTCGACATGTTTCGGACCTGTTGGGAGGCGAGATGGACCGCGACGCGGTCAAGGACCCAGCCGGGCTCGCGATGTTTCTGGAGCGCCGCCAGCCGGGTCGTCGCGCCGACCCGGAACGCCGCTCCATCGCGGCGGATGCCGTCCAGACCGAGGCGGTTGATGTCCACGGCCACGCGGTCGTCGTTGACGGGCGCGAACACGAACGAGGTGCCTCCGGCGACGACGAGAGCCGACGGGCCAAGCTGCTTGATCGCCGAAAGGGCCTCGTCGAGGCGTTGAGGGGTCCGGAAATCTGAAATGCTCATGCGCACCTCGCTTGCTAGTAGGGCAAATTCCGAAGCCAAAGCATACCGTGAGAGCGATCAATGTGTAAAGCTGTAGCGGCAGTTTCCCTTCGGCCTGCTGCAACCCACCCCCCGCTTTGCGGACCCCTTCGGCGGAGGGGAGTTCTTTTGCACGATCCCCTCCTTGGAGGGGTGGCCGAAGGCCGGGGTGGGTCATTGCCGGCGACCAACTCTGTCCTCTGCGGATGAACAACAACCTATCGATAGCGGACGCCCAGTTTCTTCTCGGCGGCGGAGAGCATCGTTTCGGCAATGCGGTTCGCGTGCTCCCAAAGTTCCTCTTCGCTCGTCCCCACGAGTTTGCCGTGTTCAACAAGCACCTTGCCGTTCACGATCGTATACTCCGCGCGCGGGCCGGCGCCGCACATCAGGATCGCCGCGGCGGGATCGGCCATCGCGCCGGCGTAGTCGATCTTGTCGAGCCGGAACACCGCCAGGTCGGCGGCCTTTCCAACCTCGACGCTTCCGATTTCAGGCTGCCCGAGCACCGCCGCGCCGCCGCGCGTGGCCATCTCGATCACGCGGATCGGCGGCATCGAGTCCACGGCCGTGCCGACGCGGTGAATCAGAAGCGCCTGCTGCATCTCGCGCGAGAAGTTCGACGAATCGTTGCTCGCGCTGCCGTCCACGCCGAGGCCGATCTTCACGCCGGCCGCCAGCATCTTCGGGACGGGGCAGATGCCGGACCCGAGGCGCAGATTGGACGTGGGGCAATGCGATATGCCGGTGCCGGTTTCCGCGAGCCGCCTGATCTCGTCGCCGTTGAAGTAGATTCCATGCGCATACCACACATCCGAACCGACCCAGCCGGTCTTCTCCATGTACGCGAGCGGCCGCAGGCCCAGGTTCTTGAGGCAGTATTCCTCCTCGTCCATCGTCTCGCACAGGTGCGTGTGAAGCTGGACCTTCTTCGACCGCGCGTACTTCGCAGTCTCGGCCAGAAGTTCGGTCGTCACCGAGAACGGCGAGCACGGGGCCAGCACGATCCGACACATGGAGAATGGCTCCGGATCGTGGTACTTGCCAATGATGCGATCGCAGTCGGCGAGAATCTCGTCCGGATCCTGGACAACGTCGTCCGGCGGCAGGCCGCCCTTCGACTTTCCGCGGCTCATGCTTCCGCGCGTGGGGTGAAAACGAATTCCCAATTCCTTCGCGGTCTCGATCTCCACGTCCAGCAGTTCGCGCGACGCCTTCTTCGGGAACACGTAGAAGTGGTCGCTGGTCGTCGTGCAGCCGGTGAGCAGGAGTTCGCCGACGCCGACCCGTGTGCTGACCTCCACCGCCTCCTCGCTCAGCTCGCGCCAGACCTCGTAGAGCCCGATCAGCCAGTCGAACAGCTTCGCGTTCTGGACCTTCGGGATGTTGCGCGTGAGCGTCTGGTAGAGGTGGTGGTGGCAGTTGATGAAGCCGGGGTAGACGACGCAATTCGTGGCGTCGAGGATGCGCAACCCACCCCCCGATTCCGCCTTCGCCAAGGCTCCGGCGGACACGTCGCGGACCCCTCCGGAGGAGGGGATTTCCTTCAGGCGATCCCCTCCCTGGGAGGGGTGGCCGGAGGCCGGGGTGGGTTCCAGGTTCTTCCCGATCCCGGCGATCCGCCCATTCTCGACGAGGACATCCACGCCTTGGGCGATCATCTCGTCTTCGCCCATCGTCACCAGCGTATGGATGTTCCGGATCAGCAGTCGCGACATCCGAACCTCCGGCGTTACGATACCGGGAGACACTGGCCCCGTAAAGAATGATCCCGGCCCGCCCGCGCGCCAGTCTGCCCTCCCGCAGACGCGATTTCGAAATCGCGTCTACGGCACTTCGGGGATCAGACGGTAACAGCCCTGCGCCACGCCCCAGTTATTGGTGAACGTGATCGCGCCGCCGGTGCCGGGGCAGCCGTACATGCAACCTCCCCACCCCGCCCCATCCGTGACCGACTCGTTTCTATCCGCGTCGTATCGCCGCGTCGGCGACGACTGGAACGTGAGGATCATCTCGGTGCCGGAACGCCGCATATTTGTGAAGCGCAGGTGCGAGGCGTAATCGCCCGGATCAGTTCCCGCCATGAACTCGGACAAGTTCGACACGCCGTCGTCGTCCTTGTCGGCGTTCGGTTGGCCGTTCGTATATCCACCGAGGTAATCGAACTCGTACCCGTCCGGCATGCCGTCACGATCGGAGTCGAGGATCAGCCGGTACGAGAACTCGGATGTGTCGAGGGTGTTGGTGTCCGTCGCTGTGGCCGTGATGAAACTCGGCGGGCGCGCCGGCGTGGGGAACCGGTTGGTGAACGTCGTGATGCCGCCCGGCCCGATGACAACGGCATTCGTAATGTAGAGGACACGCTCGCCTTCGCCATAGCCTGACGAATCCACATCGCTGCTGTCGAAGAGCTCAATCCGCTTGACCGCCGCGACATTGCCGTCGATCGTCCCGATGACCGTGATCTGCGTGCCGTTGTTGCTGGCGGAAAGCAGGACCGGGAAGTTCTGCAGGTTGTTCGCGCCGGTGTCCGCATCGTTCGGATCGTTTGTCGTGTAGCTGTCCGCGCCCAGATTGATCCCGATCCACCCATTGGAGTAGATCCGGTTCTGCTGAATCCGGTTGCCCGTGCCACCCGATACTCGCACACCGTCGTGGCCGTTGAAGGCGATCCAGTTGGTGACGCTGCCCGAGACCGTGCTGCCGATTTCGTTCGAGAGCGCATCGTTATAGATCGACACGCCGTGCTCTTCGTTCGACAGCGGCGCCAGCGTCGCGGAGCAGCCAATCCAGTTCCCGAACACATGGTTGCCCGCGGAGTCGACGTTGTAGATGACGATTCCGTCCCGCCGGTTTCCCGCGATGAAGTTGCCCTCGTTTGTGCGGCCGCCGATCCAGTTGTCGGGCGAACCATTCACGCGAACGCCGCCGTTAGAGTTCGCGAGCGCGTCGACAACGTTTGCGTCCGCGCCGATGATATTCCTCTGGATCATGTTGCCCCGGGCGCCGCTTCTCAGCTCCACGCCTGCGCTCCGATTGCCCGAAATCACGTTCATCGAGAACGGGTTGCTGCCGCCGACGCGGTTGCTCCGTCCGCCGTCGATGAACACCCCGATGTCGTTGCCCAACGCGTTTTCCCCATCCCTGTCCGTCCCGATGTAGTTGCCTTCGATCACGTTGCGGATCGAATCGCTGCCGTAAATCCGTATGCCGGCGGAGCCGTTTCCGCTGATCACGTTCCCTTCCCCGATATCCGTCCCTCCCACTTGATTGCTTGAGGCCTGCCAGATGTCCACCCCGTACATCCCGTTGCTCAGCGCGGAGAGGCCCGTCACGTCCACGCCGATGTAGTTCCCCTTCAACACAACACCGCCGTACAGCGACACACCCGAACGCAGGTTGCCGGATATGATGTTCCTGTACACATCCCCTCCGACCACCGCGCCCGGACATTCGACGGAAATCCCGACTGAATTCGGGATCGCAAACCGACCGCTCGCGTCCGTGCCCACGTAGTTGCACCGGATCACATTCCCTATCGCCGTGGGCACTATGGTGCTGACCATGATGCCCGGTGAGTTCGTGTGGCCCGACACCAGATTCCCGCCGCCTCCGGACGTCCCGACCTGGCAATTTGCGGCATCGGACACATCGATCCCGTAGCTGCCGTTGGGGACGGCATTGGATCCCGTGATATCCGTGCCCACGTAGTTGCCGTAGATGAGCGTGCGGCAGGCGTTCGTACCGTCGGCCCATATTCCGGCAGAGCCATTCCCCGAGACAACGTTCCGGGTCCCGCCCGCAAGCCCGCCGACCGTGTTGCTCGGGCCCTGGATCCGCACCCCCCACACCCGGTTGCTGATCGCCGCCGTCCCCGCGGCGTTCAGGCCGATAAGATTGCCGTACAGCGTGTTATGGTGTGCCCCTTGGGAGATGAGGATGCCGTTTTCGTTGTTGCCGGAGATCACGTTGCCGTCGCCCGCGTTCGTGCCGCCAATCGTGTTGTTGTTGGCGAAGTTGGCCACCTGGATCCCGTGGCTCTGGTTCGCGCACCGCCTCACCCCGCTCGTGTCCACGCCGATGTAGTTGCCGCGGATGATATTCCCCCTCGCCGTATCGAACCAGAGACTGATCCCGTAGTACTTGTTTCCCGAGATGATGTTCCGCCCCGCCGCCCCACCGCCCACGATGTTGCTCGCGCCGCCGATTGTGATTCCGATGCTTTCGTTGGGCAGAGGATTCGTGCCTGTCACGTCCGTGCCGATGAAATTCCCCTGGATCTTGACACCGCCGGCCGTGTATTGGACATACACACCATCATTGTTGCCGGATACCAGGTTGCGCTCCCACGAGTTGGTACCCCCCACGATATTGTTGGAGCACGTGTAGAAATAGATGCCCGAATAGCGGTTCGAATGCGCGCGGGTTCCGGTGGGGTCCGTCCCGATGTAATTGCCGAAGAAGCGGTTGTTCGTGGTGTTATCTTCACTCACGTAGATCCCGTAATGACCGTTGCTGGAACAGACGTTCCGCGTCGCGACGTTGGTGCCTCCAACCCAGTTGTTGGGCGATTGAAAGATCTCTATGCCGGCGTACCCGTTGCTCATGGCATAGCAGCCCTCGACGCGGTGTTTCTCGCCGCGCAGGCGGATCGCCGTGTCAAATCGCGTCACCAGCAGCCCGCGGATCAGGCAGTTGGAGGCAATCACATGAAGGCCGTAGTTGAAGTTCGTCCGGCCGTCGATGCACACGAGAGGTGTGCCCGAATAGCCCGATTGCGAGTTGCCGTCCACGGTTGTGCTGTTGCCAAGGACCGCGGGCAGCTCGCCCGTGGGCTGGATCGTGTAGGGCGAAGACAAGCCGAACGTAATCGTGTCCGCACCCGCATTGGCATTGGCCTGATTGATCGCCCATCGCAGCGATCCGTTGGCGTTTGTGTCGCCGGGATTGGTGACGTTGTACGTGGCCGCGTGCGCGAAGACTGCGGCGAACAAGAACAATGCAACGACGATCAGCACCCTGTGTTTCATAGCTCCCTCCCTCGTTTGCATACACCCAGCCGCCTCACGGAATCGTCGCCCTGATCCTGAAGTTCGCCCTGTTCGTGGCTGGGATGGAAAACCGCCCATCCTCTCCCTCGTAGGTTAGAAGCTCGGAACGACCCACCCACAACTGAGGAAACGCGTTCAGGTTCGTGCATACGAACAGCTGGTAACTCCGATCGCGCGAACACTTGGCCGTCAACAGGATGGTGCCGGCGGCGGCGATGGATTTCACCCGCGGGAACGACCCGTAGTCAATCGGGTTGGTGTCCCACCAGAACTCCTCGATGTTCGGAACTTGGTCACCGTCGGCCTGGCCGTCCGGCGCGCCGCCCGTGTAGCCGCCGAAGTAAGTCGCCTCGTAGCCGTCGGCCATGCCGTCGTTGTCCGAATCCAGAATGATTCTCTGCGAGAACTCCGACGTGTCGTGCAGATCGGCATGGCGCGCCAGCGCGGAAATGAAGTTCGGCGGCATCGTGGGCGTGGGAAACACGTTCGTCCCGCCGAGCAACCCCGCCGGCGGCGTCACGAGAGGCCCGACGGAACCCAACGAGTAATCCCCGTCGCCGCGGCCCAGGCGCCCGGGCCCCCGGCTGCCGTAAAACTCGACGATGAAAGGCTGGCTCGGAACGCTGTCCAGCGTCCACACGACCCGGATCTGGGAGCCGTCGTTGCTCACGGATACCAGCACCGGGAAATTCTGCTGCCGGTTCGGCCCGCCGTCCGCGTCTCCGGAATCGTTCGCGGTGGGCGTGCCCGTGCCCAGGTCGATGCCCAGCACGCCGTTCCGAAAGATGGAGTTGTTGAGAATGAGGTTCCCGTCACCGGCGGTCACCTGCACTCCGCTGCCGCCGTTGTACGCAATCCGGTTGACCGAGCCGGTGCCCGCGCCGCCGACCTGGTTGCTGGACGCGACATTGAACTCTATGCCCCCGCTGATGTTGGGCAGCGGACTCACGCCCGTCGCGTCCACGCCGATGTAGTTCCCGACGACAAGGTTGTCGTGCGAATTCGCGCCCACGATGTCGATCCCCACGATGTCGTTGCCCGAGATCACGTTCCGCTCGTCGGCGTTCGTGGAGCCGATCGCGTTGTAGGGGGCGCCGTAGATCCAGAAACCGTAGTCGTTCGGGAGCGCAAGGAACCCGCTCGCGTCGGCGCCGACGCGATTGCCCCTGAAGACATTGCTGACGGTCGTCGCATCCTGAACCACGATGCCATAAAGCGCGTTGCCGGAAAACACATTGCCCTCGTCGAGCCAGCGGCCGCCGACCCGGTTGTTCGCCGCACCGCCATTGAGGAAGAGCCCCGCCTCCCCATTGCCCCGTCTCGCCGCGCCGGAGGGATCCGTTCCAACTCCGTTCCGCTTCAGCACGCAGTTCGTCGTCGCAAGCAGTTCAATGCCCCGCGTTCCATTCCCGGACAGTATGTTGTCGCTCACGTCGTGACCGCCGCCGTACTCCACGTAAACGCCCTGCCACGTGTTGCTGACCGCCGCCCCCGCCTCGTTCAACCCGACGTAATTGCGCTGAACGGTGTTGCTCACGCAGAAGTACATCTCCAGTCCGATGTAGTTGCCCGCGATCACATTCCGGGCGTCCTCGTTGGTTCCGCCCACGGCGATCTGCTTGCAGTACTGCATGTAAATGCCCTGCATGCCGTTCCCGAGGCGCGTCCCGTTCGTGGAAACGCCGATGAAGTTCCCGCGAATCACAATGCCCGTATTGGCGTGCATGAAGATGCCGCGATACCCGTTGCCGGAAATGACGTTGCGATCTCCCGCGTTCGTTCCGCCGATCTGCGTGCCGCCGCAATTCCTCGCGATCGAGATACCCTCGTACCGGTTGCTGACCTGACCGATACCCGCGGCATCCGTGCCGATGAAGTTCCCCAGAACGGAGTTGCCTCGACATCCCTCGTCGAACCCGATGCCGTAGCTGACGTTCCCCGAGAGTACGTTGCGCGACATGGTGTTGCTGGACGCGCCCCCCCACAGTTGGACACCGGACATGGCGTTCGCCACCGCCACGGTCCCGCCGGCGTTCACGCCGATGTAGTTCCCCTCGATGACATTATCGTGCGCGTTGATGCCGGAGAGGTAAACACCGTTGTATCCGTTGCCCGAGATCACGTTCCGCGCGCCCGGATCCGTGCCGCCGACGCGGTTACCGGGCGCGCTGATGCTCACCCCGTCGAAACGGTTTCCCCTGGCCGTCAATCCGGAAGGGTCCACCCCAATGTAATTCCCTTCGATGACGTTCTGCTCGGTGCCCGCGCCGGCCTGAATGCTGACCCCGTAGCTCCCGTTGGATGAAATCACGTTGCGCGCCGCCGCGCTCGCGCCCCCGATCTGCGCCCGCTGGCCGCCCCAGATGTATATGCCGTCGGACGCGTTGCTGACCACGTGGCATCCGCTCACCAGGTTGTCGACACCCGCGCCCACGGAAATGCCGCTTCCCCGGAACATGGTCACGATGAGCCCCTTGACGACATTGCTGCTCGTGTTCATGAACAGGCCGCTCACACCCAACCCGGCATTCGTGCCGACCAGTCTGACGATCGGCGCATCCGAGTATCCTGGCTGGGTCGTACCGTCGATCACCGTCCCTTCCTGCGAGAGATCGGACAAGGACGGCAACGCGCTGGCTGGCGAGATGGTGGTGGACCCGGACAAGTTGAACTCGATGATATCCCGGCCGGCGTTATTGTTTGCGTTGGTAATCGCCCAGCGCAAGGTGCCGCCGGTCGCCGCATCACCGTTGTTGGTCACGGTGTACGTCGCGGCATTCGCCGCGGCAGACAAAAGCAGGACCAGCAGGAAGCAGATCAACGACGAGTGCATACATCCCCCTTTATTTCGGCCAGCCATGCTAGACGAAAACCGGTCTCGCTACAAGACCTCCGGCTTGCGCCGGCGGCGACGCAGGAAGAGTAGCCGCGCCCGCAAGGGCGTGGTGCACAGGGACTTCCACCGGCTTGGGCAGGCGACTACAGTTCGGTTCAATCCGCTATGGGATTTCCGCAACAACACGATACAGCATCGTGCTGTACGTGCTGCTGTTTTCGATGAACGTGACTTGGCCGTTGGTCCTCGCGAAACTGCAGCTCCAATCCGTCCACGACAGCGGGTTCATCGGCTCCTGGGCGATCTGCAGCCTGTACTCGCGGCAGTCGGAGGCATCGACCACAGCATACCGGTTGCCCGACTCGCGCCGGATCTGCGTAAACGCAAGGCAGGAGTGTCTATCCGTCGGATCCGTCTCCGCGAGAAACTCCTCCAGATTGTTCATCCCGTCGGAATCCGCATGGCCCGCGGCGTTGCCGCTCGTGTAGCCGCCGAAATATTCGACCTCGTACCCGTCGCCCATCCCGTCGCCGTCGGAGTCGAGAAGGAAACGCGGCCCGAACTCGGACGTACTGCCGTGCACCCGGTTGGACAGCGTCGCCGTCGCGCTGATGAAGTTGGGCGTGTGGAACATGGCCAGGACCACCATGCCCGTGAACACAGCCGTCCCGCCCGCGTCGGTCTTGACGCTGAGCCGCGCCAGGTCGAAGAACTCCTCGCCCTCGCCATAACCCGTCAAGTCAGGGTCCCGGCTGCCGAACAGCTCGATATAGTAGTTCGTCGAAGGCAGGCTGTTCAGGACCCCCGTGATGTAGAGGACCGTGCCGGCCGCATTCGTCGCGCTGGTGATCACAGGGAAGTTCTGGCGGTCGTTGGGTCCGGTGTCGGCATCGCCGATGTCGTTCGCTGTCACGCCGTCGGATCCAAGGTCAATGCCCAGCTCGCCGTTGCGCTTGATCGCATTGCCCATGATGACGTGCCCGGCGCCGGCATACACGGCCACGCCCTCCTCGCCGTTGAATGCGATCGTGTTCCCGGCCCCAACCTCCATCCCGCCCACAAAGTTGTTGGACGCGCCGGGACCCAGCCAGATTCCACAGACTCCATTCGGCACGGCATTCGTCGCCATCATACCCGTCCCGATGTGATTGCCCTTGATCCGGATTTCCTGCGCGCCGGCGTCATTGATGCTAATGCCGTGGCCCCTGTTGCCGGAGATCACGTTGCGCCACGCCGCACCCGCCCCGCCGATCCAGTTGGATGCCGCCGGGCCCGCGACGTACACCCCGCTGCCCGAATTGGCCACCGCGCGCGCGCCTGACGCGTCCGTGCCGATGTAGTTTGCCTCGACCCGCACTTCGCGACTGCTGGCGGACAGATGGATCCCGTCGCTCCAGTTTCCGGCAATGACGTTTCCGCACCCCGCGACAGTACTTCCCACGAAAACGTGATGGGCCGACCCATCCACATGAATGCCGTGCGACCGATTCCCGAGCCCGTTGGAACCCGTCGCGTCCGTCCCGATGTAGTTCCCGTAGATCACCGTGTTCGTCGCGTTGGTTCCGGTGACCCAGATGCCGATGCTGTTGCCGGCGATCACGTTGCGGTTCGCGGCGTTGGTTCCGCCGATCCGGCAGCCGGGCGAGGAAATGCGAACCCCTGAACTGACGTTGGTGATGACAAAGGTGCCCGTCACATCGACGCCGATATAGTTGCCTTCGATCACGTGCCCGCCGCCTTCGGGGTCCGTGTCGATCGCGTATGCTCCGTTCCCCGAGATGACGTTCCGCGATGCGATGTTCGTCCCCCCGACCTGGGTGTTCCGCGAGGAGCTCAAGTCAATGCCCCAGTGCGTGTTTGTGATCGCCGCCGTGCCCGAGCCGTTCACGCCGACTCCGTTTCCCTGAATCACATTGCGCACGGCGTACAAACCATAAACACGAATCCCGGTTCCGTTGCCGCCGATCACGTTGCCGGCGCCCGGCACAGCGCCGCCGATCGTATTGCTGGGCGCGTTGGCAATCTCCACGCCGCATCCCGTGTTGCCCAGAGCCCCGGCGCCTGCCGCGTCCACGCCGATATCGTTGCCCAGCACGCTGTTGCGGAATGCGTTTGTTCCGGAGATACTCACTCCATTCGCCCCATTCCCCGAAATGAGGTTGGCGGCCGCGGCACTTGTGCCGCCCACCGTGTTGCTGGGCGCTGAAATCGTGATGCCATCTTGCGTGTTCGGTATCTTTGCCATGCCTGACGCGTCCGTCCCGATGTAGTTGCCCTGGATCACGTTCGCCGTCGTGCCGGTGTCCTCGATGTAGATTCCGTAGTTGTTTCCGGAAATCAGGTTTCTTGAACCCGCCGCGGTCCCCCCGACAAAGTTGCGCGAAGCATTCTCGCCGATATAGACGCCTCTCACGTTGCCCGCCGCCACGCTTCCAGACGCATCCGTGCCGATGTAGTTGCCGATAACCTTGTTGTTCGTGGAACCGAGATACCAGATCTGTATGCCGAACTGCTGGTTGGCCGAAATCACGTTCCGGTTCGTCGGGTCGGTTCCCCCGATGGTGTTGTTCGCCGAACTCGATATGTTGATACCGTGCATCGTGTTGGACATGATATGGCAGCCGGCGATGGTGATGCTTCCGCCCGCGCCGATACCGATTCGAAACTTCGTGATCATCAGGCCGCGCACAATGCTCCCGGCCCCCCCCATAACCAGCCCATCGGTCGCGGCTGGAGCTCCGGTCCCACAGAGATGAACGATCGGCGTGCCGGAAAAGCCCGGCTGCGAACTGCCGTCGATTGTCGTCGATGCACCCGCGATAGACGGCAGTTCGCCTGTGGGCGCGATCTTGTAAGGAGCCGGCAGGTTGAACGTGATCTGGTCCGCGCCCCCGTTCGCATTCGCGCTAGTGATCGCCCAGCGAAGCGTACCGGTGGCAGATGTGTCGGCGACGCTCGTGACAGGATAAGTCGCGGCAAGAGACTCCGCCGCGAAAAGCAGCATGGGAAGGACAAACCCACAGACTGGATGGCGCTTCATAGACATCCCCCTTCGTTTGCGGACCCCATCCTAAATCCGGCGCCCTGCGGGGTCACGGTTTTTCCACTTCTCTCTCCGGCCTTTATCTTCTGCAGTCAAGCCGGTATTCTCAATGTTCCGGATGAGCACAACGGAATGGATCATGACCGTCGCCCAGGTCGTCGGCGGCATGAGCTTGTTCATTTTCGGCATGCACGTCATGACGACCGGACTGCGCGCCGCCGCCGGCACCGCGCTGCGCGAGGTCCTCGCGCGGACCACCCGCGGCCCCGTGCAGGGGATCGTCCTCGGCGCCGTCCTTGGCTTCCTCGCGCACAGCGGCGCGGCGACAACGATGATCGCCAGCTTCGCCAACGCCGGCCTCATCAGCATCGTCAAGTCGAGCGCGCCCAAGGTCGGCGCGAGTATCGGAACCACCCGCGCGATTCAGCTGATATCGT
>CAYQYB010000006.1:0-25865 GCA_964421535.1 uncultured Verrucomicrobiota bacterium | reverse complement strand
CTCGTACATCGGCCGCATCTGTTTCGAGTTGAGCTCGACGGCCTGCTCTCTCTTGCCGCTCTGAACGAGTTCTGTAAACGCCGAGTTGATTTCAAGATAGGCCTTGTACTTGTCCCTCAACGGCTCGACCAGATTCGTTTCGCCCTGTTCCGCGTACAGGATCGCCAGGTACTTCAGAAGCTCCTCGCTGGCCGTGCCCGCTCTGTCGGATTGCTCCAGCAAGTCGGCCTGCGATGGCCGATCCGAAACGAGCAATGTGTTCACCATGAGCCGCTGGCGATCGGAGATATCCTCGGTCAACAGGTGCAGGGTGTGGAGTTTCTCGATCTTGACGTCGATCAGGTGGCTGTACTTGTTCTCGATCTTCTTGTTGAGGACGAAGTTGGCCGCCATGCTCACGAGGAACAGGAAGAGGATGACAATGACGGGAACAAGTTCGCGTTCCAGCTTGATGGATGTCGTCTTCATTCGGTTCACTGAAACACTACCGCCCTAATGTTACCGTGTTGCCCGGCGCGAACAAGCGGATTTCTCGGCAGAGGTATTCTCTCGAGGAATCGGGGTGCGGTTTCCAAGGCTTGGAAGATCCGGCGGAAGAACTTCCAAGGTTCGGAAGAAATGCCCTCACCCCGGCCCTCTCCCAAGGGGAGAGGGGGTAATCGGACTCCCTCTCCCTCCGGGAGAGGGAGCGGGGTGAGGGACGTATGGCTTACGCCACTTCGACGGCCTGCTTCCGGCCGTTCTGAACGTATTCCGCGCGCGTCACGCCGCCGGAGGTCTCGAAGGCCAGCGGCTGGCCATCCACCGTGATCTTCCGGATCGGCTTGCGGCTGCGCAGGGCGATAACGCCTTTCGAGTTTTCGATCCCGCGCAGGGCGAACGCCGCGCCGCGTTTCGTGGCTTTGCGGTCCAGCAGTTCGGCGTGCGCGAACACGAGCGTAAGCCCGGGCGCCACGTCCGCCTGCAGGGGCAGGAACAGGCCGTGCAGGCCTTCAACGCGCAGGGTCCCGAGGTCGATGGAGCCCGTGCCCCTCGGATTCCGCGCCTGGAGGTGCGCGCTCATCGGCATGCGGTGGAAGTTGCCGACAAACAGCAGGCCTTCGCCTTCCTGGAAACGCGCTTCGACATGCATGCTGTCGTTGTCCGCCCAGGCGTTGCGCCCGATCTGCGGCAGTTCCATCATCGCGCCCCACAGGTCGGGGTGCTCCTCGATCGTGTAGTTCAGCGAGAAGCCGAAGAAGCGGACGGTGCCTTTGCCCACCTTCATCTCCGCGCCGATGATGTCGCCGTTCACGTCGCGCGCGAGGACGCGGCCGCCGTGCTCCACGATCTTCCACGGGTTCGACGGGGTGGGGATGTCCTTGAGGCCGTCCATGTAGACGCGGTTCGACGCCACGCGGCCCCTGGTCTTGCAGCCGAACGCCTTTTCCATGATCCGGCACGGCTCGAAGTTGCGGTCGTAGACGGGCAGCATCGGGTAGATGATCAGCCGCCCGCCCTTGCGGACAAACTCGACCAGCTTGGTCTGCGTCGCCGCGTCCATGATCTCGTTGGAAAGGACGACGAGCTCCTTGTAGGCGAGAAGCTGGTTCACGGACCGCAGGGTGAGGTCGGCGAGGTCGAACGGAACGCTCTTCTGGGTCAGGATGCGCAGGACGCCGTCGAAGTAAGCGCGGTTGCGGAAGTCCACGGGATCCATGCTCAGCCCGAGCTTGCCGGCGTTCAGCTTCGTGCCCTTGCCGAGGATCGGCACGAGGAACTCGGTTTCGTAGAGGTGCGGGTAGAACCCGACCGCGAGGGAGGCGGGGCGCTTCGCGTTGACCACGAACCCGCCGTTGCACTTCAGCCACTCGCCGAGATCCCGGACCATCGGGTACGACGGCAGGCGCGCGCCCTTGTAGTCGACCGCGTTGTACCAGTAGAACATCGGCCCGTCCGAGCCGCGGCCCTTCGGGTTGCGGCCCTGGGCGAACATGTAGAAGTTCATCGCGGTCAGCCCGTGGATGATGCAGTGTCGGTAGAACAGGCCCAGCTCGTTCGGGTAGGTCTGCACGCCGTGCTCGCGGCTGCCCAGCTGGAGCTCGGCGGAGTAGAGCGGGCCGCGCCGGCGTTGGAGTTCGGCCGCGGTCTGGTTGGCCACGATCCCGTCGTGGGCGTTCAGCGAGGAAACGCACTCGGGAATGTGATCGAGGCCGTAAAGGACGTTCGGCTCGACCTTCGCCGACTCGCGGTGGAAAGTGCCGTTCAATGAGAACTCGTGCGCGCGCCCGAACACCCAGCCGCCGACGTTCGTGAAGAACGGCACGGACACGCCCGCCTCGCGCAGGGCGGCGGTGTTCCACTTCACGTAATCCGCATACAGCCAGCGGTGGAAGTCGTGCCAGAGCCGGTAGAGGACGAACTCGCGGCGCGTTTCGCAGACGTCGTGCGGCGGCGTGACGTCGGCATAGCTTCTCAGCTCGCGGTCGAGCAGGTGAGCGAGCTCCTGAAGGTCGGGATGGTGTTTCTTCAGGTACGCCTGCCACGCGGCGAGGTTGGAGGGCGAGTAGTCGCCCTTCGCGCCGAGCCACTGGAACATGCCGATCTCGTTGCAGAGTTGCATCATGATCACCGCGCCGCGCTGGAGCGTCTGGCGCGGGACGACGACCTTCTCGGCGAAGACCTGGAGCCACTTCGCCGCCTTGCGGCGGAACGTCTCGCTGGCGAACGCGATGTAGGCGGGGCCCCACGGCCGGCCGTTCTCGTCGAGCGCGAGCGTGTCGGGATAATTTCCCGTCAGCCAGGTGGGGATGCCCTGGTCGGTCGTTTCCGCCATGACGTACGGGCCGGGCTTCACGGTGACGAACAGGTTGTGCTTCCGCGCGAGTTCAACGAACCCGACGATGTCGCGCTCGGAGTGCGTGCGGCCCGTGAGGTCGATGCGGCCCTCCTCGAACTCGTGCCACGACCAGGGGACGTAGGTGGACACCGCGTTGCAGCCGGCATCGGCGAGCGCCTGCAGATGCTTCGCCCAGTACCGCTTCGGAATCCTGAAGTAGTGGACCTCGCCGGAGTAGAGGAAGGTGTCTTTGCCGTTGAGGGAGAGCGAGTGCGCGCTGATCTGGCAGGTCGGCTTGGCGGACTTGCGATGCTTCACGGTCGTGTTCCTTTTCTTCTGTGGTTCAGGTGAAAGTTTTTGAACGTCTCGAAATACAGTCTCTTGACATGAAGTGGCACGATTTCATATATTGTGAGCGCTTTCAAGGCAAAAAATCTGAATTGGGGGCGGTAACTATGGCACTAACGCTAGAAGATGTCGGCAGGCAGTGCGGCGTATCCCGAAGCACCGTCTCCAGGGTCATTAACGACAGCCCCTTGGTCAACGAGGCGACCAAGGAGAGGGTGCTGAAGGCCATTAAGGAACTTAAGTACGCGCCGAACTTCATCGCCCGGTCGCTGACCAAGAACTGCACGGAAACGCTCGCGGTCACCCTGCCGGACATCACCGGCGGCGTGTTCCCGGAGATCCTGGCGGGGATGGACGAGATGGCCGGCCAGCGCGGCTACCATCTTCTCGTCGTTTTCCTCGGCGGCGCGCGCCCGAAGTCCAGCACGGTCGAGCAGCTGATCACGCACCGCCGCGTGGACGCGATCGTGACGGTGGCGTCGACGGTGGAGGATGCGCAGCTGGTCCAGCTGACCGAGTGGGGCGTGCCCATGGTCTGCGTCGCGCACAAGTCGCCGACCAAGAAGATTCCCAGCATCCTGTTCGACGATGCCGGCGGCGCGGCCGAGGCGACCCGGCTCCTGCTCGCTCACGACCGCAAGCAGATCGTCCACATCCGCGGCCCGCGGGACAACTTCGACGCCGAGGAGCGCGCGCGCGGTTTCCGCGAGGCGCTCAAGAAGGCGGGCGTGCCGTTCGAAGCGAAGCGCGAAATCGAAGGCAACTTCAAGCGGGAGGGCGGCATCCGCGCGATCCGGGAACTCATCGAGCGCGGCGTTGAGTTCGACGCGGTCTTCGCGGGCAACGACGAAATGGCCATCGGCGCGATCGAGGAGCTCAAACGCCGCGGCCGGAATGTTCCCCGCGAAATCCCCGTCATCGGGTTCGACGACATCGAGTCCGCCCGCTTCGTGGGCCTCACGACGGTCCGCGTGCCGACTCGCGAGCTCGGGCGCCGGGCGGTCAAGCTGGCGTTCGAGATGATCGACGGCAAACAGCCGATCGGATACCAGATTCTTCCAACGGAGATCGTCGAGCGCGCCAGCACCGTGACGGGTGGCGATGCCAAGACCATCCGTCTGGACGGCGTCTAGAAGTCCTCAGGAACCGAATCATGCACAGCAGAAACAGCCTGCAATCAGGAGGTTTTCTCGTTGCGCTCGTTTTGGGAGCGATTGCTTCCGGCGCGGGCGCGGCGTGGGAGCCGGGTACGCAATTCAGCATTCAGCAAGTCGGCGGCCGGCCGTGCCTGGTCGATCCCGCCGGCAACCCGTTCAAGTCCGTGGGCATGGTCTGGGCGTACGGGCCGGAACGCGGCCCGCTCGCGGGCGAACTGACGGCCGAGCGCGTCACCAAGCAATGCCAGGGCATCAAGGACCTCGGGTTCAACACGCTGAACCTCTACGGCGACCAGTTCATGCCGGAGATGCTGGCCTGGTGCGACGAGAACGAATTGGCCGTCTACTTCCGCACGGCGTACGTGTCGTTCGCAGACCTGCCCGGCGAGCTGAAGGAATTCCCGGACTACATGGATCCCGCGCTTCGCCAGACGGCGAAGGACTACTACAGGAAGAAATACATCGATGTTCTCAAAGGCCATCCGAGCGTTCTCGCGATCGACATGGATCACCGATGGCTCTTCCATCTCGACTGGAGCGGCGCGCGGCGATTCGACGAGCCGAAGCTCCAGCCGAAAGCCGTCGCCCAATTCCCGAAATGGCTCGCGGGGCGGTACGCCGATGTCGCCGCTCTGAACGGGAAGTGGGGGACGAAGTATGCGTCGTTCGGCGATATCCTGCGCGATCCGAAGCTGGTCAGCGGCGGAAAGTTCCTCAAGCTGGGCAATCATCCGGCGCGGGTGGACGTTTACCTTTACACTCTCTGGACCGCCGAGGATTTTCTGAAGGAGCTGTGCGCGTTTCTGCAGGCGGAACTGCCGGGCGTTCTGATCACCCCGACCACCGAGCATCCCGAATGCCTCCCCGACGTGAACCCCGCGCCGGCGACGGGCATCGCGTTCATGTCGCCTGTCCACTACAACGGCATCGACGATTTCGCGCGCGACCTGCCGGGCCTGTGCAAGCTGATCTACGAGACGCGCTGGCACTACGACATGCAGGGCGGGCCCGTGTACATCAGCGAAACCGGCTTCCGCACCTCCACGCTCGAGCAGAAGCCGCCGGTCATGAACTACGCGTGGGCCGAACCGCCCACGGAGGAAAACACGGCGCGCATGTACGCGGAGCAGTTCGCCCTGATGAGCGTGCTCCCGTGGCTCGGCGGCTACGGGTATTTCATGCTCTACGACAAGTGGCCCGAGGGCGACTTCGGCTACCTGCGCGACGATGGAACGAAGAAGCCGATGGCCCTGGTCGGCGACGCCATGAACCAGGCCTTCGCGAAAGCCGTCGCGCTGAAGGATCCCGAGCCGAAAGTCTGGATCTACTATCCCGATTACGCGCAGGCCTCGCACCGCCCCGGCTTCCAGCAACTCAAGACGTGGGTCGCGGCGTGGGAGTATCCGTTCCTCAGCACGCTCAGGAAGCGCGTCGACCAGCATTGGGACGGCCTGAAGGCGGGTGACAGGAAGGCGGGCGGGAAGTTCGGCGCGGCGGTCATCAAGGATTTCAAGAAACTCTGGCGCGGATTCGCGTTCACGAAAACCATTCCGGACGACGACAAGCCCATCATTCTCCTTTCCACGATCTCCGAGTTGCTGACGGCGGAAGATCGCGCGGCCCTGCTCGGGAAAAAGACGCTCACGTTCGGCGCGGTCGGGGTGCGCGACGTTGCGATGCGCGGGACGGACCCGTGGCATCTCGCGGCGCTCGGGCTGACTCCGGCCGCGGCGCGCGAACAGTACTTCCGGCTCAACCTGACGAATGCGACGGTCGAACAGGTGCCGGTGCCGGATGTCGATCTCGGAACGAACAGCTCGCCGTGGCGGCTGATCCCGCCCGCGCAGTACGACCGCGGGATCCCGTGCCAGGGCCAGGGGATCGACGTGCCGCCCGGGCGCTTCACGCGGGTCGAGTTTCTCGCCGGATCGGTGGGGGGCAATGCGGCGCCGTTCTTATCGGTGGAATATGAAGGCGGAATCCGGCAGACGCTGGTCATGGGTCCCACCATTTCGGATATGCAGTATGAGCCGACGATGACCGGGCAGGCGAAGTGGGGCGACAAGTTCCTGAGCCGCGTGGTCGTTCCCTTGGAGCCCGCGCGCGAACTCCGCAGGATCGAGCTGCCGCGCGCCCCGTGGGTGCGGCTGTGCGGGATCGTGCTGGTGGACGGGCGAGTCGCCGAGAACTGTCTCGTGGCGGTTCAGGCGGAGGATCAGGTTGTTGAACGCGAGACGATCTGGTGGCAGAGGCTCCCGGCCGACAGCCCGGAGCTGACGACCATCCAGGCTTTCGCCGGCGGCGAGCCGGCGGTCGTCGCGCGCGGCACGCACGCGGCGTTCCTGTTCGATCCGCTGACGTGGTCGGGCAAGACCAATGAGTTCAGTGCGGATGCCGAAACCGTCCAGAAGTGGATTGATGAGTCGCTGAACTATCTTCGAAAAGCAAAGGCCAAAGAATGAAGCGATGTTTTACCATTCTTCTGTGGATCGTTCTCCTGGCTGTTTCGACCTTTGCCCTGGAGCAGGAAGCGAAACCCGCCGGCGGCCAGTTCATCCGGGACTGGCAGATCGCGGGCCCGTTTGCGGCGGACGGAATTCTTCAGCCCGTGGTGACGAACGAGGAATCGATCGCTCCCGTGTTTGGCGGGCGGCTGAACGGCATGCCGTGGACGACGTTGAAATCGCCGTCGGACGCGATCGATCTCGCGGATGAAAAAGTCCTGGGCCGCAGCACGAAGTGCGTCGCGTTTGCCTGCGCGGAAATCGAGTCGGAGCGCGAAGGGGATGTGATCCTCGGGCTCGGGAGCGACGACGGCGTCATGGCGTGGTGGAACGGCCGGCAGGTGCTGGTGAACGATGTCCTGCGCGGCGTGACCGCGGGCCAGGACCAGGTGCGCGTGAAGATGCTCAAGGGCAAGAACACGCTGCTCCTGAAGATCTTCAACGACGCGGGCGGGTGGGGGTATGCGGCCGACCTCCGTCCCGCCGGGACCGAAACGTGGGCGTGGCGGGCGGTCCTTCCGATGACCGAGGATGAGTTCCTCGACCTGGTTGAGCGCAAGTCCTTCGACTATTTCTGGAACGAGGCCGACCCGGACACCGGGATGACTCCCGACACGGTGCCGGCGGTTGTGAAGCCGACGGATTTCCCGGCGAGCGTCGCGGCGGTCGGGTTCGGCCTGACGGCGATCTGCATCGGCGAATCGCGCGGCTGGGTCAGCCGCGCCGACGCGCGCGAGCGCGTCGTGAAGACCCTGAAGTTCATGCTCGAGAACACGGCGCAGGAGCACGGGTTCTTCTACCACTGGGTTGACGCGAAGACGGGCAAGCCGTCGTGGAACAGCGAGGTGTCGTCCGTCGACACCGCATGGTATCTCGCCGGCGCGATCACCTGCGACAGCTACTTCAACGACGGGGAGATCCACGCGCTGGTCATGCGCACGTACGAGCGCGTCGACTGGAAGTGGATGCTGGACGGCAGCGACACGCTCTCGATGGGCTGGAACACGGGCAGCGGCTTCATCAAGCACCGGTGGGATGTCTACAGCGAGCACATGATCCTGTACCTGCTCGCGATCGGCGCGCCGTCGAACGCGATTTCCGCCGAGAGCTGGTACGCCTGGAAGCGCCCGCTCTTCACGTACGAAGGCATGACGTACGTCCAGGCCGTCCCGCTGTTCCTGCACCAGTACGCGCAGGCGTGGGTCGATTTCGAGGGCAAGCGCGACGCGATCGCCGACTACTTCAAGAACAGCGCGCTGGCGACGAAGGCGCATCGCGCGTTCTGCCTCAAGCTCAGCGACCGCTTCCCGGGCTACACGGAACGGCTCTGGGGCCTGACGGCGTCGAAGGGCCCGAAGGGCTACATGGTGTGGGGCGGGCCGCCGCCGACCATGGAGTACCCGATCGACGGCACGGTCGTTCCGTGCTCCGCGGGCGGGTCCATTCCGTTTGTTCCGGACCTGACCCTGCCGGTCTTGCGCGAGTGCTACGACAAGTACCGCAGGCAGACGTGGGGCCGCTACGGCCTGATCGACGCGTTCAATCCAAACACCGGCTGGGTCGCCGACGGCTACATCGGGATCGACGTCGGCCCGACGCTGCTGATGGCGGAGAACTACCGCACGCGCAACGTCTGGAAGTGGTTCATGCAGAGCCCGGAGATCGAGAAGGCCATGAAACTCGCCGGCTTCAAGGAGACCGGCCGCGACCTGGAGAAGGCGGACCTCGATTACCTCCGGCAGCTGGCCCGGGAGACGTGGGATTGTATGGCGTACTTCGTGTATCCCGAGACGGGCATGCCGTACGACACGAGCGCGCGCGGGAAAAACACGTCGGCCTCGAACATCGGCCTGTACCTTGCATCGCTGGCGATCGCGCGCGACATGGGGTTCATCCCGGCGGAGGAGTCGCTCGCCCGCGCGCAGAAGCTGCTCGCGAGCGTTGAAAAATTCCCGTCGTGGAAGGGCTTCGCGCAGTGCTGGCACGGCGTGGATGATCTGCAACCTTCGCAGGATGACATCTGGGTTTCGGTGGTGGACACCGGCAATCTTGCGCTCGGGCTCGTGGTCGCCGCACAGGCGTTCCCCGAACTCTCCGCCCGTTGCGACACTCTCCTGAACGCGATGGATTGGGGCGCGCTCTACGACACGAACGCCTGCCAGCTATATGGCGGCTACGACATGAAGAACCTGAAGCTGAACCCCGACTGGCGCGTGGACGCGCTGGCGACCGACAGCCGCGGCGCGGCGTTCATGGCCGTGGCGTCCGGGAAGGTGCCGGCGGACGTCTGGGCGAAGCTCGCGCGGCTGATGGACGAGCGCGGCCACGTGAAGTTCCTGAAGCCGGGCTGGGTCGGCGGCGGGCTGTTCATGCAGTACCTGACGGGGATTTTCCTCGACGAGCGCGACACGCTGGCCGGCCGTTCCGCGGCGAACCTGGCGTACGACAACATGCGGCATGCGGACACCAACAACCTGCCGGCGTGGGGCTGGTCCTCGTGCGACAACCCGGACGGCGGTTACATCGGCTGGGGCAAGCTGCGCGACGACGTCGTGACGCCTCACGCGAGCGTGCTGGCGATCGAAGATTTCCCGAAAGAGGTCGTCGCGAACCTCTACAAGCTTCAGCGTCTCGGCGTGCGCGCGCCGTGGGAGGAGAACGGGAAGAAACACGCGTTCGGGTTCCGCGACAGCGTCAACCTGACGAATGGCCACGTGTCGGCAAATTACCTCGTATTCGACCAGGGCATGCTGTTCCTGAGCCTGGCGAACTTCCTCGAGAACGGCATCGTGCGGCGGTACTTCCACGCGAACTCCGGCGTGCAGGCCGCGGTCAAGGCGATCCCGGAGCTCGCGAAGCCCGAGGGCGGGGCGAACACGTCCGTCTTCGAGCCGGGCCTCGGCGCGTTCGTTTCGCAGGAGCAGATCCAGCGCAAACTCGACGTGCGCCGCGTGGCCGAGCCGCCGGTTCTCGATGGCGATCTCGCCGGCTGGCCGACGGACGCGTTCGCGGTGGTGCGCTTCCCCGACCAGGCCGAGTTCGGCGTACCGCCGAAGAAGGAGCGATTCGAGGGGGCCTTCTCGTTCGCGTGGGATGACACGTATCTGTACGTGGCCGCGGATGTGAAGGAAGACGATCTTGTCTGCGAAGCGCCGGCATCCGAGATCTACAAGGACGACGCGATCGAGCTGTTCGTGGATCCGAAGAACGACGGCTTCGTATGGGGCAACTCCGCCGACTTCCAGATCGGCATCAGCCCCTCCGGCCCCGAGGGCAAGCCGCAGATGTACTCGTGGTTCCAGAAGACCGTGCCGCCCGAAAACGCAGTTGCGTCGAAGGTCAGCGAGTCGCCCGCCGGCGCGGCGTACAAGGTCGAATTCAGGATTCCGTGGAGCTTCCTCGGCGTGACGGAGGTGAGGGCCGGGACGGTCGTGCCGCTGTCGTTCGCGCTGCACACCGTGGACAAGGCCCGCCTGTCGTCCGCGAAGATCAACTGGTCGTATCGTTCCGACGTGGACAAGATCTACCTTGGCGAACTGAAGCTGACGGAATGAAACTGAAGCGAAACGCGGATGCGTTCGGGCAGGAACTCCTCGACCATCTCAACGGCTGCGCCAGTTGCGAAATCATCGAACGCGACGACGGTTACATCGACGGATCGTGGAGGACCGAGCTCTATTTTTCCGAGTACTCGTCGTGGGGCAGGAACGAGAAGCAGGCCCTGCGGTTTGCGCGCGGCCGCGTGCTGGATATCGGTTCCGGGGCGGGCCGCCATGTGTTGTATCTTCAGAAGAAAGGATTTCGGGTCCTCGCCACGGATATCTCGCCGCTCGCCATCAAAGTGTGCCGCTTGCGAGGCGTGAAGGAGGCGAAGGTTGTTCCGATCGACCGGCTTGGACCGCAGCTAGGACGATTCGATACGATCGAAATGATGGGCAACAACTTCGGCCTCTTCGGCTCGCCGGCTAGGGCTCGGCGGTTGCTGAAACGGTTTCATCGCTTCACAACTCCAGACGCGCGGATCGTCGCGGAGTGCCTGGATCCATACCTGACCAAGAACCCGCAGCACTTGGCCTATCACCGCTTCAACCGCCGGCGCGGCCGGATGTCCGGCCAGCTCCGGATTCGCGTCCGCTACGGCAACCTGGCGTCGCGCTGGTTCGATTACCTGTTCGTTTCCCGGCGCGAGATGAAGGACATTCTTCGCGGCACCGGGTGGCACGTTGCGCTGTTCATCCCGCCGCGCGGCGGCGGTTACGTCGCGTTGATCGAGAAGGATTCGTAGGCTCGCCCTTTGGAGCGCGCCTGCGTTCTACTCGATCGGCACCCAGATTTCCGTGCGCAGCTTCTCCGGCTTGGTGCGCTGGACATCGTCGAGGTAGAGCTCGAAGCACGCGCAGTCGCGCAGTTTCATCCGGCTGGACGGCATCCAGTCCCTGTAGATTGACTGGTAGGTGTCGTTGAGCTTGCTGTAGGGGCCGGTGTGCATGAAGACGGCGTAGCGGCCGCCCTGGAGCGTGGTCTGGCCGACCTCGCCCTCCGGCTTCACGTCCCGATCGATCGTGATGCAGGCGTCATAGCGCAGCTTGTCCTCGGCGGTGATTTCCGGGTCGTCGTGCCCGATGCCGAGGCATTCGGTGTTTGGGCCGAGCAGCCCCCGCGGGCCCGCGAACGCGCACAGCGCGCTCCACGCTTCGGTGGCCGTCTTGTTGTAGTTGCCGGTGCGGCGGACGTAGAGGATCGCCTTGTCGGGTCGTGTACGGATCTCGGGTTGCATGGATGTCTCCTGGTTGATGGGCAGTTGCAGGGGGCTGGGTTTCGAATCGAAGGGGGTCCGGGCGGTTCTGAACGCCGACGGCGTTGTTTTGAAATACTGGCGGAACGCCTTGTTGAACGCGGCGGGCGTCTCGTACGCGGCGTCCAGCGCGATGTCGGTGATCCTCCGCCTGGTGTGGCGCAGCCTGTGCGCCGCGCGTTCCAGCCGCACGCGCCGGATGTGCGCGCTGACGCTTTCGCCGACGCAGGCCGCGAAGATCCTGTGGAAATGAAACGGCGAGAAGCAGGCAACTCTCGCCAGTGCATTCAGGTCCATCGGCTGGTCCAGGTTGTCTTGGATGAACTCCAGCACCCGGTTCAGGCGCTCCTGGTGGTCCTTGATCGTCTGCTCCCTGGACGGCCTCTGTGCTTTTTCCTGCTTCATTGTTGGACGCACTCTAGCACGGGAGGGATGGGCGCGCTTTTCCATTCTTGCGGATTTCGTCCTCGGTTGTCTGATTCGGGTACGTGAACCACGAGGAGGGCTGGAGCGTGTTAAGTAATGTCGCAGCTTTTCTCAGAGAGTTGCGTTCAGTCGCAACCGCGTCCCCGGCGCCGACGGAGCGGCGCCCTCCGATACACCATGGCTACAGGCAAGCTTAACGTGCGCCAGGGCGATGGGATCACTCGAAGATCACCGTCTTGTTGTTGTAGACGAGTATCTTGTTCTGCAGGTGCCACCAGACCGCGCGCGCGAGCACGACCTTCTCCAGGTCCTTGCCTTTCCGGATCAGTTCCGCGACGGAATCCTTGTGGCTCACGTGGATCACGTCCTGCTCGATGATCGGCCCCGTATCCAGTTCCGGCGTGACGTAGTGGCTGGTTGCGCCGACGATCTTGACGCCGCGGGCGTACGCCGAATGATACGGCCTCGCGCCGGGGAACGCCGGCAGAAACGAGTGGTGAATGTTGATGATCCGGTTTGGATACCGCCGGACGAAGTCGGGGGAGAGGATCTGCATGTAGCGCGCGAGCACGATGAAGTCGATGCCGTGCTTCCCCAGGAGCGCGAGTTCCCTCTTCTCCTGGCCGGCCTTGCCGGCCTTCGTGATCGGGACCTCGTGGAACGCCACGCCGAACCGCCGCGCCACCGGCGCGAGGTCGCGGTGGTTGCCGATGACGAGCGGCACCCTCACGTTCCACTCGCCGGAGCGGACGCGCGATAGGATGTCGTAGAGGCAGTGCGGCTCTCTCGAGACGAACAGGGCCATGCGGGGCGCGGCATCCGAGGCCCGCACCTCCCAACGCATCTTGAAGGCCTCCGCGATCCCGCGAAACTGCGCCGCAATCCGGCCGCGCGGGATATCGAAGCCGCGCTCCTCCCATTCGACGCGCATGAAGAACACGTTCTCTTCCGCGTCGACGTGCTGGTCGAGCTGGAGAACGTTGCCGTTGTGCTGCGCGATGAATCCGGTGACCGCGGCGACGATCCCTCTGCGGTCCGGGCAGGAGACAAGAAGGGTCAGGGAACGTGGATTGTCCGCGTTCATGCGCCCCAGTGTAGTTCATTTCAGGGCCGCACAACAAGTGCGGCGGCTGTTTTTCGATTGGCCGGATTCCGCGCCGGATGTATGATCGATGAGAACGACCGCAGTTTCCGGAAAGGCGAAAGCCATGATCGAGAAACGGTGGGAACACTATCCGCACCAGGCCGACGTCGGGGTGCGCGGAATCGGCGCGACGAAAGCCGAGGCCTTCGAGCAGGTCGCCCTCGCGTTGACCGCCGTGGTTGCCGAACTGGAAACTGTTGAACCCTCCGAGCCGTTCGAAATCTCCTGCGAGGCGGAAAACGACGAACTGCTGCTGGTCGAGTGGCTCAGCCGCATCGTGTATGAAATGTCGGCCCGCCGCATGCTGTTCAGCCGCTTCGATGTCTTTGTGGGCGAGAAACACCTGAAGGCGCGGATCTGGGGCGAATCAATCGACGCCGGGAAGCACAGACCCGCAGTCGAAGTGAAGGCCGTCACGTACTATGACCTCGCCGTCACGCGATCTGCCGATGGGCAGTGGATCGCGCAATGCGTTGTGGATGTCTAATGGACACTTCCCGATTAACCCGCCTGGCCGAATACCGGTGGCAGATCGAGCCGCGGGGTTCGATGAGAGTGCCGGGAGTCCTCTTCGCCGATGAAGCGCTCATCCGCGAGATGGATGACAAGGTCCTCGACCAGGTCACGAACGTTGCGACGCTGCCCGGCATCGTGAAGGCGTCGTTTGCCATGCCGGACGCGCACTGGGGGTACGGCTTTCCGATCGGCGGCGTGGGCGCGTTCGACGCGGAGCAGGGCGGGGTCGTGTCCGCGGGCGGTGTGGGCTTCGACATCTCTTGCGGCGTGCGGACGATGCACACCGGCCTGAGGCGCGACGAGTTCGAGCCGCTGAAACAGAAGATCGCGGACGCGCTTTTCCACAAGGTTCCCGCCGGTGTCGGCAGTACCGGCCACATCCGGCTGAGCCCGGCACAGCTCGACGAGATGCTGGCCGGCGGCGCGCGGTGGGCGGTGCGAAAGGGCTACGGTGTCGCGGACGATCTCGACCGCATCGAGAACCGCGGGGTCATGGCGGAGGCGAATCCCGGACAGGTCTCCGAGCACGCGAAGAAGCGGCAGGAGGAGGAGATGGGCACGCTGGGCTCGGGCAACCACTACCTCGAAGCCCAGGAGGTGCGCGAGATTTTCGACGAGCAGATTGCCGCAGCGTACGGCCTTCGCAAGGGCGACGTCGTGATCAGCATCCACTGCGGCTCGCGGGGGCTGGGGCACCAGGTGGCCACGGACTACTCGAAGAAGATGATTTCCGCTTCGGCGAGCCACGGCATTCCGCTGCCGGACCGCGAGCTGGCCTGCGCGCCGATCCATTCGCCGGTGGGCGAGGCGTACCTCGGCGCGATGCGCGCGGCGATCAACTGCGCGCTGGCGAACCGGCAGATCCTGATGCACCTCGTGCGGCAGGCGCTGACGTCGGTGAAGAAGGGGCTGGAGATGCCGCTTCTGTACGACGTCTCGCACAACACCTGCCGGCTGGAAGAGCATGCGGTTGACGGGAAGAAGCGGAAGTTGTTTGTGCACCGGAAGGGCGCGACGTGCGCGCTGGGGCCGGGACATCCGGACGTCGCGCCGGCGTTGCGCGAGTTCGGCCAGCCGGTGCTGATCGGAGGGACGATGGGCACGGCGTCGTACATTCTCGCGGGCACTCGGGAGAGCGCAGACCTCGCGTTCGCGTCCGCGTGCCATGGGGCGGGCCGCCAGATGAGCCGCACGCAGGCGACGCAGCAGTGGCAGGGCCGGCAGGTGATCGACGAGCTGGCCGGCCGCGGCATCCTGATCCGCACGAAGTCGTACCGGGGTGTTGCGGAGGAAGCGCCGGGCGCGTACAAGGATGTGAGCGCCGTCGTCGAAGCCACGCACGCCGCGAAGCTTGCGCGGAAGGTGGCAAAGCTGGTGCCGCTCGTCTGCGTCAAAGGGTGATTTCCCGCCGCAGGCGGGCAAGTCCAAGGATTGGAAAATCGGGGGCCGTTTTTTCCAAGGATTGGAAACTTTTCGTGAAAGTTGACCTACACGTTCACGCCAAGGAGCGCTCCGGCTGTTCGGCCTCGAGCGAGGAAGACCTGATCTTGGCGGCGATCGATTACGGGCTGGATGGTCTGGCCTTCACCGATCACGGCCGGATCGTTCCGGAAAAGCGGCTGGCCCAGCTGAACGAGAAGTTCGCGCCGTTTCGCGTGTTCGGCGGCACCGAGATCACGGTGGAGGAGGGGGAGGACATCCTCGTCTTCGGCGTGCAGGACAAGGTGCTGGAGCGGGTGAAATGGAAGTACGATGTGCTGCACGATTTCGTCCGGAAGTGCAACGGCTGCCTGGTGCTGGCGCATCCATACCGTTACCGCGACGGCATCAACATCGACATCGAAACGCGCAAGCCGGACGCGATCGAGCTTCATTCCATCAACATCGGGATTTGCGACGAGCCGAAGATCCTGGAGCTTGCGCGGAAGACGGGGTGTCACACGATCTGCAACTCCGACGCGCACTGGCAGGAGCACGTGGGCCTGTACCACGTCGACCTGTCCGGCCGCCCCGAGAACGACTCGGGCCTGGTGAGCCTCATACGCTACGGCGCGTTCGAATGGCGGTGCGACACCGAGCGCGTCGCCATCTTCAACGGGAACGTGCACAAGCGCGAGGAGCTCATCCGCGAGATGATCGCCAAGGGGTGCGACCGATTCGACTACCGCAAGAAGACGGGCGAGTGGGAAGGCTACTTTGATCGCGTGGCGATGGGGAAGTCGTACGTGATCTAAGGACGCGTGACCTTGATCCTGTAGAACCGCAGAATCTTTCCTGCCGAATTCGTGTCGATTGCCGTGACCCAGCCGTTGGTGCCGGCAAGACTCCCCAGCGCCTGCCCGGCCGGATTGACCAGTCCCGTGCAGTTCGACCAGATGCCCGAGATGAGATTCGTTCTCCACTGCGGCTGGTAGTTGCGGCCGGAGTTGCCGAACCACGTCATCGAAAATCCGCTGCGGTTCGTGGCCGGGAGACCATCCACGTCAAAGAAGCTTGTGTCGTTGGTGGCGACGGTGCCCGCGATGAGTTCGCTGCGGTCGTCATAGCCGTCGTTGTCGGTGTCGGCCGTGTCGGGGTTGGTGAAATAGTCGTAGCACTCGCTGACGTCAGACAATCCGTCGCCGTCGAAGTCGGCGGTCTTGCTCGCCTGTCCCGTGTTGCCGAACGCGCCGATGTTGATGCGCCCGCCGTTCGGCGCGGGCTCGTTGGTGAAAGTCGAGGCAGGGTTGCCGCGGTCGATGCACGGGCTGTTGGTCGTGCAGACCACCCATGTGCCGTTTGACCACGTTCCGCCGCGGCTCATGAGGTGGCCGTCCCCGGTGAACTCGGCGTTGAGGCTGATGCTGTGTGCGTCCTGGGTGGACGCGGCTTGCCACGCGGCCAGGGTGTAGAACGCCGCGGAGATGCCGTATCCGCCGACGGCCGCGCCATTGAGTGCGACCAGGTCGTTGTAGTCGCCGACGTACGGGGGCATGTTCGCTTGAGCGTAGTATATGCCGACGTGCCCGGCTCCGCTCACCTGCACGATCGTGTTGGTCATCGAGAACAGCGCCGTGTTGTCGGTGATGTAGATCTCCGGCTTGAGACCGACGGGCTCGGAGAAGTAGTTCGACCAGATGGCGCAGTTTTCCAGGAACACCGTGACGCTGCCGTGGTAGAACATGAGGCCGCGTCCGCTGTTGTGGTGCGAGGTTGTGTTCCGGATGCGCGTGTTCGGCGTCGCCTGGATGAAGAGCCCGTCGCCGTTCCCGTAGACCTGGCACGCGTCGACGATCACGTTGCTGCTGCTCTGCGTGTACAGGCCGTGCGCGCCGCCGGTCAGGTGCAGGTTGCGCAGCCGGATGCCGCCGGACTGGTAGATCTTGAACACCTCGCGTTGCGAGCTGGTGCCGCCGCGGTTCAGCACGGTTCCGCCCGCCGCCGCGTTGGTGCTGCCCTGGAAGGTTACATACGACGAGACAGATCCGCAGTCGTTGGACAGGATGCGGATGCCCGGCTCGTCGGCGGTGAGGTTGGTGGGGTAGTAGGTGCCGGTGTCGATCCAGATCGTATCGCCCGGCTCGAGATCGTACTTGCTGACGATCACCTCGGGGCCGGCGACGGGGGTGGACGGGCTTGTCCCGTTATTGCTGTTGGTTCCAACGGCAGAGCAGTAAACGTCCCCGTTAGTACTGCCATCGTTTACGTAGTAATTCGCCCCGTACGCCGATGGGACCAGGACTACCCAGAACGCTGCCAGAATATGAGCCAGCGTTTTCATAACCTTACCGCCCGATAGTATGAATGCGGTCCCACGATTTGTCGAGCTTATTCCGCGTGCCGCGGCGGCAAAATCGAGGGTTTTCCTGTAATTTCCGCGCCGCCGACGTATACTTCACCCAGGAAACGAGGGAGCTATGCCGGTTCACAACGCAGACATCGCGGCGATGTTCGACGAGATCGCCGACCTGCTCGACATCCAGGGCGAGAATCCGTTCCGCATCCGGGCGTATCGAAACGCCGCGCGGACGGTCCAGGGCCTCGGCCGCGAGCTGCGCGACATGGTGGAGGCGGAAGAAGACCTGAAGAAGATTCCCGGGATCGGCGAGGACCTTGCGGCGAAGATCCTGGAGGCCATTGAGACCGGGGGGCTGCAGGCGCTGGACAAGCTCCGCGAAAAGTTTCCGCCGGGTGTCACCGATCTGCTCCGCGTCCCGAACCTCGGGCCCAAGCGCGTGAAGGCGCTTTTCAAGGACCTGAACATCGAGTCGGTCCAGCAGCTGGAGGCCGCCGCCCGCGAAGGGAAGGTGCGCAGCCTCGACGGCTTCGGCGAGAAGCTGGAGCAGCAGATTCTCGAGTCCATCAGCGCGAACGCCGACTCGACCAAGCGGTTCCTGCGCGCCGCGGTCACTCCGTATGCCGACGCCCTCGTGAAGTACCTGTCCACGGTCCCGGGCGTTGAAACGATCATTATCGCCGGGAGCTACCGCCGGGCGCGCGAGACGGTCGGGGACATTGACATCCTGGCCGTCGCGGACGCGGAAAGTCCCATCATGGAGCGGTTCGTCAGCTACGACGAGATGGCGGAGGTGCTGGCGCGCGGCGAAACGAAGTCCAGCATGGTCCTGCGGTCGGGCATCCAGGTGGACCTGCGGCTCGTGGAGGCGAAAAGCTTTGGCGCGGCGCTTCAGTACTTCACCGGAAGCAAGGCGCACAACATCGCCATCCGCAAGCGCGGACAGGAGCGCGGGCTGAAGATCAACGAGTACGGCGTCTTCTCCGCCGCGGGCGCATCTGCCTCGGGTGGGCAGGGCGAGGCGCATGTCGCCGGCGGCACGGAAGAGGAAGTGTACGCGCAGGTCGGCCTGCCTCTCATCCCCCCGGAGCTTCGCGAGGATACGGGCGAGATCGAGGCCGCGGAGAAGAACGAACTGCCGGCGCTGGTCGAGTTCGCGGATATTCTCGGCGACCTCCACATGCACACGACGGAGTCCGACGGGAAGAACTCGATGCGCGAGATGGCTGATGCCGCTCTCGCGCGCGGCTACGAGTACATCGCCGTGACCGAGCACTCCAAGCGGCTGGCGATGGTCGGCGGGCTGGATGAGAAGCGGCTGAGGAAGCAGATGGAGGAAATCGACCGGCTTAATGCGGATCTCAAGGGGATTACGATCCTGAAGGGAATCGAGGTGGACATCCTGGACGACGGGAGCCTGGACCTGCCCGACTCGGTGCTCCGGGAATTGGATCTTGTGATCGGCTCCATCCACAGCCAGTTCAAGTATTCCTCGGAGCGCCAGACGGAGAGGGTGCTCAAGGCGATGGATAATCCGTGCTTCGGCATTCTTGCCCATCCCACCGGCCGGCTCCTGCTCGAGCGCGACCCCTACGAGATCGACATGGCGCGCGTGATCCGCCACGCCGCCGGCCGCGGGTGTTTCATCGAGCTCAACGCGCATCCCCTGCGGCTCGACCTGACCGACACGTTCTGCCGCATGGCGAGGGATGAGGGGGTCCGCGTCTGCATCAACACGGACGCGCACGGCACGACGGACCTCGACTACATGAGATACGGCGTGGGCCAGGCACGGCGCGGCTGGCTGGAGAAGAAGGACGTCCTCAACACGCTCCCCCTGAAATCGCTGCGCGCCGTGCTGGCAAAAACAATGGGCAAATGATAGCCGTATAGCGAATCATGAGGAACGAACAGAAACTGGCGGCAGTTGTTTTCGATTTCGACGGCGTCATTGTAAACACCGAGCCCCTGCATTTTGCCGCGTTCCGCGAGATCCTGCAGACCAAGGGCCTGGCCTTCAGCTGGGACGAATACGTTTCGTTCTACCTCGGGTTCGACGACCGCGACGCGTTCCGGGAGGCGTTCCGGCGGGGCGGGCGCGCGCTGGGCGGCGCGGACCTTTCGAAGCTGATGCGCGCCAAGGCGCAGGCGTTCCAGCGGCTGGTGGAGGAGAAGGGCGTCGAGCCGTTTCCCGGCGTGCTGCCTTTGATCAAGTCGCTGTCGCGCAAGGTCCCGCTGGCACTCTGCAGCGGAGCCCTCAAGAGCGACATCGCGCCGATCCTGCGCACGCTGAAAATAGACAAGGCCTTCGACGTGATTGTGACGGCGGAGGATGTGTCCGCCAGCAAGCCCGATCCCTCTTCATATGTTCTCGCCCTGAAGCGCCTGGACAAGGCGTTCCCGGCGAGGAAGATCGATGCCGCCCGCTCCGTGGCCATCGAGGACACGCCCGCGGGCATCGAGGCCGCCGGCGGCGCCGGGCTCCGCGTCCTTGCGCTGTCCAACAGCTACGCTCCGGAGAAGCTGGAGGGGGCCGCGAGGATTGTCCCGTCGCTGAAGAACATCAGGAAGGGCGATCTGGCCCGGCTTGCCGCGCAGGTCGCATGAACTCACGAGCGAATCACGCATGACGAGGTTTCCATGAAGCGAGTGATTCAATGCATGCTGATCGGGTTCCTGGCCGCCTCGGGCGGGCTGTCCGCCGCCCGCGCCGAACTCGTGGCCCGCCAGCCGGATTCCATTTTCGACGCCGACGGGCTGATGGCGGATTACTCGGAGCCCGAGCCGGTGGCAACCAACAGGGTCTTCCAGGCGGGCATCAAGCAGTTTCCGTTGTTGGACGTCCGCAAGCCGCTCATGGCGCCGCGGCCATCCAACGTGGGCTCCACGGGTCCCATGAAGACGCATTTGCCGGGACCTTCGCGGGCCGGACTTCTGAAGGCGGACGAGTTTGCGAGACAGCAGGATTGGCCGCGGGCGCTGGCGGAAATTCAGCAGGCCCTCGAGATGGATCCGGCCAATCCGCAGCTCATCACGAAGGCGGCCGTGTACGCCGCGCTGGCCCGCAAGTTCACGCTCGCCGACGAGTATTTCCAGCGGGTGCTGATCGTCTACCCGGACAGCGTGGTCTTTCTCACGGGCCGAGCGGGCGTCCTCATTCGCCTGCTCAAACTGAAAGAGGCCAACGCGCTGGTGGAGCGCGCTCTCGCGATCGACCCCGCGTTTCTCGCCGCCCGGTTCGACAAGCTCTGCCTGCAGATCGCGCTCGGCGAGACGGACCTTCTCGACGAGGGCTGGGAGTTGCTGAACACGGACAACGTCGTGGACGTCGCCAACTGGTTGGATGCCGACAAGCAGGATTACATGAACGCGCTGAAGGCGGAGGGATACTCCAGGCTCTGCGATATCGTCCTCGGGCCGGGCACGGCGCCGCGCGTCACGGAAATTGTCAGCCTTCTCAGGAGCGCGCGCATGGCTTCGGCGGGCGGGCAGTGGGCCGTCGTTGCCTCGGAGCTCTCCAAGGTTCAGAAAGCCGGCGTGCGCGCGCTCGGCATCGGCGTGGATATCGGCAGGGCCCTTTTCCAGAAAGGGGATCCGAACGCGGCGCTCGCGCATTTCAAGGCGCTTGCCGATCGTTACCCGAAGGTCGGCTCGGTGCTGTACGATTACTCGTTTGTGCTGATCAGCATGTCCATGTACGAGGAGGCCGGCGCGGTGCTCGAGCGCGTCTGCCAGCTGGATCCCAAGGATGGGCAGGCCGCGTTTGCGCTGGCCTGCACCTACGCCGCGCGCGGGCAGATGGACAAGGCCTGGCCGATCCTGACCCGCCTCGCCTCATCCAACCCGGCCGACATGCCCTCGTGGATGACGGGCGACAAACCCTACCAGGTCGCGATCCGGAAAGACCCCCGGTATCCGGCCCTGATGAAGTTGCTGGAGCCGGCCCCGAAGGAAGACTCGACGGGCGAGTGACCGTTACCGTTGCTTCGGCCTGTTATTGCTTTCCCTTGCGCGATTTCTTATTAATCATCACCTACGACTGCTTGCAGGCGGGATTTTTGGAACGCTTACAACAACGGGAGGAATCATGAAGAAGGTGATCGCCGGTATTCTGTGCGTGATGACATTGACCTCAGTCTGTGCGTTGAGTGCGGACGAGGCGGCCCCGGCCCCTGCGCCGGCTGCGAAGTCCATTGCCGTTGTCGCTGTCGGCCCGGTGGATTCGGCCCTGGTTGACCGCGTGGTGGCCTTTGCGAAAGAGAACACGGCCCTGAATATCCGCGTTCTTCCCGCTGTGGAAACATCGGGCGAGACGCTGGATGCCTGTGCCGCCGAAGGCGCGAAGGGCGTGGGCGCCGATGACGCGGCCCTGATCGTTCTTGCCAGCCCGTCGTCGGACATCAAGCCCCACGGGTCGTTCCTCCCGGAACAGCACCAGGCTGTGGTGAACGTGAAGTCGCTTGTTCCTGCCGGCGAAGATGCCGAGGTCCTGGGCCGGCGCGTCGAGCGCGAGGTCATGCAGAGCATCGGCCTGCTGATGGGCGTGCCGGTCTGCCCGAACCCGCAGTGCGCGATGTGGCAGTACACGACCGACGAGGAACTGGACGCCAAGGGGCGCAACTACTGTCCTCCCTGCGCGGGCGCCGTGCAGCAAGCGGCCGCCGCCAAGGGCGTCGGCATCGATATGGACAACGCCTCGATCGCTCCGTAACCTTCGCTGGATAGAATCCCATGCTCGACATCAAACTCATCCGTGAGCGCGAGGCGGATGTCCGCCGCGCGCTCGAAACCCGCGGCGCAACCGTCGACCTCGATGCCGTTCTGGCGCTCGACAAGGAGCGCCGCGCGATGGTTTCGCAGGTGGAGGTCCTGAAGAACCGGCGGAACGTGGTGTCGAAGGAAATCGGCGCGCTGAAGAAGGCCGGCAAGGATGCCGCCGACATGCAGAAGGCCATGCGCGAGGCCGGCGACGAGATCACCGCGACGGACCAGAAAATCCGTGAGATCGAGGAGAAACTGTCCGGCGCGCTCCTGTACTTTCCGAACCTTCCGCACTCCAGCGTTCCCGTGGGCGTGGACGCGACGGGCAACCAGGTGGTACGCCAGCACGGCGAGCCCCGCCATTTCGATTTCGAGCCGAAGCCGCACTGGGACATCGGGGCGAAGCTCGGCATCATGGATTTCGAGCGGGCGGCCCGCATGTCGGGCGCGGGATTTACGCTGTTGTCGGGCTTGGGAGCCCGCCTTCAGCGCGCGCTGATCCAGTTCATGCTCGACCTGCACGTGAACGAGCACGGCTACAAGGAAGTCTGGACTCCGTTCGTGGTCAACTCGGCGTCGATGCGCGGCACGGGCCAGCTGCCGAAGTTTGCCGAGGAGCTGTACCACGTTCCCTCGGACGACCTGTACCTCATCCCGACCGCCGAGGTGCCGGTGACGAACATTTACCGCGACGAAATCATCGCGGATCCTCTGCCGATCTACCTGACGGCCTACACGCCGTGCTTCCGCCGCGAAGCGGGCGCGGCCGGCAAGATGACGCGCGGCATGATCCGCGTGCACCAGTTCGACAAGGTGGAGATGGTCAAGTTCGTCGAGCCCGAGAAGTCATACGATGAACTCGAGACGCTCGTGCAGAATGCCGAGGACGTTCTCAAGCGGCTCGGGTTGACCTATCGCGTGGTCCTGCTGTGCACCGGGGACATGGGCTTCGGCGCGGCCAAGTGCTACGACATCGAGCTCTGGGCGCCGGGCCAGAACGCGTGGCTCGAGGTCTCGTCGTGCAGCAACTTCGAGGACTTCCAGGCTCGCCGCGCGCAGATTCGTTATCGCAACAAGGACGGCAAGGCCGCCCTCGTTCACACGCTGAACGGCTCCGGCGTCGCTCTGCCCCGCCTCGTCGTCGCCCTGCTGGAGAACTGTCAGCAGGCGGACGGCACCGTGCTTCTTCCAGAGCCGCTCTGGCCGTACATGGGCGGCATCAAGCGGCTGGAGTAACTCGTCCTCGTCGTCGTCCTCGAACTCGTCCTCGAAACGTTGTCACACAGCGCTCGTTGCCGTGATCGTGCTGATGTCCACACTTTATAAAGTGTGGACATGTGAGGCGGGGTCGCTTTCTTCATTGACCATTCCCCGTCAACCATTAACCATGGTTGCATGCTCCGCACCGTCCAGCACACCATTCAGAAGCACGGTCTCCTGCGGGCGGGTGATCACGTGCTGGTCGCCGTGTCGGGCGGTGCCGATTCCGTTGCGCTCGCGTACGCCCTTCACTTCCTCTGGAGACAGCACCGCGTCTCGATCACTCTGGCCCATCTGAATCACAGGATTCGCGGTCGCGCGGCGGATCGGGATGCCGCGTTCGTGAGCGAGCTCGCGTGGCGGCTGGGACTCAACTGCGTGCAGGGCAGGGCGGATGTTCCGTTCATCGCGCGCAAGCGGGGCATCTCCCTTGAGATGGCGGCGCGCGAATCGAGGTACGATTTTCTGGAGCAGACGGCGCGCGAGATCGGCGCGAACTGCATTGCCACGGCGCACACGGCGGACGACCAGGTCGAAACCGTTCTGCTCAAGCTGACGCGCGGCGCAGGGCCGCAGGGGGTCAGCGGAATCCCTTATTGCGCCGACCGGCGCGGCCTGCGCGTCATCCGTCCCTGCCGCGACGTGTCGCACGCGGAGGCGGTCCGCTTCCTTCGCCGGCATGGGTTGATCTGGCGGGAGGACAAGAGCAACCTCGACATGACGTTTCTCCGCAACCGGGTCCGGCACCAGGTCCTGCCTCTGCTGGAGTCCAAGCTGAACCCGCAGGTGCGGCGGGCGATCCTGCGTACCGCGGAACTTCTGCGGGAGGAAAACGAATGGCTGGATTCGATCGCGCGCGGGCTCTGGGGCGAATGCGCTGAGGGAGCGAAGAGGGACAAGCTGAACGTCGAGAAGCTGAACGGCCTGCCACTGGCGGCGCGTCGGCGGGTCCTGCGGCTGTGGCTCGTGGCCGGCGGCGTGGACGCCGATCAGCTCGGGTTTGAAACGATTGAGAACATCGAGCGGCTTCTTGTCGCTCCGCGCGGTACGAAGGCGGTGCCCGTTTCTGGCGCGCACCGCGTCGTGCGATGCTACAAAAACCTGACGCTCGAAAAGCAGGCGGCGGAGGCGGCTGGCTCGTTCAGTGAAAAAATTGCCGTGCCCGGCGAAACGGTCCTGCCGGGTCGCGGATTGAGAATCGTCGCGAAATGGGCGACCGGTGTTATCCGGGAGAGGGGAGGAAGGGCCGGCGACCTGCCCGCCGCCGCATCGCTGGGCGCGGACGCTGTCGGGCGATCCGCGATCCTTGTCCGCTCGTGGAAAGCCGGCGACCGGATGAAGCCTTTCGGGATGACGGGCTCGTGCAAGCTGCAGGACCTCTTCGTGGACCAGAAAGTTCCGCGCGCGAGCCGCGAGCGTGTCCCTGTTTTCGAGTGCCGGGGCGAGATCGTCTGGATCCCCGGCTATCGGATTGCGCGAGGGTGGGAGGTCAAAGGCTCGCGCGCGAAGGCGCTCCACATCTACGTCCGCCAGGTTTGACCGAGCCATTCCCGTTGCAATGCCGCCCGCGCGATGTTAACGTAACCAATCCCGGTGGGTGCCACGCGGGTGTCGTTGAGGTGCTATGGAAATCAATCGCAAAGATCCGAGCCAGGGCAAGTCAGGCGTGCCGATGCGCGGCATGGCCCTCTGGCTTCTCTTGCTCGCCCTGTTCCTGACCGTCTTCCAGATGTTTTCCCAGCAGCAGGAACGCTACAAGAAGCTCGACTACAGCGAGTTCGCCCAGTTGATCCGCGAGGGCAAGGTCCGCAAGTGCGAGATCGTGAACGAGGCGTCCGGCCTCCAGTACTACGTTCGCGGCGAGCTGGTTGACCTGGATGCGAAGACGGGCCGCCCGAAGAAGTTCAAGGTTGATGTCCTGAGCCTGGAAACTCTCCAGACGATGCTGGACGAGAACAAGGTCTACTACTCGATCAAGTCCCAGAACCCGATCCTCTGGCAGGTGATTTCCAGCGCGGTGCCGTTCCTGCTGGTCCTCGGGTTACTGTACTTCCTTTTCATCCGCCAGATGCGCTCGGCCGGCCGCGGCGCCATGAGCTTCGGAAAGAGCCGCGCAAGGCTGATGACCCGCGACAAGAACAAGATCACGTTCGACGATGTCGCCGGAGTCGACGAGGCCAAGGAAGAGGTGCAGGAGATCGTCGAGTTCCTCAAGGACCCGAAGCGGTTCCAACGTCTCGGCGGCCGGATCCCGAAAGGCGTTCTGCTGGTGGGTCCGCCGGGCACGGGCAAGACCCTGCTCGCGAAGGCCATCGCCGGCGAGGCCAAGGTGCCGTTTTTCAGCATCAGCGGCTCGGACTT
>CAYQYB010000005.1:0-26299 GCA_964421535.1 uncultured Verrucomicrobiota bacterium | reverse complement strand
TCGTCGTCTGGGATTTCATCCGCTTCGCGCACGATCATGGAATCCCCGTCGGGCCCGGCCGCGGCTCGGGCGCCGGCAGCATCGTGGCGTACGCGCTGTGCATCACGGGCATCGACCCCCTCTACTACAACCTGATCTTCGAGCGGTTCCTGAACCCCGAACGCGTCTCGCCGCCGGACTTCGACATCGATTTCTGCCAGTCGCGCCGCGGCGAGGTGATCGAGTATGTGAAACAGAAATACGGCCGCGACAACGTCGCGCAGATCATCACGTTCGGCACGCTCGGCGCCAAGACGGTGATCCGCGACATCGGCCGCGTCCTCGAGATTCCCCTCTACGAATGCGACAAGCTGGCCAAGATGATCCCGGAGCAGCCTCCCGGCATCACGCTGGAGAAGGCGCTCGAGATGAGCCCCGAGTTCCGCGAGACGACGCAGAAGGACCCGAACGCCAAGCGGATCATGAAGTACGCGCGCGTGCTGGAGGGGCTCCCGCGCAACCACGGAACGCACGCCGCCGGCGTCGTCATCGGCGAGCGTCCGCTCATCGAGCTGGTGCCGCTCCAGCGCGACAAGGAAGAGGAGATCATCACCCAGTTCGAGATGAAGCCCATCGGCTCCATCGGCCTGCTCAAGATGGACTTCCTCGGCCTGAAGACCCTGACGCAGATCCAGGAGGCCGTCACCCTCATCAAGTCGACCCGGGGCGTCGAACTGGACACGAACAAGATCCCGATGGACGACGCGGAAACGTTCGCCCTGCTCAACCGCGCGGACACCGTGGGCGTGTTCCAGGTTGAAAGCAAGGGCATGCGCGACCTCCTGCGCAGGATCGGCCTCACGCGGATCGAGGACCTGATCGCCATGATCGCGCTCTTCCGGCCCGGCCCGATGAACATGCTGGACGACTACGTCAACCGCAAGAACGGGCGCGTGAAGCTCGTGTACGACCATCCCCTGCTCGAGCCGATCCTGAAGGAAACCTACGGCGTCATGCTCTACCAGGAGCAGGTCCAGCAGACGGCCAACGTCCTCGCGGGCTTCACGCTCGGCCAGGGCGACATCCTCCGGCGCGCGATGGGCAAGAAGGACGAGAAGGAAATGGCGTCCATGCGCGAGAAGTTCGTGCAGGGCTGCGCGAAGACCAACAAGATCCCCGCGAAGAAGGCCGAGGAAATTTTCGCCAACATCGAGCGCTTCGCCGGCTACGGCTTCAACAAGTCCCACAGCGCCGCGTACGCGGTCATCGCGTACCAGACGGCGTACCTGAAGGCGCACTACCCCGTCGAGTTCATGGCCGCCCTGCTCTCGAGCGAAATCGGAAACACGGAGAAGCTGCCCGTGCTCGTCGCCGAGGCGCAGGAAATGGGCATCGAGGTCCTGCCGCCGAACGTGAACGACAGCGACGTCCGGTTCAAGCCCCTCGGCGACAAGATCCGGTACGGCCTCGCCGCGGTCAAGAACGTCGGCTTCGCCGCCATGGAGGCGCTGATCGCCGAGCGCGCGAAGAACGGCCCGTACAAGGGGTTCCTCGATTTCTGCTCCCGCGTCGACCCGTCGATCGTGAACAAGCGCACGCTGGAGAACCTCATCAAGTGCGGGGCGTTCGACTTCACGGGCCTCTGGCGCGGGCGCCTCGTCAAGGGAATTGACCAGGCCATGGCCCGCGCCGCGGCCGCCCACCGCGACCGCGTCGCCGGACAGGCCTCCCTGTTCGACATGCTCGGGGCGCAGGCGACGCCGTCGGACGAGGAGCTCCCGCAGGGCGAGAAATGGTCCGAGAGCGAAATGCTGTCGGCCGAGCGCGAACTCCTCGGCTTCTACATCTCCGGACATCCGCTGTCGCATTTCGAGTGGCAGCTGAAGAAATACAATCTCGCGGACTCGTCGAAGCTTCACGAGATGGAGGCCGGGACGGTGACGCGCATCGGCGGCCTCGTCTCCCAGCTCCAGAAGCGCTTCACCAAGAAGGACCAGAAGCCGATGGCCGTGTTCCGGCTGGAGCACCTGGACGGGGCGATCGAGGTGATCGTGTTCCCCAGCTCGTTCGAGGACTACGGCGTGTATCTCCAGGACGAGGCGCCCGTGATGGTCTGCGGCGAGCTCTCCAAGGACCAGGACCAGCTGAAGATCAAGGCGGCCGAGGTTTACCCGCTGAAGGACGTGCACAAGTATTTCACCGACCGCGTCAGCATCCACATACCCGCCTCGGAGCTCGAGGAGTCGAAGCTCTGGAAGATCAAGGAGATCCTCGGGCGCTATCCCGGCGACACGCCGCTCACCCTCTGCCTGCAGTTCCCCACGGGGGAGAAAGTTTTCGTGGAGACGCACACCGCGTTCAAGGTCGGCGCCACGCCCGAGCTCGTGCGCGAGGTGGAGCACGAACTCGGCGAGGACAGCGTGTACGTGCAGGTCACTTCGAAGCCTTGCCGGAGAAACGGAAGCTCGCGCAAGCCTTGGGAGACGAGGGCGGATTGAAGTCCAAAGTTGTCGGGCGCAGACTTTGGACCTTGGACTTTAGACTTTGGACTCTTTAGAGCAGCTTCTGCAGCACCTTCAGCGCCTTCGCCGAATCCCCTGCCCTGACCACGACGAGCCCCTTGTCCACGCTGGGCCCGCCCGCGCAGTAAGCGTACTCGAGGTTGACCCCGGCGGCGCCGAGCGCGCCCGCCACACGGCCCAGGCTGCCGGGCGCATTGGAAAGCTCGAGGAGAATCACGTCGCGCTCGATCGTCAGCTCTTCCGCCGCGCGCAGCGCCTTCACCGCCTCGTCGTGCTTGTCCACGACCATGCGCACGTAGCCGTGCCCCAGGCCCTCGGCCAGGGTCAACGCGTAGATGTTGATTCCGTTTTTGCCGAGCAGGCTCGTGACCGCCGCCAGCGTTCCGGGCTGGTCTTCGACGAACACGGAGAGTTGTTTGCCGAGCTTCGCGCTATGCAGGACTTTTTCGCTCATATGGTTCCTTGACGCTGGACGCTGGACACTTGGCTTATGGAGCCAAGCGTCAAGGGTCAAGTGTCGAGCTTTAGAATTGTAACTTCGCCTCTCCCAATCTCCGCTCCAGTTCCGCCAGCACGCGGTCGTCGTCCGCGTCGCTCTTCGACTCGAACGTCGCCGAGAAACGCAGGAACGCGCCGACATCGTCCCACGGCACCGTCGAAATCGAGTGCTCGCGGATGAGGTGCTGCGACGCGTCCTCCGCCGTCGCAAGTTTCGCCGACCCCGCCCCCTTCGGCGCCGGGACATACAGGTAAAATGTCCCGCCCGGCATCGCGGCATCGAACCCGCACTTCCTGAGCACGGCCACGAGTTTCTTCAGGCGGCGCTCGTAATGGTTCTTGATCGCATCGGACAGCGGCTTGTCCGCGATGCCCGCGCACGCGGCCAGCTGGATCGCCTTGAACTGGCCCGAATCCGTGTTGTCCTTGACCTCGGCAAACGCCTTCACGGCCTTCGCGTTGCCCGCGACGAACCCCAGCCGCCAGCCGGTCATGTTGTAGCTCTTGCTCATCGAGTGAAGCTCGACCGCGACGTCCTTGCCGCCGGGCCGGCCGAGGATCGAAAGCCGCTCGCGGCCGTAAATGAGCGTGGCGTACGCCGCGTCCTGCACGATCAGGATGTTGTGCTTCGCCGCGAACTCGATCAGCGAGTCGAAGAACGCCTCCGTCGCCGCGGTGCCGGTCGGGTTGTTGGGGTAGTTCACGTAGAACAGCTTCGCGGATTTCAATTCCGCAGCCCCGATCTTCTTCAGGTCCGGGAAAAAGCCGTTCTCGCGGCGGAGCGGAATCTTCACGACCTTCCCGCCCAGGTACGCCGAGTGCGTGCCGAGAACGGGATAGCCGGGCACGGTGACGAGGACGGTGTCGCCGGGATTGACGAAGCACAGCGGCAACATCGCCAGCGCCGGTTTCGAGCCGATGCTGTGGTTGATCTCGGTGTTGGGATCAAGGTCCGCGACCCCGAAGAATTCCTTCATGTACCGCGCGGCCGCGTTGCGGAACTCGCGGATGCCGTTGTCGGCATAGCCGCGGTTCGCGGGATCGTCCACCGCCTTTTTCAGCGCCTCGCGAATGGGGAACGGCGCGAGCTGGTCGGGCTCGCCCACGCCGAAATCCAGCAGCTCCACGTTCGGGTGCGCCTTCAGCGCCGCGACCTTCGCGCGCTTGATCTTCTCGAACTTGTAAATCTCGTTGCCGAGCCCGAACCGGGCCCCGCCGATACGTTCCGCGAACAGAGACTGGATATCCATCGACACGTTCTTCCTTTCAAAAGCGCCGGATACTACTTGATCGCCGCGCCGATGAAAACCATAACAAACAGGGCGACGGTTTCGGCGATGCCAAGCGCCATGAGATAACTGCCGAATCCCTGCCCCGTTTCGCCCTGTGCATCCGCCGCCGCGGCTCCAATCACGCCCTGGAACCAGGCGGAGAATCCGATCGCCATCCCCCCCAGAACGCCTGCTCCCAGCAATGCCGGCCACAGGGTCGGGTTCTGCGCGGCACCCCGGATGATGTTGTTCATCAGGATCATCCCGTAAATCGTCTGCGAAAGCGGGGCCCCGACGAACGTCACGAGGATGAACGGCGCCGGCTTGTTGTGGGCGTAGCATCGCTTCCACGCACCCACCGCAGCAGCGCCCGCCGCCCCGATGCCCAACGAGGACCCGATGGCAGCGAGCGCGAGGGCCGCGTCGGCCCCCAGCTTTCCAAGACCGACCATGGCTTCAGCGTCCATTTGTTTCTCCTTTTCTGGCTTGTTGCTTCTTGAATCGTCGTATTCGACTCATACCGCCGGATCTTCCGCCGGCATTCCGGTTTGAGATTGCGGCGCTCGCGCGAACGGCCTGTAGGCAAATCCCTTCCACTGCATCCCAATATGCGACGAAAACTCAAGCGTGTTGAGACGCACGCCGTGCACCAGCACGCCCATCGCCGACAGCACGATGTTCAGCGCGTGCCCGACAAACAGGATCAGCGCGGCGGCCAGGCCCGACAGCACCCCCTTGACGCCGCCGACGGCAATCGCATTGAACGAGGACGCCACGGCCACGCCGGCGACGCCCACCGCGTACAGGCGCAGGTACGACACCACGTCCACGAAGTTGCTGACCAGCGTCAGGGGAAGGACCACGTGGTTGAACCACTCGGCCTTCAGGTCCCGGACGGGCGTCATGAACAGGACGATGGCGATCACGCCGGCGCAGAACACCCACAGCATCACGGGCGGGAATGGATGCCCAAGCACCATGAAGCGCGCGGCGAAGAACATCGTCCACGTGGTGCAGATCCACCCGAGCTGGGCCACCGCGCGCGGGCTGTTGATCGACACGAGGGCGTTCCACGCATGGGCGACGGTCAGGTGAAGCGCCCCGATGTAGAAGCACAGCAGCATGACGTTGTCCGGATCGTTGAGCCAGTCGAGCCGCAGGCGCGCGAGCGGGGCCGGCACGTTGACGATCCCGAAGTAGTTTCCGGTCAGCACGCCCCAGGCGATCGTGCTCACGCTCAGGATCTTGAGCAGGGTGAACGGCTGCGGCGGCGCGCTCCTGAACTTTCGGCGCGCCCAAAGAGTCATCGCCAGAAACAGGATCCCGTAGCCCGCGTCCCCGACGATCATCGCGAAGAACAGGCTCAGGAAAAGGAGGAACGACGCGCTGATATCGATCTCGTCGTAGCCGGGCGTGACGCCGATCATGTCGAACACGACGCGGATCGGCCGGACCCATTTCGGGTTCCGGATCAGCGTCGGCACCCGCTCGCCGGGCGAGGGCTCGCTGATCACGAGCCCCCAGTGGTTGCGCGCCGCCGCGGCACGCAGGCTGTCCACGCGCCCGACGGGACAGAACCCGGAGAGGTAGACCACCGGCCGCGCCGCTCCCATGCCCGCGCGCGCCTCGAGGAACTGCGCCTGCTCGTCCACCTCCGCCGCAAGGCGTTCCACGACCAGGCGGTCGCCCGCAAACGCCTCGAACCCGCGCGCGATGGCCGCCAGGGATTCCCTTTTCCGGTCGATGCGCCGTTCGATCTCGTCGAGCGACAGCTCGGGGAGCCGGAACTCCGGCACGTCCAGCTTCACGTCGCCCCGTCCGACCAGCGCGAAGCAGCTCGTCGTCTTGTCCTCGCGGATGACCACCTTGACGGCGCCCTCCGGGATCGCGACGTGCTGCCGCCGCGGAACGGCGTACAGGCGCACGGTGACGTTGTGATCCCGCAGCCTGCGAAGCGCCTCGGGGTCGAACGATCCGAACGGCTCGATCCTTTTCCTCTCGTGATCGAGCAGGTCGAGGGCCGCCTCCTCCTCGCGCCGCTGGTGCAGCAGGTCCCAGATCTCCTTGACCACCGCCTCGGCGTCCCGGCCCGACGGCACCGCCCGGGGATGCTTCGGCAGGACATCGAGCGCGTGGCGGACGCGGAACACGCGCTCGCGCGCGCGGTCAAGGTCCTCGCCCGCGGGCGGCTGGACCGGCACCAGATGAAGGATGCCGAGCTCGCGCAACGCGTCGAGCGTCCGGTCGCGCGAGCCCGCGGTGCACAGCAGGACCACCTTGTTCATCCGGACGATCATGCCGCCCTCACCTTTTCGATCGTGCGCCCCTTCGCGAGCTTGCCGCGCGCGACGTCGGCCGTCTGCTGGTCGCCGAGGAAGATCCGGATCACGCGGATGTTCTCGCGGCATTCCGGGATCTTCACCTTCTCGAACAGATTCACGCGCTGGCTCGTCACCCGCAGTTCCTCCGCCAGCAGGCGCCGCTCCTCCTCGAGGAACCGCCGCTCGGCACGGATCCGGATCAGTTCCTCCAGGGCCAGAAGGCCGTCATCCACCCAGGACGGCGTCTCGAACAGGTCCCACGGCGTGCGCTGAAAAACGACCCTCTGCAGGACCGGGATATTCACGCCGGCGATGTTGCCGGTTGTCTGTTCGATCCGTTCCACGCGCAGATGCTTCGGGAAATCGAACGGCTCTCCGAACAGCCGTATCCAGGCCTCGATCCCGGAGCGCAGGAGGCTCTCGGCGGCCTCCTTCTCCTCCATGCGGATCTCGACCTGTCGCACCTCCACCTGGAGCTGCTGCTTCTTCAGCTGGAGGGTCGGCAGATAGCGCTCAAAACGGCGCAGCGAATCGCGCTGGGCCTTGAGCGCCGTCTTCGTATGTTTGACCTTGGCCATCCTTCGAAACCTGAAAGCGGAAACCTGAAACCTGAGTCTAGGACGCTCTGATCTCTGTCTTCCCCGGCCAGAACGACTCGATCATCCGGGTCGGAATCCCCGTCTCCTCGGGCTCAAAACATTCGGCGAGCATGCGCCAGCCGTTGTCGAGCGCCTGCTCGAGCGGCACGTTCACGCCCAGGTCCATCATCTCGCGCTCGAACCGCTCCCCGTATTTCAGAAGCTTCCCGTCCCACGCGCTCATGCGGAAGCCCATCGCCTGCTTTTCGAGGGTCTCCTTGAACCCCGCGTAGAGCTGGATCATCGTGTTCATGATCGTGCGGTGGTCCTCGCGCGTGTTCTTGTTCACCAGCTGCTTCAGCCGGCTCAGCGAACCGAACGGCTCGATGCGCCCGTTGCGGAGGTAGAACTGGCCCTCCGTGATGTAGCCGGTGTTGTCGGGGACGGGATGCGTGACATCGTCGCCCGGCATCGTGGTGACCGACAGAATCGTGATCGAGCCGGCGGTATCGAAGTCCACAGCCTTCTCGTAGCGGGCCGCGAGCTGGCTGTAGAGGTCGCCGGGGTAGCCGCGGGTCGAAGGAATCTGCTCCATCGTGATCGCGATTTCCTTCAGCGCGTCGGCGAAATTCGTCATGTCGGTCAGCAGGACGAGCACGCGCTTGTTCTCGAGGGCGAACCGCTCCGCGACGGCGAGCGAGATGTCCGGCACCAGCAGGCACTCGACGATCGGGTCCGCCGCGGTGTGGACGAACAGCACGGAGCGGGACAGCGCGCCGTGCTCCTCCAGGTGGTCGCGGAAGAAAAGATAGTCGTCGTGCTTGAGCCCCATGCCGCCGAGAATGATGACGTCCACCTCGGCCTGGAGCGCGCTGCGGGCCAGCTGCGCGTTGTACGGCTCGCCGGCGACGGAGAAGATCGGCAGCTTCTGCGACTCGACCAGCGTGTTGAACAGGTCGATCATCGGGATGCCCGTGCGCACCATATGGCGCGGGATGATGCGCTTGGCGGGATTCACGGACGGGCCGCCGATATCCGTCGCGTGGCCCGCGACGGACGGCCCCTTGTCGCGCGGCCGGCCGCTCCCGGTGAACACGCGGCCGAGCAGGGCCTCCGAGTACGGCACCTGCATCGTGTGGCCGAGGAAGCGGACCTGCGAATCCGTCGCGATGCCCCGCGTGCCCGCGAACACCTGGAGGGACACGCGGTCGCCCTCGAGCCGGATCACCTGCGCGAGCGACACGCCCTGCGCCGACGTCACCTGGGCCAGCTCCCGGTAGCTGACCCCGGTCGCGTGGACCGTGATCACGTTGCCGGCGACCTGGTCGATGCGATGGTACACCTTATGCATAGTCCGTCACCTCCGCGACCATCTTCTCCACGCGCGATTCGCGCTCCTTGAACCCGGGCGCGGCCATGGCCTCGCGGTTCCAATCCTTGAAGAGCTGGGTGAGCCGCTGGAAAAAGCGGCGCGCGGCATCCTTGTTCTCGAACCTCATCTTCGTGCGCAGGATCTTCGCGATCCGCGCGAACACGTGCTTCTGGCGGTCGGCGGGCGTGGCCGCATCCACCTCGTGGTACGCGTCCTGCTGGAGGTACGCGTTGTCCACGAACTCGCCCTTCAGATAGACGATGAAATCGTCGAGGGTCGTGCCCTCCTCGCCCACGACCTTCATCATCTGGTTGACCTCGTTGCCCTGGCGCAGGAACCCGCGCGCGGCGGCGACGTCCTCGGCGGACACGACGCCCGGGTACTTGCTCCAGCTGTCCAGCGGATGGATCGCCGGGTAGCGCCGCGCGTCCGAGCGCTCGCGCGAGAGCCCGTGAAACGCGCCGACCACCTTCAGCGTGGCCTGCGTCACCGGCTCGTCGAAATTGCCGCCCGCGGGGCTGACCGTCCCGCCGATCGTCACCGAGCCCGTCCGCCCGTCGCTCAGCCGCACGATCCCGCCGCGCTCGTAGAACGAGGCGATGACCGACTCGAGGTACGCGGGGAACGCCTCCTCGCCCGGGATCTCCTCCAAGCGTCCCGACACCTCGCGCAGCGCCTGCGCCCAGCGCGAGGTCGAGTCCGCGAGCAGGAGCACGCCGAGGCCCATCTGCCGGTAGTACTCCGCGATCGTCACGGCCGTGTACACGGACGCCTCGCGCGCGGCGACCGGCATCGAGCTCGTGTTGCAGATGATCAGCGTGCGCTCCATCAGCGACTTGCCCGTCCGCGGGTCGGTCAGCTCCGGGAACTCGCGCAGGGTCTCCACCACCTCGCCCGCGCGCTCGCCGCACGCCGCGACCACCACGATGTCCACGTCCGCGTGGCGGCTCGTGATCTGCTGGAGCACCGTCTTGCCCGCGCCGAACGGGCCGGGAATGCAGTACGTGCCGCCGCGCGCCACGGGGAAAAACGTGTCGATGATCCGGATCTTGGTGACCAGCGGCTCGGACGGGCGCAGGCGCTCGGCGTAGCACCGGATCGGAATCTTGACCGGCCAGGTCTGCATCATCGCGACCGGGACCTCCTCGCCGTCCTCGTTGCGGAGCCGCGCGATGACGTGCTCGACCGTGTACTCGCCCGCCGGCGCGATCTCCGCGACGGTGAATCCGCCGCGCAGGCGGAACGGCGCCATGATGTGATGACTGAAGATCCCCTCGGGGACCGTGCCGAGCGTCTGGCCCGCGGCCACGGAGTCGCCCGGCTTCGCCGCCGGCGTGAACGCCCACTTCTTCGCGCGATCCAGCGCCTTGAGATACGTGCCGCGCTGGAGGAAGAACCCGCACTTCGCGGCCAGCTCCGGCAACGGGTTCTGAAGGCCGTCGTAGATCTGCGTCAGCAGCCCGGGCCCGAGCTCCACGGACAACAACTCGCCGGTGAAGTCCACGGTGTCGCCGACTTTGAGCCCGGTCGTATCCTCGAACACCTGCAGTTCCGCGTAGAACCCGCGAACGCGGATCACCTCGGCCTTGAGGCGCAGATCGCCGACGTGCGCGTACGCGACCTCGTTCTGCACGACCGATCCCTCGTACTCGACGGTCAGCAGGTTGCCGTTCACACCGATAATTCGTCCGATTTTGGCGCTCATAAAATGTCCGGCGGCGGCCTTTTTCCAAACCTTGGAAAAAAATCCGCCCGTTTTTCCAATCCTTGGAAAATCAAGCCTGTCCGGCCGCGACCGGCAGGCCCTCGATCTCCTCGACCCGTTCCTTCAAATTCCCGCGGCCCGCTTCGGCCTTCATCCCCGCCCAGCGCAGGGCCATGCGCAGCTTCGCGGCGTAGGCGAGCACGGCGGTGAAGCTGAACGGGTCCGCGAAAGCCACTTCATCGAGAAACTGCCAGCGAAAACGGTCGATGGCCAGTTCGCGGTCGAGCGGGCCCGGCTTGGTGAACGCATCCGCGACCGCCGTTTCGGCGAACGTGTCGAAGCCCTCCTGCGGCCGGAGCCAGGCGGCCGGCTCGACGCCGAGCCGGCCGGCGCGGGCGCGCGCCACGGCGTTGCGGATCGTCGTGTCGCGGATATGCCACCGCCGCGCGAAATCGGACGTCAGCGAGTGCATCCGGCCTTCGAGCACTCCCTCCAGTTCGGCGCGCTCCGCGGCGTCCAGCAGCGGGCGGCACTGGTCCGCCAGTTTTTCCGGAGTGAGAGGCGGCGGCTCTCCGAGGATCAGGGTCGGGAACGAGGCGATGAGGTAGTAGGGCTTCACGCGGGCCTGTCCTTGGAGTTCCCCGCAGCGCGACGCACGATCTCCGCCAGCTTGGGGCGCAGGAAGTGAGCGAGCGATTCCGCGATCGCCTCGCGGGTGAAATCGTGGAAGGCATGCCCGTCCGCGCAGGATACTTTGAATCCCTTGACGATGTTGTTGTCCGCGTGGAGCGCGATGCCGTGGATCAGCTTCTGCCGGTAGCGCTCCGCGAAAAACTTCACCAGTTCCTGCTGGTCGGCCGGGCTGACGAGCATTTCGACGCGGCTTTCCTCGCCCATCTTCTCGGCATAGGCCCCGGCGATCTTGACCAGCATCTCCTCGAGCACCTGCGGCTTGAGCGCCTCGCCGGCCGCCTCGGCCACGATGTCCGCGATGATGTTCTCCACGCCCTGCCCCACGGTGATCAGAAGATCGCGCGCGGCCTGGTCCAGCGTGCGCATGCTGCGCTCGGTGAAGACCTGCGCGTCCTGCTCGGCCTTGAGGAGAATCGCGGCGGCCTTCTCCTCCGCCTCCTTGACGATCGCCGCGGCCTTTTCCTTCGACCGGGCAATCAGCTGGGCCGCCTGCTGTTCGGCGGAATCCACGGCTTCCTTCTGGATACGCTCGATGAGATACTGAAGTTCTTCCGCCATACGCAGTCTCCTTCGAAAACCATTCAGGAACGGTCTCACCTTCTAAAATGCCGCTCTTTCGAAGTCGAGAAGAAACCCCTGCAACAAGGGCCCTCAGCGGCCTCGCTCCATGGTTGACTCTTGTTTCGGGGGATGGAACGGGGTATTTTCCCATCCTCATATGACAGCGAAATTTCATTTCTGGAAAATGCACGGTGCGGCGAACGATTTCGTCCTGATCGACGACCGCGCGCAGACGTTCCCCGTCGGCAGAACGGAATGGCTCGCGCGGATCATGGCCCGGCGCACGGGCGTGGGCTCGGAGGGCATGCTGCTGATCCAGCCGTCCGCGAAGGCGGATATCCGCATGCGGTTCTTCAACCCCGACGGCGGCGAGGCGGACATGTGCGGAAACGGCGCGAGGTGCATCGCGCGGCTCGCGCATGAAATCGGCGCGGCGCCGGCGTCCATGTCCATCGAAACGCCCGCCGGCATCGTGCGCGCGGACGTGCGCGGCGACCAGGTGCTTCTTCACATGACGGAGCCGAAGGACTGGCGCATGAGCCGGACGCTGACGATCGACAACCAGCCTCTCGCCTGCTCGTTCGTGAACACGGGCGTGCCGCACGCGGTCGTGAGCGTCGAAAATCTTGATGCCATCGACGTGCAGAAGATGGGGTCGCGCATCCGCTACCACGCCGACTTCGCGCCGGCCGGGACGAACGCGAACTTCATCCAGGTCACGGGGCCCGATTCGCTGCGCGTGCGCACGTACGAGCGCGGCGTGGAAGGCGAAACGCTGGCCTGCGGCACGGGAATAACCGCCTGCGGGCTGATCGCCGGGAAGCTGGGCCTCGTCCGCGCGCCGGTCAAGATCACGCCGGCGAGCGGCGACCTGCTGCAGGTGAACTACGAACTGACCGCGGACGGCGCGCGCGCCGTGACGCTGCTCGGGCCGGCCGTCCACGTTTTCCAGGGCGAGCTCGTTTACTGAGCCGCCGGCTTCGCGCCCGACTGGGCCTCTTCCGCGGCGCGCTGCTCGGAACGCTTGAACAGCGCCGTTGCGGTGCTGTTGACCTTGGCCGCTTTCTCGATGGCAAAGCGGGCCTCGTCCTCGAGGCCGGCGATCCGGGCTGCCCGGTACAGGGAAATCCACGCGTAAACTTCCTTCGGGGCGATGTCGCACGCGTGCTTGAGGGTGGCCACCGCTTCCTGCGACTTGCCCTGCTCCGCCTGCGCGATCCCGAGGTTGATCCACACCCGGCCGAGCATCGGTGTGCACCGCGTCAGCGCGCCGTAGATCGACTCGGCCTCCGGATAGCGGCCGAGGGCGAGGAACAACTCGCCCGCGCCCATCAGGCGCGGCAGGACCTGTTTGCTCGTCGCCTTCAACGCGCGCTGGCGCTCCCTTTCAATCAGCTGCAAGCCGGAGTCCTTGATCTGCGCATCCTGGATGAGCGGCTGATTCTCGGAGATGGCACGGACGAGGATGGCGGCCGTGCCGTCAAAGTACACCAGCGACCAGCTCGGATCCTGCAACAGCAGGCGAACCCCGTTGGCGGCGAACGGAATGGAGCAGTTCATGATGACGGCTTCCGGATTCCATTTTTCCAGGATCGTCTGCCACGCGTTCTCCTCGCCGGCGAGACACTTGTTCAGCGCCCGGTAGAACTCGCCCCCGTAGAGGCTCGCGCGCTGGTCCGTGAAGATGGCCCGGTTCGGATGCTCCCACGCGAGGAACCCGCCGTCCGACGCCATGTTCACGGCGCGCGCCGGAAAATCGGGCCGCTCGATGACCTTGGACGCCGCACGCGGGAACAGGTCATACTCCGTGCCGAGGCCGAACACGGACGCGCTTCCGGCATGGACGTAGCATGCGTTCGTGACGATGCCCAGAATGGACAGGACCGCCAAGATCACGGCCAGCGAAGCCGCGATCGGATTGCCATCGGAGCTCTGCTTCGTCAAGGAGCGAAGGCCTCCCGCCGCGAGCGCGCCGATCGAGTTGAGGCTGAGCGCGAGGAAAGGAAACGCAAGCAGGGCCATCCACTCCACGTTGCGCGGGAACAGGATGATCAGGAACGCGCTGGCGACCGCGAGCGTCGTGATGCCGATGGGAAGGTTTCTCTTCTCGGCGATCAGCCCGCCGGCGCCCACGATCAGGGCCAGCGTCACGATATGCTTCGGAAGCGCCGAGCCGGGGAACTGCCCGCTGAACGGCGAGATCCATTCCTGGACGAACTTGAATGCGCCGCTCGACAGGGAAACGATCCCGTGCGCGTACAGCGCCAACCCGTAAGGATTCACGAGCCCCGCGAGGAGCGTGGCAAGGGTGAGCCAGAGCGCCTGCATGAACCGGTCGAAATCGGCAACGTCACCCGACCGGGACGCGATCCAGAACTGCACCGCGAAGACAGCGCAGATCACCGGCCCCAGCACGAACGACGGGTGGATGTTCACCCAGATCACCTGCGCGGGCAGGAGAACCGCCCAAAGCACCCAGGATTTCCGGGGCTCGGAAAGCAGCATGACAAACGCGGCCGCCAGCGGAAATGCCGCGACGTGCGGCGCGATGGTGAACCGGGGAGCCAACAGCCACGCGCCCAGGACCAGCGCCATCGAGAGGGACGCGCCGCCGGCCCACTTTCGCGCCGGGGGGATCAGAAGCGCGAACGCGAGGACCGCCGCCGCGGCGTGCAGAAGGATCACCAACGGCGCTCCGCCCAGGCTCCAAAGGGCGAAAAGGATGCGGTCATAGAGCCACGACGAGTTGACCCAGGGAGTTCCGGCCACCGTGAACGTCGATGTGTCGGCCTTCTGCGCTCCGGCCTCCGCAACCTGCCGGCCCATGGCCAGGTGCAACCAGAAATCGCTGTTGCTGATGGTCCGGATACCCAGCGCCGCCACCACAACAAGCCCGAGAATAATCAGCAGCCACGCTCCCTTGGACAACGAATTCGAGTTCATGCGTTCAGCCTCCCCGTGTTTTCGATCAAAGGCCTGCCATTCTGTGAAAAGCGTCCGGCACCCGCAAGAGCTAAGATGCCTGTCCCGGCGTGCGCGGAACGAAGCGCCCCCACCCCGTCGTCCCGACAAAACGGCCTTCGCGCACGGCGATCCGGCCGCGGACGATGACCGTGCTGGGGCGGCCGCGGACGACGAAGCCCTCGAACGGGTTGTAATCCACGTTCATGTGGTGCGTACGATGCGAGATCGTTCCGACGTAGTTGGGGTCGTAGATCACGAGGTCCGCATCGCTTCCGGCCTGAACGGCGCCCTTCCGCGGATAGAGCCCGAACAGCCTGGCGGGCGTCGTGCTCGCCGCGTCCACGAGCCGTCGCAGATCGATCCGTTTTTCTTTGTAGCCGTAGGTGAACAGCAGTTTGACGCGATCTTCAAGCGTGGGCATGCCGTTCGGAATCTTCGTGAAATCGTCCCGGCCCAGCGACTTCTGCCGGGCGAAGTCGAAGGGGGCGTGATCGCTGGCCACGACATTGATGGCGCCTTCCCTCAGGGCCGTCCAGAGAACATCCTGGTTCTTTTTCTCGCGCAGCGGCGGCGACACGACATACTTGGCGCCCTCGAAGTCCGGGAGTTCGGCGTAGCTCTTATCGAGAAGCAGGAACGAAATCAGCGTTTCGATCCAGACCTTTCCGCCGCGCCTGCGCGCGGCGATGGCCTCCCGAAACGCCTCCTCGCAGCTGAGATGCACGACGTACGCGGGCGCGCCGACCTTCGCCGCCGCCTCGAGAAAATGTTTCGTCCCGAGCGCTTCGATATCCGGCGGACGGCTGACGTAGTGCCACTGCGGCCCCTTCCGCCCCTCCGCCACGAGCTTCTTCTGGAGCGCATCGACGGCGTCGGCATCTTCGCAATGGCCCATCGTGAGGACGCCGTTGTCCTTCGCCAGCTTGAGCACGCCGGCGAGCTCGTCATCGGCGATGTTCACGCTGCCCTTGTACGCGAGGTAGATCTTGAAGGACGGGATTCCGCGCAGGATCACCTCGCGGATGAGCGAAGCGGCGCGCGCGTCGAACCAGGTCACCGCGAGGTGGTACGAGTAATCGCAGAACGACTTCCCTTCGCTCTTCGAATCCCAGAGATCGAGGGCGGCCCGCGGGTCCTGCCCGCGCTCGGGGGTGCAGAAGTCGATGAAGCACGTCGTGCCGCCCATCAGCGCCGCGCGGCTGGCCGTCTCATAGGTGTCCTTCGAACAGGTCGTCTTCAGGGGAAGGTAGACGTGGACGTGCGGATCGACGAACCCGGGAAAGACGTACTTGCCTTCCGCGTCGATCACGGTGGCGCCCGCGGGCGCTTCGAGGTTCGGCCCGACCCGCGTGATCTGCTCCTTCTCGCAGAACACGTCGGCGGGAAATATCTTCTCCGCCGTGACGACCGTTCCGCCTTTGACCAGGAGGCTCATGCCTTTGTTTCGAGAATGTCCCGGGCCTTCTCCACATCCAGGCCGATCTGCTTCTTGAGCGCGGCGCGGGAATCAAAATGTTTCGCGGCCCGCATCCGCTCGATAAAGAGCACCTCGATGTCCGCGCCGTAAATGTCGCCGTCGAAATCCATGATATAGACTTCCGTCACGAACCCCGACGGCGTGCCCTGCGCTTCGCGGATTTCCGCGAGGAACGCCGCGCCGTTGAAGCGCCGCTCATGGACAAGAACATGCACGGCATACACGCCGCCGGGCGGGCGGACCTCGTTGTGCGGATCGAGGTTGGCGGTCGGGAACCCGAGCTGGCGCCCGAGCCGCTTGCCTCCGACGACGGTGCCCAGGATGCTGAAGGGCCGGCCGAGCGTTTCCCGCGCGTCCTCGAGCTCGCCCTTCGCAACCGCTTGGCGGATTCTCGTGCTGGAGATCACTGCGCCCTTCCACAGAACGGGCTCGACGATGGTCGCCTCGAACCCAAGGCCCGGCGCCAGTTTCTTGAGCAGGGCCACGTCGCCGCGGCCGCGATGGCCAAAGGTCCAGTTCTCCCCGACCACGAGGCCGGAAAGGCCGGGCACCGTCTGCTTCAGGCGCTTGAGGAAGCGATCGGGCTCCTCGCCGGCAACCTCCGGCGTGAACGGCATGACCACGCATCCGTCGACCCCGAGCTCCTCGATCAGGCGTACCTTGTGATGGGTGGACGTGATCAGCGGCGGCGCGGCTTCCGGCTTCAGGACCTTCAGAGGATGGGGATCGAGCGTGAGAACCCATGCTTCGCCGCCGGCCTTGCGGGCCATTTCGACGGCAAGCCCGATGACGCGCTGATGGCCCAGGTGCACGCCGTCGAACGATCCGACCGCAAGGACCACCGGCCGTCCCTCGAGGCGAAGATCGTCCAACTGTTGCGTGATTCTCATGCGTTCATCTTGTCGATCAGCAGCTGGTGTATCGGAATAACATGCTCCGACAGCTGGCCGGCGTCCAGCTTCAGAATCTCCTCGAAGCCGATCGCGTTCTCAACCTTCATGGATCCCGATTCGGTCCTGCGCAGCTGCTCGAGGTAGGCGCCGCATCCCAGCGTACGGCCGATGTCCGCGCACAGCGTCCGGACATATGTGCCCTTGGTGCAGCGAAGACGAAAACGGACCCACGGCAGGTTGAAGTCGAGAAGCTTGAACTCGTAGACGTGGATCAGGCGCGGCTCGCGCTCGACCGTCTTCCCCTTGCGTGCGAGCTTGTACAGAGGCACGCCGTCCAGCTTGACCGCCGAAACCATCGGCGGCGTCTGCATCTGGTCGCCGATGAGTTTAGCCATCTCTCGCTCGACGCTTTCCCGGGTCACTCCGCCGCAATCCGCTTCCGCAACCACCTTGCCATCAAGATCTTCCGTATCCGTCGAAACGCCGAGATGCATGAGTCCTTCGTAGACCTTGTCGGCGCCCATGACGTAGTTGGAGAGCTTGGTTCCGCGGCCCAGAAGGATGATCAGGAGGCCGGTCGCCATGGGATCCAGCGTGCCGCCGTGGCCCACCTTCTCCAAGCGGAAGCATCGGCGGATTTCGTCGACGATGTCGTGCGAGGTCGGACCCGCCGGCTTGTCCACGAGGACCAATCCGTCGAGCGCATCGAGCTCGCCGAGAGGCGGGGATTGTCGCTTGAATTTCATCGGGGGTCGGTCGAAGCGCCGGGCTCGTTCTCCTCACCGGCGCCTTCGGCGGCGTCGGACGGGGTTTCCATCTCGGAGATGATCTGGAGGACCCGGTCGCCCTGCTCCACGGACTGATCGAGCTCGAAGGTGAGCCGGGGCGTGTACTTGATGATCACGTTCTTGCTTACGATGGACTGGATGGCGCCGCTGTGGTGCTGGATCTGGCCGATCATGGCGTCGCGCTGCTTCTCGTGATCGCGGATGGAAACCAGGACGCGCGCCGTGCGGAGATCGCTGCTGGTGATGACGTGCGTGACGGACACCGCCGAGAGGTCGAACCCACGCTCGTTCATGACGCGGTAGAGGGCGGCCGCCACTTCCTGCTTGATGAGTTCGTTGACGCGGACCAGACGCTTAACACCCATGATCGCCCACTCGATAGTTGATTAAGTCTTCAGGAACAGGCGGACCCCGATCACAACTGCTGAGCGATGTTCTCCATCTCGTAGAACTCGATGACGTCGCCGACGCGGTAATCGGAGAAATCCGCAAGACGGATGCCGCACTCCTGCCCGTCGCGGACCTCGGAAGCGTCGTTCTGGAAGCGCTTCAAGGAAGCCACAGAACCTTCGTAAGCCACGTCGCCTTCGCGCTTTATGCGGGATCGAGCGCGCGATGTCACGCGGCCGTCGATGACCATGCACCCCGCGATCTTGCCCTTCTTGCTGATCTCGAAAACCTGGCGGATTTCGGCGTGGCCGATGACCGCTTCCTTGCTGATGGGCACGAGCAGGCCGACCATCGCGTCGCGCACGTTGTCCAGCAGTTCGTAGATGACGCTGTAGAGGCGGATTTCGACGCCTTCGCGTTTCGCCATGCTGGAGACGCCGTTCTCCTTGCCCACGTGGAAGCCGAGGATGATCGCGTTGGAGGCGCTCGCGAGAAGCACGTCGTTTTCCGTGATCGAGCCGACGCCGGCCAGAACGATCTTGAGAGCGACCTTGTCGCTCTTGATGCCCATGAGCGACTGCTGGATCGCCTCGAGCGAGCCCTGAACGTCGGTCTTGACGACCAGGGAGAGGTACTGCTTCTCCGGACCCGTCGACTTCCGCAACAAATCGTCGAGCGAGGCCCGCTTGGGCATCGAAATATCGTCGAGCCGCTTCTTCGCCATGAGCTCTTCGGAGGTGGAGCGCGCCATGCGCTCGTCAGGGTACACCTTGAATTCCATGCCGGGCTCGGGAACATTCGTCATGCCGAGGCACTTCACGGCGGACGAGGGCCCCGCCGTACGCACCTTGATGCCCTGATCATTGATGAGCGCCTTGATCTTGCCCCAGTACGGGCCGCACACGACGGCGTCGCCGACGTGCAGCGTGCCGCGGGTCACCAGCACGTTCGCCGTCGGCCCCATTCCGGCCTCGAGCCGGGCTTCGATGACGAAGCCCTGCGCGCGCCGACGCGGGTTGGATTTCAGTTCCAGCATGTCGGCCTGGAGAAGAATCATCTCCAGGAGATGATCGATGCCGTCTCCCGTCACCGCGCTGACGGGACAGCAAACCACGTCGCCGCCCCAGTCTTCCGGGGTGACCCCGTCCTGCTGCAGCTGGCGCTTCACGCGGTCCACGTTCGCGGTCCTCAAATCGATCTTGTTGATCGCGACCATGATGCAGACGTCGGCGGCCTTCGCATGCTGGATGGCCTCGCGCGTCTGGGGCATCACGCCATCAACGCCGTCAATGACAATAACCGCGATGTCGGTCATGTTCGCGCCGCGGGCGCGCATGGCCGTGAACGCCGCGTGGCCCGGGGTGTCGAGGAAAGTGATCTGGCGGTCGTGGTACTGGACCATGTACGCGCCGATGTGCTGGGTGATGCCGCCGTCCTCGCCCTGCGCGACGTGCGCGTGCCGGATCTTGTCGAGCAGCGACGTCTTGCCATGGTCGACGTGGCCCATGAACGTCACCACCGGCGGGCGGGTCACGAGATCGTCGGTGCGGTCCACTTCGGGTTCGACGACCTTCTCCTGCGGCTTCGGGGCCGGCTTGTGCTCGACGACCTTCTTCTCGTGCTCCAGCGAGAAACCGCGCTTGTCGGCGAGCTGCTGCGCGACCTTCAGATCCACGCGCTCGTTGATCGACGCGAACACGTTCATCGTCATCAGTTCGGCGATGAGCTGGTTCGGCTTCAGCCCGAGCTGTTCGGCAAACTCTTTGACGATCACCGGCCCGCGAATGATGATGACCTTCTTCTGCGGCGGCGGTGGAGGAGGAGGCGGGGCCGGCTTTTCCACAGGCTTCGGGGCCGCGGGCTTCGGCGTCTCCTTGGCGACAGGTGCGTGTGCGGCAGCGGCCGGAGGCTTCGGCGCCGGCTTGGCCGCGGCGGGAGCGGGGTGCGGGGCAGCGGCCGCGCCCGCAAACGACTTGCGCGCGAGCTCGACCTGCTCGGGCGTCAGCGTGGACATGGGGTTGCTCTTCACGTCGTGATGCAGCTCGTGAAGTTTCGCCACCAGATCCTTGCCGGTGATCCCAAGTTCTTTAGCCAGCTCGTGGACTCTCATGTGTCTGAAACGGTCTCCTCGGCCTTGCCGTGCTCGCGTTCAAACGCCACCTCGGCGGCGTTGTGAACCTGTTTCGCAATCTCTTCGTTGAATCCGTCAATGCTCTGAAGATCGCCCAGGTCGACGGCGAGAATGCCCTCGGGCGTCAGGAACCCGGCGTGGACCAGCTTGCCGGCAAGCTCGGCGCCGATGCCCTCGACCTTCGCGAGTTCCGCGACGGCGCGCGCGACCTTTTCGTCGAACGAGACGTCCGCCTCGTCCCTCTGAATGTCGATCTTCCAGCCCGCAAGCTTCGCCGTGAGCCGCGCGTTCTGGCCCTTCTTGCCGATCGCGAGCGACAGCTGGTCAGCCTCGACGATCACGTGGACCGTGTGCGTCTCCTCGTCCACATTCACGCGGATCAGCTTGGCGGGTGCCAGCGAGTTCGTCACGTAGGTCTTCACGTCCTCGTGCCAGCGGACAATATCGATCTTTTCGCCGGACAGCTCGCGGACGATGTTCTTGACCCGCATTCCGCGCATGCCGACGCACGCGCCGACGGGATCCACCTTCTGGTCGTGCGAGATCACCGCGATCTTGGTGCGGAAGCCGGCCTCGCGGGCGATGCCCTTGATTTCCACGGTCTTGTCCGCGATCTCGGAGACTTCCAGCTCGAACAGCCGCCGGACAAACTCCGGATGCGCCCGGGAAAGAAGGATTTCCGGCCCCTGCGGGTTGTTCTGAACACTGACGATGTAGGCGCGGATGCGGTCGCCGATCTGGTAGTCCTCCGTCGGCACGCGCTCGCGATCCGACATGACCGCCTCGGCACGGCCCAGGTCGACGACCACGTCCCGACGCTCGAACCGCCGGACGGTCCCGCTGACGATGTCGCCAGCCCGGTCCTTGTACTCCTCGAATACCCGGTCTTTCTCGGCCTGGCGGATCTTGTGCAGGATCGCCTGCTTGGCGGTCTGGGCCGCGATCCGGCCGAAGTTCCCGGGCGTGACCTCGATCTCGATGATGTCGCCGATTTTGGCATCGACCTTGTACTTGCGAGCCTTCGCCAGGTCGACCTGGTCGTGCGGCTGGGTCACACGTTCGACCACCTGGACCTTGGCCAAAGCGCGTATGTCGCAGGTCTTGCGGTTGATGTCGATGCGCAGGTCCTTGGCAAATTCGAGGCTCTTCTTGGACGCGCTGAGCAGAGCGGCTTCCACGGCAACAAGCAGCGTTTCGCGCTCGATCCCGCGCTCCTTCTCCATGTACTCAAGAACGGCCAATAATTCGTTGTTCATTGCCTCTTCTCCCCTCCGGCAACGGCCAAAACCCACTCGCCGAGCCGCATCGCCAAGCTCCTAGACGCAAAAGAGTGGGTAGACCCCACTCTTGGCACGGACCGGCGCAGATTACTTAAAGCTCGTGTACCTTATGAGGCGAGGAACAATTGGTCAAGAGCCATTTTCCAACCAAAAAACGCCTTCCCTGTTTTGAAAACGCATGCCGAATGCGGGCAGTTCTGCTAGAACTACCGCGGGTTATGAAGGCCGACCTCAGAGTGGCGCTGCTTCTTTCAGTGGTCCTGCTTCTGGGCGCCGTCTTTCGTGCGCTTTATCTTTCGGAGCGGCAAAACGATGCGTATTTTCTTTCACCGGGACTGGACGGGGCCTACCACAGCTACTGGGCAGAGTGCATTTTCCGCGGCGACACACCCCCTCCCGCCGGAGATACCGACCCGGAACTTTCCCAACGCCCCTACTTCAGGCCGCCGGGGTATCCGTTCTTCCTTGCCCTGGTGAGCTTTGGCGGGCGCTCGGGGCCGATTGTGCCACGGGCCGCGCAGATGGCCCTCGGGCTGGCGAGCATGGTCCTTCTTTACTTCCTGGGCAAACGCATCTTCGGCGCCTCGGTCGGGCTTATTGCCGCCGCGATGGCCGCCCTATCCTGGGTGTTGGTCTACTTCGAGGGCGAACTGCTCGAGCCGCCGCTGCTGGTTGCGCTCACGCTGCTCCTGCTCAACGCGCTTGCCGGGTGGCGCGAACGCCGCCGCGTGTCCGGGGCGCTTGTTTCGGGAATCCTTCTGGGCCTGTGCGTCCTGACCCGCCCGAACCTTCTCCTGTTCGGCGCGGCCGTCCCTTTCTGGATGTGGTGGTGCGCCCGCCGTTCGGGCTTGCCCGCGCGCGCCGCGGCGGCGCCCGTGGCGGCATTCCTCCTGAGTTCGGTCCTGGCCATCGCGCCCGCCACCCTGCGCAACTACATCGTGTCTCGGGAGTTCGTCCTCGTCTCCGCGAATGCCGGAATCAACCTCCATTTCGGCAACAACGAGTACAGCGACGGATACACGGCCAGCAGTCCCGAGGTCGGCCCGTGGTCCTGCTTCGACTATCCTCGCATCGTGCGCGACCTGGAGCGCCGGGAAGGACGCGCCCTGGGATACTCGGGCGCGTCGGCGCATTTCGCCCGGATGGCGGCGGCGTATGCCGGCCGGCATCCCGGCCGCACGGCGGAACGGATCGCCCGCAAGGCCGCGCTTTTCTGGGGGCCGGCCGAGATCGGCAACAACAAGGAGTACCATTTCGACCGGCTGGACTCCGCCGTCCTGCGCGTCCTTCCCGTGAACTTCCCATCCGTGCTGGCGCTCGCGCTGGCCGGCCTCTTCATGTATCCGCGCAGTGTTCGATCACGCACGGAAGACGCAGGCCGGAACGCGGAATCGGCCGCCCTTCTCATTCTCTTCGTGGTCACGTATTTTGCGTCGTATCTGCCGTTCATCATCGCGGGACGCTACCGCGTGCCGATCCTGCCGATCCTCTTTCTTTTCGCGGCCGCCGCCGTGCGCCACTTCGCGGCGCTGGTCCGCCGGAAGGCGCACGGGGAGGTCGCCGTGTGGGCGGTCGTGACCGCCGCGATATTCGTTGCCGCGACCATCAACTGGGGCGGGTACGTGCCCGACCGCGCACGCTGGCACTACGAGCGCGGCCTGGCGCGCATCCGCGTCGGCGAAATCAGCCGGGGCATCGCCGACTACGACGAGGCCCTGGGAATCAGGAACCTCCGCGGGCAGGAGCCCGGCAACCATCCCGCCATGCTCGATCCCCGGAACGTGCGCGAAGAAGCGGCGGACTACTACCGGGAAGCCGTGGAGACGCAGCCCGATGCCGCCGTTCTGCACAACAACCTCGGAGCGTTCCTCTTCGGCCAGGGCCGGAGACAGGAGGCGATTTCGAGTTTCCGACGGGCGCTGGATTTGAAGCCGGATTATCCGGCTGCGAAATCCAACCTTGATCGGGCGTCGCCGCGCCAGGTGAAATTGCAGGGCGAACCGCCGCAGTAGCGAGGAAGTTTGAGCCTTCTCACGTTGCACAATCACGTGTTGAGCCCGGTCCTCAAGCAAGCCGATTCATCGATGGGACCGCGCGCTTGTACCCCGCCGTTTTACCGATGTTAAGAGATGTAGGGATAATCCTACAGCTCGAGGCCGCATCTCCTGACAGACTCGCTTGCCCGAAAAGCGTATAAAACAGACGTAACAAGGGAGGGCGTTCATGAAGAGGTCATTCGTATTTTCCATCGTCTGCGCAGCCGCGGCTGTTGTCACGTTGAGCGCATCCGCGCAAACGAACACCATCCAGATCCCGGTACAGGGAACCAACAACACGTTGCCGAAAATCAACAACTACGGCGAGATGGCCTGGACAAGCCGCGACGCCTCGAACGAGTGGGATGTGTTTTATTTCGACGGCAGGGCAACAACGCGCCTGCTGACCCCGAAGTGCTACGATCGGTTCGTGCAGATAAACAACAGCGGGCAGATTGTATGGGAAGGCCTTGATTCCCTGGGATGCGGAGTCTACTTCTTCGACGGCGTAAACATCGCCCGGATTTCGGATCCCGCGTTCTCCTGCTTCGGCCCGAAGATCAACGACAGCGGCGATATCGTCTGGTGCGCGTCGGGCAGGACGGGATCATCGATCCATCTCTACCGCAACGGTGTTGACACGCAGATACCGCACGCCGGGTACACGGACATCAACCCCCAGATCAACGAGAACGGCTATGTCGCATGGACAGCCTACGCTCCGGCTGACGGCGACTGGGACATCTACGTGTACGACGGCACGAACATCAGCCGTATCGAGAACCCCGGCTTTAAGGACAACATGCCGCCGCAAATCAACGACAACGGGGACGTGGCGTGGGCCAGCTACGACGGCACCGACTGGGACATCTGCGTATACGACGGCACCGAGATCACTTATCTCGACAGCCCTGACACCGTGGGCCAGATCACGCCGGAGATCAACAACGCCGGCGAGGTGACGTGGTGCGGCTTCGATGGGACGGATTGGGAAGTCTTCCTGTACGATGGGGAATCCGTCACCCAGCTCACCGACAACGAGCTGGACGATATGACGCCGCAGATCAACGACGACGGAGTGGTGGTGTGGAGAGGCAATGACGGGACGGACTGGGAGATCTTCGCGTACCAGGATTCGGTCACCACGCAACTCACCGACAACGACTCGAACGACTCCGCGCCGCAGGTGAACAGCGCCGGCGACGTGGTGTGGATGGAAACAGACGGCGCCGGCGCGCAGATCAACGTCACCCCGGGCAATCCCGATATCACGCCGCCCACCATCAGCAGCGTCGCCGCCACGCCCGACATCCTCTGGCCGCCGAACCACCAGATGGTCCCCGTGAGCATCCAGGTCTCCGCGGCGGACGAGGAAGACGCGGCTCCGGTCAGCCGCATCGTGTCCGTGGCGTGCAACGAGGCGGACTACGGCGATCCGGACTGGATTTTGACGGGAGACCTGAACCTTGAACTGCGCGCCGAGCGACTGGGCATCTCGACATCCCGGATCTACACGATCACGGTCGAATGCGAGGACGAATCCGGAAACGCTTCCTCCTCGCAGGTGACGGTAACCGTCCCGCACGACCGCAGGAAGAAGTGACAATCTGAAGCAACGGCAACCTTCGGAAACACACGGCGAGGGATGAGCAACTCCATCCCTCGCCTGTTCTCTTGGTTCTGATGAAGACCTCCCGCACTCGACACATCCGCAACTCGCCTGCATCGCAAACGATTGTTTCAGCACAATTTGTTGTCTGAAACTGATCGGACACCAGATACCCGTTCTTGTAGCTTCCAACTCTTGTCAACCCCCGAAGGCAGGTAGAACGCTTTTGCTATGTTTTACCCCCGTTTTTACTGGCCCGTTTGTTTGACAGAATTTACTGACGTTGGTATATATATCCCTAGAAGGAGGGGGCAATTTTGAACCTTCCCTCGAGAAGCGGTCCGAGGTGCGAGGATAACATGATCAACGCACCGGAAGCTGTTTCGGCGCAGGCGTGTTTGGGGTATTTATCGAGACGGATGCGAATATGAAAACGGCGCGTCAGAGAGGTTGGACTGTCTTCTGGTGTTGCTTCGTGCTCACCTTCTTCTGCATCAGCGTCGCGCAATCCGCCATCGTGGACCTGATCGCCTTCGTGACCTACTCGCTGAAAGACTCTTCCGGGGTTCCGCTTGCGGACGGATCCTACGTGATGATCTTCGGCAGCGGCGACGCCATCAACAACGGCCCGCGCGACATCGGCTATACCGGCAACCCTTTGCTGATCGCCGATTCGACCCAGGGCGACGACGTCTACCTCGGCCTTGTGCGGATCGACTCCCCCTCGTACGGCACCAGCAACGGCACGTTCTACACCGCCAACAACTTCACGTTCGACGACGATACGATCCACTACCTGTACATCCGCTTCTTCAATACCACCAACTACCCCGTGCAGGGCGTCACGCAGTGGAACACGTCAGCCATGTTCGGGTTCACGAGCGAGTTCGGCAAGGTGACCACGGACTTCGTGGGCAACTACCTCACCTCCGTCACCAACAACTTCACCGTGATTCCCGAACCCAGCACAAGCCATCTGCTTCTCGTCTTCTTCGGGGTCGCGTTCGGCATGCGGGCGGCAATGAAAAAGGACACGTTGAACAAACGAAAACCATGATGCAGGTGTGACCATGATACCTGTCGTACAGAGGGTCAAGGCCGTGAAAACAAAAGCCTCGAAGCTCCTGTGGGCTGTGTCTGCGTGCGCCGCAGTCGTCCTCGCGCTGCCGGCACAGGGTCAACTCTACATCCCGGTCGCCATCGGCACTCCCAACCCGGTCAAAGATGAATT
>CAYQYB010000004.1:0-32744 GCA_964421535.1 uncultured Verrucomicrobiota bacterium | reverse complement strand
TCCATGCCCCAGCACGGCGGAGAGCGCGGTCGCGATGAGAAGGATGATGATGAGCACGTTCTTGCACTGCTCGACAAGCAGCGCCCACGGCGATACGCGGCGGGTGGCCTGCAGTTCGTTCGGGCCGTGTTGGGCCATGCGCCGGCCCGCCTCCGCCGCGGTCAATCCGGCGGGCGTGGATTGCAGGCGGGCGAGTGCTGTTTCGGCGGGCAGGGTGTGCCAGAGCGGCGCTGTTTCCTGGGGCAACGGTGTCATAGATATTCGCATCCTTAAGCGGTTCTGACGTGGTTGAGGCGATTTGACGATCAGATGATTGAGCCGACGCGGCGCCGCCACCACGCCAAGGCAACGGCCAAGCCTGAACGGACAACGCGGGTTGGAATGTAGGGCATGACGGCGGGCGATGCAAGCTTCCCCGAAAACCCGGCCTGGGCCGGTGGACGGACGAGATGCCTCGCACGGCCCCGTGTCACCCCCGGGTTCCGCGTCTCTACTTCTTGTTCATCTGCTGCATGATCTTCATCAGGGGGTTTTCCTCCGACGAGCCGGAGTCCGGCTGGCCGGCCTGGCGCCGGGAGGAGGGGGCCGCGCCCATCGATTCGAACATGGAGCTTTCCGTGTAGCCGGCCGGAAGCTCAAACAGGCTTGCGGCCGGGCTGGCCTTCTTGATCGCGGTGACTTCGGTGGTCATCTTCATGACCTGCGGATCGCCGCCGCTTTCCTTCGTCGTCGTGGTCACGACGCGCTTGAGCGGGAAGCCCTTGACCTTGTCCATCTCGGCCTTGACCAGCTTGTCGAGCTGCTCGTTGCCGGTCTTCGTGCCCTGCTGGTTCATCCACGCGTTGAGCCCGGCGTCGTTCAGCTCGGCGTTGGCCCAGATATCCTCCTCCGCGACGGTCGTGGTGGACCTCTTGATGCCCATGAAGTTCATCTCCATCGTGTACGAGGTGCGGAACCGGTAGTGGGTCGTCGCGAATCCGGCGATCTTTTCCCCCTTCTCCTCGAGCAGCTTCTCGACCTTGGGCGTGGACATCTTCATGTTCATCATCTGCATCGCGCCGCCCGCCAGGCCGGCCATGCTCTCCATGTCCCATCGCGAGTAGGTCTTCTTCGACGGGTTGACCATGTACATCACCTTGCCGCCGTCCTTCGTGATCACGAACGAGCCGGCCGGCGTCAGGGGGCCTTCGCTCTTCACGAACTCGATCTTCGCCTTGTCGCCGTCGACCCAGCTGGCCATCTGGCTGTTCATCATGTCCGAGTTCGGGGCGCCTTCCGCGCGCGTGACGGCGGAGTACTCCCAGCCGGCGAATGATGTGAGGACGGTGCAGAGAACGATCCATGCGGCGAGTGTCGCGATTCGGCTCATAACAGGCTCCTTCCGGGTTAAACTCACAGAACTAATACTCCTCTGATTCGCGGTCCGCAAGATTCGCCGCGGATTTAGCGATCTGCGGAATCGGCGCCATCCGCGGTCGCCCGGGTTGAGGCTTCTCGAGTGACGGGTTGGCTTGACAATATACCTGTTTCGGCTAGCTTCTGCGCGACGACCGCGGCCCTGTTTTCTGAGCACGGAGCCGAAACCCCATGATTCTGATAGTCAGCGTAGTGTTCATAGCCCTGGCCTTTGAGTACATCAACGGTTTCCACGACACGGCCAACGCGATCGCGACCTCCGTGTCCACCAAGGTGCTGACCCCGCGCCAGGCGATCTTCCTCGCGGCCCTGCTGAACATGCTGGGGGCGATGGTCGGCGTGTCCGTGGCGACGACGATCGGCAAGGGGCTTGTGGACACGGCCTTCGTGACGACCGAGACGATCTTCTGCGCGCTGGCCGGCGCGATCGTCTGGAACCTGATCACGTGGTGGCTCGGGCTGCCGTCGAGTTCGAGCCACGCGCTGATCGGCGGCCTGTGCGGCGCGACGCTGGCCTCGGCGCACGGGCAGTGGACCGTGATCCGGTGGGCGGTCACGAATCCCGCGAGCGGCAAGCTCGAGGGATTGTGGCCCAAGGTGGTCGTGCCGATGTTCACCTCGCCGGTGCTGGGCGTCCTGGTGGGCTTCCTCCTGATGAGCCTGCTGACCATGCTGCTCTGCAAGGTCACGCCGCGGATCATCAACATGGTCTTCGGTAAGCTCCAGGTGGTCAGCGCGGCCTTCATGGGCTTCAGCCACGGGACGAACGACGCGCAGAAGACCATGGGCATCATCGCGCTGGTGCTCTACACGGCCACGAAGAGCGGCGAGTTCGGCCACCTTCCGGAATGGCTCGGCTTCCTGCACACGCCGAAGTTCGAGGTCGCCACGTGGGTCAAGATCGCTTGCGCCCTGACGATGGCCGCGGGCACGGCCGCCGGCGGCTGGCGGATCATCCGGACGCTGGGGCACAAGATGGTGAAGCTCCAGCCGGTCCACGGCTTCGCGGCGGAGACCACGGCCGCGACGATCATCCAGGTGGCCAGCCACCTCGGCATTCCCCTTTCGACCACGCACGTCATCTCCACGTCGATCATGGGCGTCGGCGCGACGAAGCGGCTGAGCGCGGTGAAGTGGGGCATCGTCGGGCGCATGGTCTGGGCGTGGATCCTGACCCTGCCGGTGACCGCGTTCTTCGCCTACTGGATGCAGAGAATCTGGATGATCTTCCACGACGCGCACTGATCCCGGGCGATTCCAAGTCCTCCTTGCTTCCTGGCGGGGCACCGTCTATTTTCTGCCGCGGACCGGGACTTCAATCATTCAACAGGGCAGGGGTGGCCATGAAGAGAATCGCTTCCATCGTGCGGATCGTGCTGGTGCTTGCTTCATTCGGCGGGGCGTGTTTCGGGCAGGAGCCCGGAGGGCAGGACGCCCGGATTGCGCAGATCGAACAGCAGATCGAGGCGACGAAGTCGCTGGTCGCCGCCGCGACAAACGACGCCGAGCGCGCGCAGTGGAGCCAGAAGCTCGACCTCCAGCAGCAGGACCTCGAGAACGTTCGGAAGCGTATCCAGCTCGAGGCGAAAGAGAAGACGCTGACGGCGGAACACATGCGGCATGCCGACGTGGCCCTGCGCGAGGCCCTCCACGCCATCGACGTGGATATGACCGCGCCGAACCAGGCCGTGTGGAAGCTCAACCGGGCGATCCGCGATCTGCGCGCCGAGCGGGCGGAGCTGGAAGAGCTGCGCCAGCGCCTGCAGGACGATCCCCAGGAGAATGCCGAGCGCATCGCCGATACCCAGCAGCGGCTCCGGAACAGCGACGAGGAACTCATCGCGCTCACGCTTGAGCGCGATGCGGCGGAGCTGCAGGTCCGCCTCGGCAGCGAAGCCACGCGCATCGACGAGATGCTCAAGAATCTTCCCGTCAACCCGCGGCCGACGATCCGTCTCCTTCTCGACAAGCGCCGCTATCTCGCGGCCGAGCAAAAACAGGTTGAGGATGAGACAAGCCGGATGGAATCGCTCGATCAGCAGAAGGTGGATATCTCGGCCGCGCTGCTGCTCTCGCAGGAAAAGCTGTCCCACGTTGACGCGGAGCTGGCGTTGCTGGAGAGGAAGAAGCAGATCGAATCCAACCGCGGCGAGACCCGCCAGCTCCTCTATATGGCGGCCACCGGGAAGAAGCTTTTGGGCCTGAGGATCCAGTCGCAGCAGCGCCAGGTCGCCGCGGTCGATTCCCTGAGCGGGTATGCCCGGCAGCTCCGCGACCTGCACGCGAAGGAAGCCGCGTTCCTGAAAGGGGATCTGTCCTCGCTGTTGCTGCGCTACCGGAAGCAGTTCCTCTGGCCTCTGTCCGCGATCCTGGTGCTGATCGCCGGCCGCCTCGTGCTCGGCTACGTCCTGTTGCCCATCATCTACCGGAACGAGTCCCTGTTCATCGCGCGGCGCCTGTCCAACTACCTGCTGGCGCTCCTGATCGTCATGGTCCTGGCTCTGTTCTTCCTGGAGGACATCAAGCAGATCGCCACCGTGCTCGGCATCGCCAGCGCCGCCGTCGTCATCGCCCTGCAGGACCTGTGCTCGGCGTTCGCGGGCTGGTTCGTCATCATCGGGAGCCGCAAGTTCGGCATCGGCGACCGCGTGGAGATCGAGGGCATGCGGGGCGACATCATCGACATCCAGCTCCTGCGGACGACGCTGGTGGAGGTGAACAACTGGCTGGGCGTCGACGAGCCGACGGGGCGCGTCGTCCTCATCCCGAACAACTTCGTCTTCAAGAGCAAGGTGTTCAACTACTCGCACGTGCACCCGTTCGTCTGGAACAAGGTGGACATCACCGTGACGTACGAGACGCCCGCGCTCGATGCGCAGAAGCTCCTCCTGAAGATTCTCGAGGAGGAAACCGCGACCGAGTTCGGCGAGGCGAAGAAGGGGGCCAGCGCCATGGAAACGCGGTACGGCGTCGCGGAGACGGTGTACCAGCCGAAAATCTACATGTTCATCGCCGACAGCGGCGTGATGTTCAGCTTGGTGTACTGCTGCCACTACCGCCGCAACGGCTCGACCCGCAACCGCATCAACAAGCGGATCGTCGAGGAGTTCGCGAAGGACCAGCGGATGCAGCTGGCGTACCCGACGCACCGCGAAATTCGGACGTGATTCGGTTCTCGATCAACCGGATTGGCATGGCCTTTGCCGCATGCCAATCGGATTCTTATTCGCGAATCTGAGATTGGCACGGCTTTTTCGCAGGGACCGCCGCCGGTTGTCTCTTTGTTGTCCGTGTTGCGCATAACATCTTCGTGCGCAATAAGTTATACCTATATCATTCCTCCGGATCGTCTCTGTTCTTCGCCAAAAAGCCGCGTCCGCCGCTCGTGGGCCCGGAATATGCTCAAAAGAACAGATGGCGAATACGTTCGGGTCGCCAGTAATTGGGGAGACAACATGGAAATCATACTGGCCGTCGTAATATGCGGGCTGTTCGGGTTCTGGATCTGGAATCTGAAGTCTGACTTGAACGATCTTCGGAAACGCCTGGAGGACGAGAACTCGAGGATCGTCCTGGTGTACGCCCCCACGTCGAAGCCCCGACAGGAGACGCTGCGCACGCCTATAAAGAAACCCACGAAGGGTGTAGTTCATGATGGCGAGGCAACATGGATAATGAGCTAGAGATGACCCAGACGTTCCTGCCGGTCGAGCGGCGCTCCCGCCAGGATTGGCCGTGGTGCAAGGGCTTCATCGTGAAGGGGGTTCTGTACTCCAGCCAGGTTGCCGGCGACGACTTCGAAGCGGACGGAGATTTCGCGGCGCCGGCGCGGAGCGTCCAGCGCACGCGCGTGCCTCTTTCCTGACCCGAACGCTACGGCGGTGGAAACAGCCGGTTCAGCTCGTCGACGAACTCCTTCCTTTCCGGCGCAAGGCGCACGGCATTCATGAGCGGCTCGCGGGCCTCCTCGTTGCGCCCCTGTGCCGCGCGGACGAGGGCAAGCCGGAACCAGGCGTCGGCGAAGTCGGGCTTCAGCCGCGCGGCCTGTTCGAATTGCGCGGCGGCATCCTCGGGCCGCTGCAGCCGCAGGTGGAGCAGGCCCAGGTGGTAATGCCCTTCCGCGAACTCCGGGAACTGGCGAAGCGTCGTTTCCATCTCCTGCGTCGCCCGCGCAACGTCGCCGTGGTGCATGAGAGCCAGCGCGTATTTCATGCGCGTATCCGCGCGGGCGGGAACGTGGTCCAGGGCGCGGCGAAACAGTTCCTCCGCTTCGTCCCACCGCTTGCCCACAACGAGCAGAACAGCCAGGTCCTCAAGGGCTTCCGTGTTGTCCGGCTGCATCGCCACCACCGTCCGGAGCGCCGATTCGGCCTCGGCGATCTGTCCCATTCTCACGAAGCACGTCGCGATATCCTGCGCCGCGCGCGCGTTGTCGGGGTTGAGGCGGAGCGACTCCTGCAGGAACTCCGCGGCCTCGCGCGGCCGGCGGCTCTCCATCAGAAGGCGGCCGGTGCGCGCCAGGTACTGGGCTGGAAACAGTCCCGCCTTCCGATCCCGTCCGAGAATGGCCAGCACGCCGTCGCGCGCGCGTCCGCTGAGCCCGAGCACGAGTGCCAGCGCGGAGCGATACTCGTATCGGTGCGGGGCCAGCGACAGGGCGACGCGGAGGTAGCGCTCGGATTCCTCGAGGAAATTGCACTCATACAGAATCACGCCCCAGCCGGACGGATAAAACCAGTCGCCGGGATTCCTGCGCATGGCGTCGAGGTAGCGGGGGCGCAGATCGTCCAGGTTCACGGATCGCGCGGAATCCTGCAGGCTCTTCTTGTGGCGGACGAGGGCCTCGATCCGCTCTGCGCTGCCCGCCTGATCCTTGAAGGGCGGGCGCCGCGTCCTCTGGATCGACATGTCCGTCAGGTCGCGCTCGTCCCAAACGGTGTAAAGCAGGAAGTCCCGGCACGCGGACAGAGAGGGCATTTCCGCGGCGGCCGTGCCGCGGAGAAAGGGGATCGCGGACAGGCTGTCGGCAACGAACGACGCAGCGGCGTAGTTGCCGGCGAAGTTGAAATGGACGTGGTCGAGAAACCAATCCTCGCCGGGGATGCCGCCGTCGCAGATCCCCCGGAAGCGCCGCTCGATGTCCACAAAATGGACGCCCGGCTGGCCCGCAGCGCCCAGCTCGCGCAGGATTTCGTTGATGCCGCTGTCCGCGCGCACCCGCAGCGTGTCGCTGTCGCGCGCGAGCTCGAACGCCTTGTACGCCGCGCCGAAATCGCCGCTCGCCGCCAGCGCCAACCCGTTGCTGTAGAGCGCGCCCGCGTCGGGCCCCGAGAAGGGCGGGCAGTCGCGGAGATTCACGGCCACGGTGCAGAGGACGGCCTCCGCGCCGGCGCGGCGCGCAATGCCGAGTATTTCCCGGATGTTGTCCCGGAACTGGCTGCGGACCGTGTCGAGCCGTGGGTCGTCCGCCGCCAGCGGACGCTCCGAAAACATCTCCAGCCCTTTCCACTCCCCGGCGTCGCGGGAGTTCCCCTCGGAAAGTCCGAAGGCGGACTTCAGGAGCTGCGCCAGCCTCAGCCGCGTTGCCAGCACGCGCGCCTGCGTGACGGAGCGCCATCCCGAGAACGGCTTGAACACCGTGCCCGGTCCGTACGGGCCAACGACCTCGTTGTTGCCGATGTACAGGACGAACGCGTCGGGCTGGAGACGGGCCGCCTCGCGCGCAATTTCAACGATGACGTGCGAGTTGATGGCCGTCATCGCCGCGTTGACGACCTCAAAGCGTTTCCCGGGATAACGCGCCCGGAGAAGGCAGCCGAGCTGGCGGGCTATTCCGAATTCTTCCAGGGGCTCGCCCATGGCGGCCGATTCGCCGAGCACGAAGATGCGCACCGTGTCCGGCGCCTTCTCGCGGTCGAGCACGATGCAGGGCGGAGTGCGCGTGATGCGCGGCTCGAAGAAGCGGTAGCCGAAAAACTGGTTGTCGGTCAGGACCTTGCGCCCGCCGATCTCGGCCGGGACGAAGAACGCGGTCGGGTAGCCGTAGCCGGCGAAGCGAAGCGCGAACTCGGCCGCGGCCAGGAGCGCGACCGGGACAACGAGCGCAAGCAAAAGGCGTTTCAGCAGCTTCATGAAATCACTTTTTTTCCGAACCTTGGAACAAATGATCGGAAAGTTTCCAAGGGTTGGGAAAACCCCTCACCCCGGCCCTCTCCCGGAGGGAGAGGGCGCCCGATGTCACCCTCTCCCCTTGGGAGAGGGCCGGGGTGAGGGAATTTCCTTCCCTCGTCCTCATCCTCCGATCTGCACGCCGATCAGCCGCCCGATGCCGAACGTCACAGCGGCGGCCGCCAGCCCGAACAGGACCTGCCGGATTCCCGACCACAGCACCGGGCGGCCGGTCACCAGCGTGATCGCCGCGCCGATGCCGAAGAGGCCGACGGCGCTGCACGCCGCGCTCCAAGCGACGGCGGTCATTCCACCGGTGAAAAAGTAGGGGAACACCGGGATGATCGCGCCGGCGGCAAACAGCAGGAAGGAGGTGAACGCCGCCTCCCACGCGGAGCCGCCGAGTTCCTCCGGATCGATCCCAAGCTCCTCGCGCGCCAGCGTGTCGAGCGCGGTGGCGGGATCGGCAAGGAGCCGCTCCGCGAGCCGCTTCGCCTCGTCGGGCGCGATGCCCTTCGCCTGGTAGATCAGGGCGAGCTCTTCCTTCTCCTCCTCCGGCGCCGAGGCCAGCTCGGCCTTCTCGATGTCCATCTGATGTCCGTACAACTCGCGCGAGCTTTGAACAGAGAGCCATTCGCCGAGGGCCATGGAGATCGCGCCCGCGAGCAGGCCCGCCATGCCCGTGATCAGGATCGACTTGGAGCTCAGGTCCGCGCCGGCGACGCCCATGACGAGGCTGAAGCACGAGACGAGTCCGTCGTTTGCGCCCAGCACGCCGGCGCGAAGCGCGTTGCCGCCGGTCGAACGGTGCCGCCCTTCCAGTTTGGCGACGGCGCTTCCTTCCATGCCGCCGCTGGTGCGGGCCAGCGCGCCGAAGATTCGCGCGTGCGACTGCTCCTGCGCCGCCATGGCTTTGGCTTCCTCCGCGGCCTGGCCCTGGTAGGCCGCGCCCGCGCCGTCCTCGATGGCGGCGAGCGTCGGGAGGACGAACGACGGGCCGAAGCGGCGCGCGAGCCAGCGGTACGCGCGCGTGCGCCAGCCCAGCGAGTCCTTCGGGATCGGGGCGCCCGCCTCGGCGAGCTTCTTCTCCCACACGGCGGCGTGCTTGCGCTCGGTCTCGGCGAGGCGCCGGTAGATCTCCGCGAGAGCGGCGTTGGTTTCGGCGGCGGCCATGCTGTCGTAGAGGGCCGCGGAGTTCCGCTCGTCGCGCAGGAATTTCTCGTACTGACGTATGTCGGGTGGCTTGCCCATGTTCGCGCCCTGCTACTCGAAGCCCAGCTTCCTCGCCTTGTGGTCCGGATAGGTCTCGGGCAGTTCCTTGAAGTTCTGCTTCTGCCGCAGCGAAAGCTCCCACAGCTTGGCGTATTTCATGAACGCGCCGAAGGAACTCAGCAGGGCGATGATAAACCCGTGCGTGCCGTCGAGGAGCCCCGCCTTCAGGAAGTAGCCGCGCAGGAACCGGAACGGCGGGCGGAACAGCAGGTCGATCCACCGAAAGTGGGAGCCCTGCACGAAGCGCTGCTGGGCGGTGATCGTCGAAAACCGGTTCAACGTCTCCAGGTGGTCGCGTATGTCGTCGTACGTGTAATGCCAGATCGGGTTGCGCAGGCGCTTGACGGGGCCGTTCACGACGACCTTGTCGTGCGGCTCCTGGCCCTCCGTGCGCCCGTGGTCCTTCTTGAACAGGCGCAGCTTCACGTCCGGGAACCACTCGCCGTGCCGGATCCATTTCCCGAGGTAGTACACCTGGCGCGGGAACTCGAAGCCCAGGTACATGCCTGTGCCGCGCTCGAACTCCTCGAGGATCTCGCCGCGAAGGTCCGGCGAGACTTCTTCGTCGGAGTCGAGGAACAGGATCCACGGATGGGTGGACATCTCGCGCACGAGGTTCCGCTGGCCGACGTAGCCGAGCCATTCGTGCTGGTACACGCGCGGCGTGAACTCCTTGCAGATCTCGACCGTCCGGTCCGTGCTGAAGCTGTCCAGCACGATGATCTCGTCGCACCAGGTCAGGCTCTGGAGGCAGCGCCTGATCTTGCGCTCCTCGTTAAAGGCAATCACGCAGGCTGAAATTTTCTCGCGCATCGTATTCCTTCGTTCGGAGTTCTATGTCGGGCCGGGGCTGCCGGCCGCCGCTGGCTGATGGGTCGTGTTGCTCACGCTGCTGTTCATGTTTTCCAGCAGGGTCTTCGGGCGCGCGTCGGCGTCCTGCAGTTCGTTGTGATAGAAGACGCGGATCCGGTACCCGTGGTACTTGCCCGCGCCGCCCTCGCGGCTCCGGAAGCCCGGGGGGACCATGTAGGTCGCGGTGACGATTTTCTGCTGTTCCTGGCCCCACGCGCCTTCCAGGGCCAGGGGCTCCTTCGGCGCGATGACCTTCGTGAGGCCGACCCGGTTGGAGGGTCCCTCGTCGAAGAACGAGACCTCGACGCGGACGGCCGCAGGGTCGATCTCCTCCGGCGGCAGTTCGGAGGTCAGGCCGATGTTCAGCAATCTCATCTCGTCGAAGTCCTCGCTCGCCGGGAACCTTCGCTGTTCGACGGAGGCGATCTTGATCACGCGCAGGCCCGGCGTGAAAGCGCGCGCCGGCTTCTTTTCTTCCCGCGCCTGCGGGATCGGCCCCGCGGCGGGGGCGGGAGGCGGCGGGGCGGGCTGAAGCGCAAGCGTCTTCATGGTCTCGCGCAGGCTGGCGAGGTCCTCGCGGACCAGTTTGAGTTCGTCGGACATCGGCTGGAGGGTCTGGCGCAGGTCGGCGGTCTCCTGCTTGCCCGTCTCGACGGCCGCCGCGGCGGCGAGCGTCGCAGACGCCACGACGGCCGGGGTGACGGCGGCAATCGCCGCATTCGTTTCCGGCGCGGGCGCGAACGCGGCCTGTTCCTCCCTGCGGATCATGGCCCAGACGCCGGCGGTGACGGCGAGGAGCACGAGAAGAACCGCGGTGCCCGACGTCACGGTCGACCGGCGGGCTTCCTTCTTCATCTTCTGTTCGTCGGCCACGTCCGCCTGGACGAGCGCCTGGACGAGGAACCGGGTCAGCCCGAGTTCGATCGTGTCGCCGTGCTTGAGGCGCTGTTCGCGCACCTCGTGGCGGTTGACGAGAATGCGGTTCATCGAGCCGAGGTCGCGGATGTAGATGCCGTCCTCCCGGTGCTCGATCACGGCATGCTTCCGCGCGACCTCCTCGTCGGTGACGCGGATGGCGCAGTCCGGGTCCCGGCCGATCACCATCGGCTCGGACTCGATGGTGATCCGCAGACCGCTGGAAGGTCCCGTCAGAATTATGAGCCTGTACATCATATGAAGGCCGAAAGCCCCTGGGCTCCGGCGAACAGATCGATTCAGTCTGATTTAGCGGGAGGGAACCGGCAAGAAGAAATATCTGGCGCCCGGCGTGCCGCCCGTCACTTCTCCGGCCTGAACTTCAGCGAGACGGAGTTGATGCAGTAGCGGAGACCGGTGGGTGGGGGGCCGTCCTCGAAAACGTGGCCCAGGTGGCTGTCGCAGCGGCTACAGAGAACCTCCGTTCGGACCATGCCGTGGCTGCGGTCCACCTGCGTCGTCACGCTGCCCTCGACGGGAGCCCAGTAGCTGGGCCAGCCGGTCCCCGAGTCGAACTTCTCGTCGGAGCGGAAGAGCTCGGCGCCGCAGGCGGCGCAGACGTAGACGCCCTTCTCGTGATTGTTCCACAACGCGCCGCAATACGCGGGCTCCGTTCCCTTCTCCCGGAGCACCCGGTATTGCTCCGGCGTCAGTTCCTTCCGCCACTCGGCGTCCGATTTTGTGTGTTTGTTTGTCATGCCGGCGTCCCCCGGAAGCGCGAATCCCGCGCAGAGAAGAAGGCATAAAGCGCTGTATTTGAAGGCCTTCATGAAATCAGCCTACGACAGAATCCCGGCCTTTCAACCGGCCCTTTTACTTTCGCGTGGGCGCGGGTATTCTACCGCTGGAGGTTGGTCCAATGTTTGGCATGAGCGGCGATGTGTTGATGGGGCTTGCGTTCGGCGGACTGCTTCTTCTTATCGGAGCCGTCGGAACTTTTCAGAGCGTGAAGAACACGAAGGGCCCCAAGGAGCGTGCCTTTGCGACGCGCTCAAACTCGGTCGCGTGGATAGCGATCTTCGTGTTCTTTATGACGGTCTACTTCCTGCCCGAACCCTACAACTACCTGGTTGTGGTCCTGTACTTCGCAGCGTTCCCGTTTGTCGTGTACCGGGTCTGCTCCCGCCGCCTGAAGATCCGGCGGATCGAGTCGATGCACGCGACGGCCCACAGGGCGTGAAGGCCCCTCAGAAGCAGTCACGAGTCGGCGATTTTACCCACCCCGCCCCGACTCTCTTCGAGGTCGGGGCACCCCTCCGGGGGAGGGGATTCCTCAGATAACGAAGGAAGCGAAGGCCGGTATCGTCCTCGATCTCGCTTGCCGCGCCGAAGCTTGGCGAAGGCGGGTCGTCGTCCTCGTACTCGAGGACGAGAACGAGGAGGAGGACGAGGACGATCGTGTCTCGCGGTGGAAGGTGGTAATTCGGCAGCAACCCACCCCGGCTTCGCCACCCCTCCGGGGGAGGGGATTCCTCTGTTGTTCCCCTCCTCGGGAGGGGTGCCCGCAGGGCGGGGTGGGTAATGTCTATTCCACCCTGATCTTGTAGAAGTACGGCCCTTCCGCCGTCGCCGTCGTGTCCGTTGCCGCGTTCACCGGTTCGGTGGCGGAGATGTGGGACGCGATCGAGGTGAAGCCCGACGCGATGTTCGTCGACCTCAGGATCTCGTACTGCTTGCCGCCCACGCTCTGCCAGCGGACGACGATGCCCTCGCCGTTCCAGTCGGCCGAGCCCTGCGATTCGATGTCGAACAGCGAGGCCGAGTTGGTCGGGTTCGTGCCGGCCCTGGTCTCCGCGCCGTCGCCCATGCCGTCGTCGTCCGAATCGGCCTTGGACGGGTTCGAGTGGTACGTGATCACTTCCGTGTAGTCGAAGACGGAGTCGCCGTCGGAGTCCGTCGTCTGCGGGTCGTACTCGCACGCGCCGATGTCCACGCGGGCCTGTCCGTCGTAGTTGCCGTCGATGGGCCGGGCCACGCCGCGCTGGTCGAAGGAGGGCACGTTGTTGCTGTTGCCCGCGTCGATGGCCGGGCTGCCGTGGAGCGGGACGCACGTCGGCGTCGGGCCGCCGTGGTCGCCGAGGCCGGTGATCAAGACGTCGAGGCCAACCATGACGTCGGCGGGCGCGCCGATGGTCGCGCAGTCGGCGATGCTGCCCAGCAGGTTGCGGCCGGACGCGTTGAGCGTGCCGCGGACGTCGGGCCCGGCGGTGGACGCGGTGTTGCGCGCGATGAGCGAGTTGTCGAAGTTGACGACGGGCGCGCCGTCTTCGAGGTAGATCGCGCCGCCCTCGCCGAGGTACGGCCCGCCCATGGTCGCGCCGCCCTGCAGCGCGCGGTTGTAGGCGAGCGTGCAGGAGCGAAGCGTCACGGAGCCGCGCGCGTAGATGGCGCCGCCTCGGCCGTGGCCGCCGACGTAGCCGCCCCAGCCGCCCTCGGCGCCGTTGGTGGCGAGTGTGGTGCCGATCAGCGTCACCGTCCCGCCGTCGTTGTAGATCGCGCCGCCGAAGCCGGAGCCGCCCTCGCGGATGTTGTAGTTGAGCGTGCCGTACGCGCGGTTGCCGGCGAGCGTGCTGTCGGTGACGACGAGCACGGATCCGTTCGCGCAGTAAATGCCGGCGCCGTATCCCGTGCCCGCGGAAGGGGTGCCCTCGCCGTGGGCCTCGTTCGCGATGATGCTGCAGCGCTCGAGCATCGCGGTGCCGGCGTTGTAGATTCCGCCGCCGTAGCCGTTGATCAGGTTCGCCTCGTTGCTGACGACCGTGCTGTCCTTGAGCACGAGCGTGCCGTAGTTCAGGATCCCGCCGCCCCTCTGGCTGTAGCCGCTCATGACCGTCACGTTCCGGAGATCAAGGAAGCAGCCGGTGTAAACGCACAGCGCGCGCACCTGGTTCTCGAACGGATACGCGGACTTGCCCGTGAGGCGCACGTCGCCCACGCCGCGGATGCTGAGAGGCTTGTCCACCACGGTTTCGCCCTGGTACGTGCCGTTGCTGACGAGGATCGTGTCGGCCGCGTCGGCCGCATCGATCGCCGCCTGCAGGTTCGTCGACGCGCCGGCCCAGTTGGTGAACGGGTACACGTGTCCGCCGCCGGGCGAAACGTAGCGCGCGTTGAAGTTCGCCGCGGAGGAAAGAAGGACCGCGTCATCCCACTTGAACGCGCCGCCCGCGCCGGCGGGCCCGGCGAAGGCGAGCACCACGCGGACGATCTCCGTGTCCGGCGGCGAGACGGCGCCGATGGAAAAATCGGACCACGCCGCGGAGCCGGTCACGAATCGCTGCGTTGTGGCCAGCGGGAGGAAGCCCGCCGCAAGGAACTCGAGCTTCATCTCGACGGAGAGGCCGGCCGGGAAATCGGCGTCGCGGAATCCCCACGCCGTGAACGTGTAGTTGGACGTCCCGACCGCGGGCACGTCCTGCCACGTGATGCCGCCGTCGGTCCAGCCGTACATCGCGAGGCCGTTGGTGCCGCTCCGCGCGGCCCACGGCTCCTCGCGCACGTCGTCCAGGACGACCCACGCGCTCGGGTTCTCGAACGTGCCGTTCACGAGCAGGTTGGGCGTGGTCGTGCCGGCCGCCGCCTCGTACGCGCCGATGTCCGCGCAGGCAAACCCGTCGCTGTTGCCGTCCAGCGGCCGCGCGTTGCCCTCAATGTCGACGGAGGGCGCCGCTCCGTCGGCGCCGTTCCCCCGGTCGATGCAGGGGGAGTCGGCGAGCAGGTGCGCGTTCCCGGCGGCGACGTCGGCAAGCCGCGGATCGGCGCCGATGTTGCCCGTTCCGCTCGCGCCGGGGATCGTGCAGCAGTAGGACATCGTGACGTTGTTGTACGTGTACCAGTTGTCGTAGCCGCGGTAGCCGCCGGTGTTGCCGTGGATGATTGTGTTCCGGATCACGGGCCCGTACGTGGCGTATAGGCCGCCGCCCGCATAGTTGTCCGCGCCCTGGCCGGGATGAATCCTGTTGCCGGCGATCGTGCAGTTGACGACCTCGGCGCTGCCGTACGCGTACACGCCGCCGCCGAACGCGTCGGCGTACATGTAGACGCCGGTCGCGACATTGTTCACCACCAGGCAGTTTTCCAGGCGCCCGCCGTTCCCGAGGTATGCGCCGGCGCCCGCGGCGTAGCTGTCGCCACGCGACGCGTAGTTGCCGCTGATGCCGAGGTTGCCCGCGATGACGCATCGGCTCACCGTTGCGCTCGCGCAGTACACGCCGGACCCGATGCTGGCGCCCGCGTACATGCTGCTCTGCGCCTCGGTGACGTTGTTTGAAACGCGGCAGGACTCGATCCGTGCCCCGTTGAACGCCGCCACGCCGCCGCCGAGTCCGCCCTGCCCGTAGTAGAACCACTGGATTCCGCCCTTGGCCATGTTGCGCGTGACGTCGCAGTTGGTCACCACGACGCTGCCGATGCAGTAAATGCCGCCGCCGATGCTTTCGCCGCCGATGGCGGTGTTGCCCGCCACGACGCAGTTCTCGATGCGTCCCGTGACCGCGCAGTAGATGCCTGCGCCGCGCGCGTAGCCGTATCCGCCGTTCGGGGCGGTTCCCGTCGCGACGTTGCCGACGACCGTGCAGTCGCGGATCGTGCCGCCGTTCACGAAGCACACGCCGCCGCCGTAGTTGTTGCTGTTGACCATCACGGAGCGGCAGCCCGTGATCGTGAGGCTCTCGATCACCGTGTTGGGGTCGGTCACGTAGAAGCCGCGGCAGGCGTTGGCGCCGTTCACGACCGCCGCCCCGGCGTTCGTGCCGCGGATCGTGATGCCGCGATCGACGACGACCTGGGAGAGGAGGGTGTAGGTGCCGTCGGCGACGAGCACCGTGTCGCCCGCTTCCGCCACGCTGACCGCGGACTGGATGGAGCGGGCGGCCGTCGACCAGTTCGTGTAGGGGAACGTGTCGCTGCCGGAAGGGGAAACGTAGTGTATCGGGTTGCCGGTGGTTGAGGTCGAGGAGGTGAGCGTTCCGTCATCCCACTTGAACGCGCCGCCCGAGACAAGTCCGCTGAACGCGAGAACGGCGCGGACGCGGACGGTGCCGGTCGGCGAAGTGCCCGTCACGGAGTAGAGGGTCCACGAGTTTGTGGATTGAGAAGTCGGCACGCTGCCCCAGAGCTCTGAGACCTTCCCGGTTGCCGCGTTGAAGAACTCCAGCTTCAGCACGACACCGCCGACGGTGAAATCGATGTCGCGATACCCGTAGATGGAGAACGTGTAGTTGGACGCGCCGGAGGCGAGGACATCCTGGAACGCGCCGCCGCCGGTCGTCCAGCCGTAGAACGCGAGGCCGGTCGAGCCTGTGCGCGCGGCCCACGGTTCGGGCGCCGCGTTGCCCCACGGCATCCAGGCTGTACCCGACTCAAAGCCGGGATCGGCCAGGAGATTGGCATGGGATGAATGGGAAGGAATGAGAACAAAGCAGGCGGCGACAATGATGAGCAGAGTGTTACTTCGGTACATCTCAGGACCTCCAAGAAACGTCAAGTGAGAGCGCTCTCAGTTGGCGTATTAAGACATGGTTCATACCTGAGATCAAGGGGAAAATGAGGCAAAACTCCCTAATACAGTATCCATAAAACCTCGTATTCGGCGGGGAATCTGCTATCATTTCCACAGCAAGCCAAGGGGGGATTATGAAGTCTTTGAAGGTTGGGATCTGCCTTGTGTGGCTACTGGGTCTGCTTGGAGTTACTGCCTCAGCCGGCCTTTCCGACGGACTGGTCCTCTACTACCCATTTGACAGCAACGAAGGGGCGGTGGTCACAGACCACAGTAGCTGCGGGAACCATGGTGTGAACAGGGGCGCTTCCTTCACGGCAACCGGCCGAATCGATGGCGCCTACTACTTTGACGCGAGTTCGAACGCGTATATCGTCATCCCCGCCAGTACCAGCCTCAACGTGAAGGATACGTTCACCCTCTCCACGCACTTCAAGGAGTTTGCCTACGACGGCATCCTGCAGCCCATTCTTTTCTGGTGCCGCACGAGCCCTTCAAAATCCGGCGTTCATCTCGCAACCGACGCCACGGGTTATCAATGGGGAGGCAAGGGAACGGGAGCCCACCTTTGTGGCACGGACGGATCCGAGAACAAACTGGAGCGTGTCGTAAACACGTACAATCCGAATCCGAACCAGTGGCATCATCTGGTGGTCACGTTCGACCGGACGGGCGGAGTGGCCCAGGTCTATGTGGATGGAGTTCTCGGCGAGACCCAGAATTTCACGCCCTTCGAGCCGGAGACACGCTTCGATCTGTACGTCGGCGGCGATCCCACGGATCCCCGCGTGAAGTTTGAAGGACTGCTTGATGATGTCCGCATCTACAACCGCGTGCTCTCGTACGACGAAATTCTTGAACTCGGCGAAGGCGAAGGTGCGGCAGACACGCCCTCCATCTCCTTCATCGGTTTTTCGAACGATCCCAAGGGAGACCAGGACGTGACCGAGTTCTATCGGGACGAGACTCTCTACATCCGGGTCCGCGACGTCGATATTTCCTCTTCGCGCAGCCGGCTGTTTGTGCTGCTTCAGCAGAAGGGCAAAGGAGCCATGATGCTGCCAATGACGCGCAATGAAGACGATAGCTACACTGGTCAAACGCCGCTGAACATCTTCAAGACAGGGACACTCAATGTCCTCATCATGTCCCTGGGTGCGCGCGGTCTGTCAAAGAACGCGGCAATTACCATTCGTCCCGTGCCGCCCGCAAGCGGGAAGATGTCGAAGGGCAGAAACAACTGATCGGGAACGGGCCGGCAGACGCAAGCCTGCCCCGACTTCAGTTCGCTTGTGAGTCGGGACTCTCTACTGCACCCGCAAGCCGTTCCAGAAGATCCAACCGGACGCCTGACCCTTGACGCCGGCTCCTGCAATCCAGCGTCAAGCGTCGAAGCTCAAGGCGACGTTCGGCTACTTCAGCACCTTCACCAGGTTCGTCGTCATAATGATATTCGTGACCGCAAAAGGCGAGTTCGTCTGCTTCTGCTGTGTCACGCTGGTGACAACCCAGATGTTGGTGTATTCCGGGTAGTTCGTCCAACTGCCCGTGCCGAAGGTTGAACGATACAGAATGCCCGTTCCGCCGTCGAGGTACAGCGTGCCGCGGATCGCGGCGGAGTTGTTGACCGCATTGGTCACGTTGTGGCCGATGGCGATGCGCTCGGTGCCGGAGAGGGCATTTGCCCACACGCCGATCGCGATGTTCGTGCGCGCGCCGTTCGCGTTTGCGCCGATACCCACCGCCCAGTTTCGCCCGATCGCTCCGTAGCCGAGGGCGGAGCCGTATTCGTAGCCGTTGGCGCCGGCGCCGACGGCTACGCCGTGCTCGGCCCCGTTCGCCGCATTGCCGACGGCGACGGCCTGGTTCGTCGCGAAGGCGTTCTTCCCGGCGGCGACGGCGTAATCCCGGCCTGTGGCGGCGTTTCCTACGGCGGTGCCGTGCCAGTAGCCGTTGGCGGCGCTGCCCAGCGCCGCGCCGCTGGCGTAGGCGTGTGCCTCGTTGCCTACGGCCGTACCGAACCAATTGCCGTTGGCCGCGTAGCCGATCGAGACGTTCGTGCCGTCGTTGTTGATGACGATCCCGTTGTCGGCCGCGTTGATCTTGAGCGGGCCCGTCATCGTGTCGCCGCTCTTCTGGACGAAGCTTCCGCTGACCCACGGCGACCATGCGCCGCTGCCGAAGTTGGTGCGGTAGAGGATGTTCGTCGCGCCATCGAGGAAGAGCGTGCCGCGGAGCGCGACGGAATTCTGCTGACTGTTAGTGATCTGCGCGCCGATCGCGGTGACGTTGAAGTTGACCAGCGCCGCGGCGTCGGGCCCGATGGCGATGCGGCCCCACGTGCCGTTGGCGTTCCTGCCCAGCGCCACACCGGAGTTGTATCCCTGCGCATTCGCGCCGACCGCAACGCCCGTGGCGCCGCCGGAAGATCCCGCCCCCACCGCCACGCCGCGGGTGGCCGCTGAAGCGTTGTAGCCCACTGCGGCGCCGTAGTCGTATCCGCCGGCATTGTTGCCGACGGCTGCCCCATAGTTCCTGCCGCCGGCACTCGCGCCGATGGCCGCCCCATAATTTGTCGCGTCTGTGTCGTAGCCGACTCCAGCGCCATAGTCCTGTCCGTTGGCCGAGTATCCGACCGCCGCGCCGTAGTTGTCTGCGCGCGACTGCATTCCAATCACGGCCCCGCCGTTCGCGCCGTTGGCCTCGAAACCCACGGCCGAGCCATTGTTGTTGGCGTCCGCGGCGGCGCCCACTGCCGCGCCGAAGCCGCCGGCTTTCGCGTAGCGGCCCATGGCTACGCTGTAGGACGTGCCGGTGGCCCAGTTACCGAGCGCCATGCTCTCGGTATCGGCGTAGGCGTTGTTTCCAATGAGGATGCCCGCGCCGGCGCCGCCGATGATGATGTCGTTCATGCCGCCTGCGCGGATGACCAGCGGGCCGGTCATCGTGTCGCCGGTCTTCTGCACGAAGTTCGTCGTGGTCGGACTGTACGGGGTCCACGAGCCGCTGCCGAAGGTTGTGCGGTAGTAGATACCGGTTGCTCCGTCGAGGTAGAGCGTCCCGCGGATCGCGGCGGCATTGGTGGAGGGCGTCGAAACAGAGCGCCCGATGGCGATGCGATCCTGTCCGAGCCCAGCGGCGGCCATGTAGCCGATGGCGATGTTGGTGTGCGCGCCGCACGCCGAGTTGCCGATCGCGATGCCGAGGTCGCTGCCGGACGCCGTGTTGCCGACGGCCACGCCGGCTAGGCTCCCGTTTGCGTTTCTTCCGACGGCTACGCCGGCGTTGTTTCCGTCGGCGGTCCCGCCGATGGCCACTCCATTCAGGTTCCCGTTGGCGCTGTTGCCGACCGCTGCGCCGTACCAGTATCCATTGGCGCCGTTGCCCAGCGCGGCGCCGTATTGGTCGCCGTTCGCGCTGTTGCCGACCGCCGCGCCGTACGTATCTGCCGAGGTGTCACGGCCGACCGCCACACTATAGGTCACCCCGCAGGCCATTTCGCCGATAGCCACGCTGTGGTCGGTGGCGGCGGCCGGCCCAATCCCGACGCTGGCGGAGGACGCGGAAGCGTGGAAGCCGACGGCGACTCCCACGGAACTCCCGTTCGCCCACGCGCCGATGGAAACATTCGAACCGGATGTCGTGATGACAAGATTGCTGCCGGGGTCTGCGTCGATCTGCAGGGGGCCCGTCATGACGTCGCCCGACCGCCGCACCGCGTCGACCGCGTACGCCGCCGCGTGCAGGCGCTCGCGGGGGGAGAGGACAGCGCCGTTGACCGTCACTTCAAGATACACGCCGAAGTTCGTCAGCGCGCGGTACAACTGGTCCGGACCGTACACGCCGATGGTGGTCGAGTAGAGGCCGTCCACCACGGTGACGTTCTGGGTTTCCGCATACAGCTGGACTCCGCCCGAGGAGGTGCTCCACAGCGCGAAGACGTTGGTCGTGACGCCGTTGACCAGGTTCGTTCCGTTGATCAACCGGCCCTGGTAGTTGAGCACCGTGCTGGGATATGCCGCCGCGGCGATCAGGGGAAACACAGCAAGGACGACAACGATTCCGAGAAACCGCTTCATGGGACCCCTCCTTGGTTCGACGAACGGCTAGAAAATACCTGATGGGGAGAGAGTTGTGAAGTGTGAGTCCAAGGTCCAATGTCTAGAGTCCAAAATGTCTTCGTCTGACTTTGGACCCGCCGCAGGCGGGTAAACCTTGGACCTTAGACTTTGGACTTTAGCTTCGCCACCGCCTCGATGTGGAACGTGTGCGGGAACATGTCCACGGGCTGGATGGCCTCGATGGCATACCCGCCCTCGGCCAGGAGCTTCAGGTCGCGCGCGAGCGTCGCGGGATTGCAGGAGACGTAAATCAAGTTCGGCGCTTTTACGGACAGCAGCAGTTCCATCGCCTTCTTGTGCAGGCCCGGCCGCGGCGGGTCCACCACGACAAGGTCCGTCGGCTTCGGAAACGCGTCAGGCCCGGCCTTCTCTGCCTCCACGCAAAGCACCTCGATGTTCCTGAGGCCGTTCGTCTCGATGTTGCGCCGCGCCATGGCGACGGAGTCGCGGTTGGACTCGATGCAGACGACCTTCTCGGCGACCTGGCTCAGGAACATGCCGATCGGGCCGGTGCCGGCGTACAGGTCCACGGCGTTCTTCGGCTTCGTTTCCGCGGCCCACGCCTTGACCACGCCGAAGAGTTTTTCGGCTTGGATCGTGTTGGTCTGGAAGAACGTCGAGGGGCCGATCTCGAACGTGAAGTCGTTGAGCTTGTCGCCGATCTGCCCGCTGCCTTTGAGGACGAACGTCTCGTCCGCGCGCGCGGCCTCGGGGACGTTGCGGTGGTAGCTGACGAGGAACGTGGTGCACAGGTCGTCGAGGACCTTGGGCAATTCCTCGAACGCCGGGTGCTGCTGCACGGCGTGCAGGTGGATCATCCGGTCGCCCGTGTGTTTGCCTTCGCGGACAACGAGGTGGCGGAGGTATCCTTCGTTCTTCTCGTCGTTGAAGACGGCGATGCCGCGCTCCTTCACGAACGCGAGCGTGCGGCGGATGATCTCATTGGATTCCTTCGACTGCAGCATGCAGTCGTTCGCCGGGACCACGCTGTGCCACTGGCCCTTGCGGTGGAGGCCGAGGACGGTCTCGCCGTCCTGCACACCGAATGCGAAGACCATCTTGTTCCGGAACCAGAACGGCGAATCCGAGGTGACCGATTGCCGGACGATGTCCGGGACGCCCGGCACGCCGTAGAGCGACTCGATCAGCACGTCGCGCTTCATCGTGATCTGCGCCGGATAATTCATGTGCTGGAACGAACAGCCGCCGCAGACTCCGAACACGGGGCAGGGGGCGGGCACGCGGTGCGGCGATGGCTCGAGCACTTCCAGCACGCGCGCGAACGCGTGGTTGCGCTTGCGCTTCGTGATCTCGGCGCGGATCTTCTCGCGGGGCAGGGCGCCGTCCACGAAAATGACGAACCGGTTCTGCCGCGCGACCGCGACGCCCTCGGCGGCCATCTTCTCGGTTGTGAGCACCAGATCCAATGTCATATGAAATCGTCCTCGTCGTCGTCCTCGCACTCGTCCTCGGTCGTTGACAAAGCCGAGTACGACGACGAGGAGGAGGACGAGGACGAAGACGAAACCTATCAGCATTTTCCGGAAATGATAAGTCTTCTGTATCCGACTTCAGGCTCTGCGAATCCTTTTCTTGTGTTTTTTGCGCCTCTTTGCGGCTAGATTTCCCGCATGACGAAATCCGATTTGCCCCCGATTCTTTTTGAGGATGACTCGTTCATTGCGTTCGACAAACCGAGCGGCCTGCTTGTCGCCCCGGACCGGTGGGACAAGGAGCGCGAGAACCTGGCGGACATGATCCACGCGAAGCTCTCGCCGAACTTCTTCAATGTCCATCGGCTCGACCGCGACACGAGCGGCGTGATCCTCGTCGCGAAGACGAAGAAAGCGCTGGACGCGGCGAGCAACCTGTTCCATTCGCGCGAGGTCCAGAAGCAGTACGTGGCCATCGCGCACGGCCTGCCGAAGGAGGAGAAGGGGACGATCCGGATGGCGATCGTGGAAGACGAGGAGCGGCCGGGCAAGATGAAGACCGTGCGGCACGGCAAGCCGGCGGTGACGGATTTCGAAGTGGTGGAACGCTGGCGCCGGTACGCGCTGGTCAAACTGGTTCCGCACACGGGGCGCACGCACCAGCTTCGCGTTCACCTCGCCGCGATCGGCTGTCCGGTCGTCTGCGACCGCTTCTACGGCGACGGCCGCGGGCTGATGCTGTCCGAGCTCAAGAAGCACTACAAGCAGCACGCCGACCGGCCCGAGCGCCCGCTCATCGGGCGGCTGGCCCTGCACGCCGAAGTTCTCAGCCTCCCGCACCCCATCACCGGCGAACCCTTGACCCTCCGCGCGCCGCTGCCGGACGATTTCGAGCTGGCGCTGAAGTACCTGCGGCGCTACAGCGGCGGCAGATCGTAGGGCCGTCCTGTTCCATATGGATTTTTCAGGGCGGCCGGGGTAACGTGTTCCCCCTGAACAACCAAATCTCTCCGGAGATCGACGACCATGAACGTTCTGATTCCGCTTCTGCTGGGGCTCGCGCTCCTCTTCCTCGCCACCCGAACCTATCCCTTCTACCTCTCCCGCAAGCTCGGGGTGGATGACAGCAAGCCGACGCCCGCGCACCACATGAAGGATGGGCGCGACTACATCGCCACTCGCACGCATGTCGTGTTCGCTCACCACTTCAGCGTGATCGCCGGGGCGGGCCCGATCGTCGGCCCGACGCGCGCGCGCGCGTACGGCTGGGCCCCCGGCTGGTTCTGGATCATCTTCGGGTGCATCCTCTTCGGCGCCGTGCACGACATGACTGCGATGTTCGTCTCCATGCGCGAGGAGGGGCGGTCGATCGCCGACATGGCGCGGCGCAGCCTCGGCGGCGCGGGGTACCTGTTCTTCCTGGCGTTCCTGATCATGATCCTGACGCTGATCAACGCGATCTTCCTGAACCTCTCCTGCAAGGCGCTCACGGCGGCTTACCCTGCAGCCCTGCTGAAGCTGGAGGAGGGCAGCCACCTCCTGACCACGTTCGTAAAGGACGGCGTGGTGATGGGCCGCATCGGCGGCATTGCGACGACCTCCGTCTTCGTCATCACCGCGTTCGCGCCGCTGATCGGCTGGCTGGTCCACAAGCGCCACTGGCACACGGGCGTGCTGTACGTCATCGCGGCGGTGATCTGCGTCCTGAGCGTCATCCTCGGCTTCAAGTTCCCGATCCTGCTGACCGAGCAAACATGGCGGTATGCCATGTCCATCTACGTGTTCCTCGCCTGCTGGCTGCCTGTCTGGATCATTCTCCAACCGCGCGATTTCGTGAACGTCCAGATTCTCTACGGCGGCCTGATCATGATGTTCGTCGGCGTGATCCTCTACGGCGTGGAAGGCCACACGATGAACATGGGCGTTGCATCGATTGCCGATGGCCAACGCCTGGCCGGCCCGATCTGGCCGTTCCTGTTCATCACCATCGCGTGCGGCGCGATCAGCGGTTTCCACAGCCTCGCCGCGACCGGCACGACGGTGAAGCAGATCGGCGTCGAGTCCGAGGTCCGCCGCGTCGGCTATAACGCGATGATCCTCGAAGGCGCGCTGGCCCTGCTTGCGCTGATGCTGATCGCCAGCGCCCTGCCGCGGGTCGAGTACATGAACATCGTCTTCCCGGCGAACAAGGACGGCAACCCGATCCTGGCGTTCTCGGTCGCCATGGGCTACATGCTCAACAACGTCGCGCACATTCCGGTGGCGCTGGGCGCGGTGCTCGGCATCCTCGTGCTCGAGGGGTTCGTCGTGACGACGCTCGACACGGCCGTGCGGCTTTGCCGGTACATGCTGGAGGAGTTCTGGGTGTTCCTGTTCCAGGGCCGGCACATCCCGTTCCTGAAGAACCCGTTCTTCAACACCGCGCTCGCGGTCGCGCTGATGCTGTTCTTCGCGCTCAACTCGACGATCATGTCCGCGTGGAAGATCTTCGGCGCCGGCAACCAGCTCATCGCCGCGCTCGCGATGACCGTGGTGACGGTTTGGCTGCTCCAGCGCGGCCGGTCGTTATGGTTCACCGTCATCCCGGCGGTGCTGATGACGTTCACGACCTTTGCGACGCTCATCCTCTCGATCAAGAAGAACCTCGCGCCTGCCGGCAGCGGACAGTGGATCGCCCCCGGCCAGGGCCCTCTGACGTTCGCTGCGGCGCTCCTGCTGGCCCTGGCGGTGGGGGTGATCTTCGTCTCGGCGAGGAAGTTCATCGCCGGGCATCGGGCGATGGCGTAGGGAAGTCCAAAGTCCAAGGTCCAAAGTCTAAGGTCGAAGGAACACTTTGGACTTTAGACTTTGGACTTAGAGCACCGGTTTCAGGTGCTCGCGCAGTTCCCCCGCCAGATCCCGCTGCTCATACCGCGCGAGCCGGTCGCGCTGGCCCTGGATGACGGCATTCCGAAGGGCCTGGTCGCGGACCAGCCGCCCCATCATCTCCGCGATGAGGTCGTACCGCTTTTCGCGGACGAGCACGCCGGCGCCGTCCAGCGTTTCCGGCACGGCCGCGGCGGCGTACGCGAGGATCGGGACGTCGTGGACCATGGCCTCGATGAGCGGGATGCAGAAACCCTCGTGCTCGCTCATGCAGAGGAAGACGCTGGAGGCCTTGTACGCCGCGTTCAGCTCGTCCTGGCGCATCGTGCCGACGAGGTCGACGTTGTTCAGCTGCAGCTCGCGCTGCTGCGTGAGCAGGAGCGCGTGGTACTGCTCCGTGCCGGCGAACGAGCCGACGTGGATGAACCGCGAGTTGCGCTCGACGTATTTCTGGAAGTAGTAGAACGCGGACAGGCAGTCCTCGATCTTCTTGTTCGGCGCGCAGCGGCCCACGAAGATGACATTCACGAGGCCGTCGTTGTACTTGTCCTTCGTGTAGCGGTTCGCGTGCTTGCGCAGGCGCTGGAGGTCGAGGACAAGCGGCAGGACACTGCCTTCCGGGTAGCCCCATTCCTTCAGCTCGCTCGCGTTGAATCCGCTGTCCGCCATGACGACCTGCGCGGTCTTCGCCAGGCGCTTCGCCTGCTCGCGGCCGCGGGACAAACCGCGCGCGGTCTGGTCCTGGATGCCGGCGAAGTACTCCGCGGGCGTGATGTTGTGGTAGAGAATGGCCTTGCGGCAGGGCAGCTGGGCGAAGGCGTCGTTGACGTCCGATCCCACCGACAGGTGCAGGAGCGCGATGTCGTCCGGCTTGCAGGTCTCCCTGCACTCCGCCACGTCCTTCGCGTCGTTGCGGAGTTCGGGCAGGATGCGACGGGTCTCCGAAAAGATTTCCGACGCGAAGCCCCACGAGCGGAAGATGTTCCGCATGACGACCGCCTCGTTGCTGATGGCGTCGCCGTGCGTGAATCCCGCAACCAGTTGATGAATCGCTCTCATGCGCCGCGAACTCTAGCCGTTTCTGTCCAAAGCATCAAACAGCCGTTTCTCCACCGACTCCCACGAGTATTCCTTCTGGACATACTCCCGGCCCGCCGCGCCCATGCGCTTCCGCAGTCCCTCGTCGCTCAGGAGCAGCGACAGTTCTTCTTCAAAGTCGGGGTAGTGCCGGAACCACAGTCCGCCGCCGCTCTTCCGGCACTGCCAGCGCAGAACCTCGCTGCCGGCGTGCACCAGCGCCGGCGTGCCCGCGAGGAACGATTCCAGCAGGACGATCCCGAAGCTCTCCAGCGTGGACGGGTGGACGAACGCCAGCGCGCCCGCCATCGCGTCGTGCTTCTCCTGCTCGCTGACGAACCCGAGATCGATGATGTGCGGCATCAGTTCCGGCGGCGCCTCGATCGGCCCGCTGCCCGTGAAGACGAGCTTGATATCCTTTCCGGTCCGCGCGCGGAACGTCTGCACGTACTCGCAGAGGAGGGGGGTGCCCTTGCCGCCCTCGCGCCGGCCGCTGTACATCAGATAAGGGCACGTTAGCCCTCGCCGCGCCGCGAACGAATTCGGGTCGGCCTGAAACGGATCGATGCCCATGCCGACGACGGAGCATTTCGAATCGGGGATGTCGAATATCCGGCGCGCGAAGTCCTGCTCCGGCTCGGCGTTGAACATGAGCCCGCGGACGGACGCGAACATCTTCTTCATGAGGCCGAGGTACGCGAACGCCTCGTCGTGCAGGCACGGCACGAGGATCGTTTTGTCGGGATGGATGCGGCTCGCGGCGATGATCAGGCCGAACAGGTACGGCCCCATCACGATGCGGTCGTAGTCCGCGCCGCGCTCGCGGAGGTGCCGGTAGAGCGCCTCGCTGTTGACGCTGTTGCGCGCCCAGGATTCCTCGTCCGCCGGGGCGAAGTGGCCGCCGCTGCAGATCGCCTGCTGGATCTGCGCGAACGCCGTCGTGTCGCGCTTATCGACCGGGAAATAGTGGACGTCGAGATTGCCGATCCGGCGCTGGCCCGGCGGGATCTTGTTCTCCCACGTGAAATGGCTCTCCGCGCAGGTGGTCAGGAACGTCACCTTGCGGCCCGCGGCCGCGGCGTGTTCCGCCAGCTTTTTGAGCAGCGTCTCCGCGCCGCCGACGGTTCCCTGTTCGGAGAAGCGGGGGGAGATGAAGGCAAGTCGTTGAGCTGTCATCGGTCGTTGATTCGTATTTTGACGCTTGACCCTTGACGCTGGTGAAGACGCCAAGCGTCAAGTGTCCAGGGTCAAGTTTCACTTCTCCAGCTTCGCTATCCTCGCCTCCAGGTCCTTGACCTTCGCCGCGTACTTCTCGTCCAGCCCCTCGGTCGCGGTGACGATCAGGCCGTTGATCTGGTTCTGCTGGGACCAGAGGCGGTAGGTGTAGAACTTCAGCAGGCCCCAGATGACCTTCTTGAGGCGGATCAGCATCGGCGCGAAGTAGCGGCGGCGCTCGCGGATCTCGAAGTCGGAGATGTCCACGAAGACCGCGTCGTGGAGGCACTTGAGGTAGAACCCGAGGAACTGGTCCTCGCCGCGGAGGTTGACAAGATTCGTGCGCTCGGCGCGGGCGATGCGGGCGTCGGCGTACACGCCGTCGTCGATCTTCTTCGACACGGTGGCCTGGATGTCCGCGACGATCTTCGCCGTGTCCACGCCCGGCGCGCCGATTTCAAAAATGGGGTCGCTCATGTTCCTGTCCTCCACGCGTGCGCATTATCGGCGGGCGGGGGAAGGGTGTCAACGAAGAGGATTTAACCGCGAATTGACGCCAATGGACGCGAATTGGAGGTAAGGAAACGGAAGGAGGGGTGCCCGCAGATGACGCAGATGGAAGAGTTTGGAGGTTAACGGAAGGAGGGGAACCGCGGATTACGCGGATTTCACGGATGGGGAAACCCACACCAACCACAGAGTTCTTCCGATCCCCTCCGATCCGCGCTATCCGCGACATCCGCGGTCAAATCCGCTCAGGGCAGGCGTGCGCGCACTCGATAGACACTGCACGAACTCGTCCCTGCGGGAGTGACCAGGCGGGTTGAGTAACCGATGCCGGAGTCGCCGAAGACGTCGGTCCAGACCGAACTCCAGGCATCGGCGTCGGGCACGTTCGAGGAGACGTGTATGTCGTACAGGCGCTGGTCCGAGCTGTACCAGGAAATCCACATGGTTCCATAGGTGTCAAACGTGAGCGACCGGAAGTGGAGATAATCGGCGATGTCGTCGGGGTTGGAGTTCGCGATGTATTCGTCCACGTCGGAAATCGTGTCGCCGTCGTGGTCCGCCGTCGCGGAGTTGGAGATGGAGTAGTCCAGCCAGCCGTACATGTTCTCCCAGTAGTCCGGCATCCCGTCGCCGTCGGTGTCCGTCGCCGCCTGCACGATCCTGCCCTCGGAGAACTCGGACGTGTCGCCGGTCGTCTTGTCCGTCGCCGTGGCGGTGATGTAGGAGCCCAGCGGCGTGATTCTCGGCAGCTCGATGTTGAACGTGGCCGTGCCGTCGCCGAGCGTCATGATGTCGGCCGAGCCGATGTACTCCCGGCCTTCGCCGAAGCCGCCGATATCGAGGACGGAGTTGACGAAGAACTCGAAGGTGTAGGTGCGCAACGCCGCGCCGTTGAACGACCCGGCGACCCACGTGCTCCCGCGGTACGCGGACGCGATGTAGGGGAAGTTCTGCAATCCGTTCGGCCCCGTGTCGATATCCCCCACGTCGTTGTAGGTGACCCCGTCCGCGTACAGGTCGATGCCCAGCGTGCCGTTTCCGTACATGGTGTTCCGGCTGATCGTGTTGCCCCAGGATCCGCCCGGGAGCAGATCGTCTTTCACCGCCACGCCGGCCAGGCTGTTGCCGCTGATGACGTTGGCCCCGTTGGTGCTGCCGATGATGTTGTCCTGGCTCCCGTCCACCAGGATGCCGTGCAGGCCGTTGGGGCGCGTCTCGGCCTGGTACATATCCAGCCCGATGATGTTGTTGCGGACCCGGCAGTTCCGCGCCACGAACAACGCGATCCCGTTGTTGGTGTTTGCGCCAATCACGTTGTAGCTCACCGTGATGTTGGTGACGGAATAGAGGTAGATGCCGTTGTACTGGTTGCCCATGGCGGTGTACCCGTCCGCGGCGAGTCCGACGATGCTCTTCGTAACGATGCCGTCGCTGCAGTGCGCCATCGCGATGCCCTCTTGGCCGTTGCCCGCGACGACGTTCTGGTAAAACGCCATCTCCACGCCGACAGATGTGCGATTGGCATGATCCACCAGCACGCCCCACTCGCCGTTGGGCATGGGTGTTGCGCCGTCCGCACCCACGCCGATGTAGCAGCCGGTAATCCTGTTCGCTTCGGTGACCGCCGCATTGCCGTCGACGGTGATACCGTTCGTCATGCTCGCGGAAACCACGCATCGGTCAATGAGGTTGTTGCTGGCGCCGACGATATAGACCCCGCAGCCGCGGTTCGTGACGGCCCGCGTGCCTCCGAAGTCGGATCCAATGTAGTTGTGGGACACGATGTTTTCGGAAGCGAAGTCCTGTATCGCGATGCCGTGACGGTTGTTGCCCGAGATGATGTTCCGCGACGCTATATTGTAAGACCCGATGAAGTTGCCGCGAGACTCCACAAGGTTGATGCCGTTCATCCCGTTGGGTGCAGCCGTCATGCCGTCAGCGGCTACGCCGATGGTGTTGCGGACGAGGATGCTGTTGTGTGCCTGGTTCAAATTGATGCCGTGACCGAGGTTGCCGGACACGATGTTTCCGAGCCCCTCATCGTCCCCGCCGATGATGTTCTGAGAGGACTGATATATGTAGATGCCGTCCCAGAAGTTGCGCCACAGCTCCATCCCATTGACCGTCATGCCGATGATATTGCGGGGCACGCTGTTGGAGGCCGCCGGGCCCACGATGAACACGCCGTTGCCGTCGTTTCCCGAGATCACGTTGTACAGCATGCCGGTGCCGCCGAGGACGTTCCCGCGCCCGCCCTCGATCATCACGCCGCTGTCGGTGTTGCTGTAGATCACGCACGAGTAGACGCCGTTCGCAAAGCCGCCGGAGATCCGGATGCCGTTGTTGAAGTGGTGGATGTAGAGGCCAAGCACCACGTTGTTTGTCCCGTTCATCTGGATGCCCGGCACCAAGCCCGCGCTCGATCCGTTCAAGGTCACCCGCGCGCCCGTCTCGTAGCCGGGCTGGCTATAGCCATCCAGAATGGTGGGGCCGGTCGGATCGTTGAGCTGGGGCAGTTGGCTGAGCGGCGCGATCTCGTAGGGGGCGGGGATGTTGAAATAGATGACGTCGGCGCCGGGGTTCGTCGCGGCCGCCTCGAGCGCCCAGCGGAGCGTGCCCGGACCGGAGTCCGCCGTGTCCGTAACGATCCATTGGGCCGGCGCGGTGGCAATGGTGGCGAGGCACACGGCGAACACGCACGCGGTCGTACGGCGGGGGCTCCTCATCGCTGATCCTCCTTGATCTGCGGCTCCGGTTTGGACGGTAGAGTACTCATTTCGCATGCGCTTGGATAGGAGGGAACCGCGGATGGACGCAAGGTGGGGCGAGGCGGATCGCGCGGATGGGGGAACGGAAAGAAGGGGAACTACGAAACTCGCGAAATTCGCGAATGGTAGGGCGAGGCGTCCCTGCCGAGCCGCTTGCGAACGGCGAAGAGGTTGAACCGCGGATATCGCGGATCGCGCGGATGGGGGAACGGAAAGAGGGGGAACTACGAAATGCGCGAAGTTTGCGAAAGGTAGGGCGAAGCTTCTAGCTGAGCCGGATCAGCACTGAAGCGGCGAGGTGAACGGAAAGAAGGGAACCACGGATGGACACCGATGAACACGGGTGGAAGGGAGTGGAGGGAGAGGTCCGCAGATGGTAGAGACGTGAGCCCGCGATGTCGGGTCGCACTCTGGTCAAAGTGTCCGAGGGGTGTCCGAGGTCGGACCTCGGTAAGTTATTGATGTGGCTGAGGTTGACTGCGGTTGAGGGGTTCAAAATGACTCTTGCAGCCTTTTTTCGACATCATTTTCCGCCTCTAAGCCGCAGCGGCTGGCTTTTTCCAAGGTTTGGAAAAATCGATCCGAAAAGTTCCAAACATTGGAAAATTCTCCGGCTTGGCCCGTTCACCCCGTAATCTTGTTCGGTTTCGAGCGGCTCATAGAGCCGCTGCCACACCGCTTCGCTTGCTTCGTTACCTTCTGTTTGATTCGCGTCCATTCGCGGGCGACCGTCGTTCCTTGCGCCTTCCATCCGCGCAATCCGCGGTCAACCGGAGCGGCTCATAGAGCCGCTGCCACACGCCTGGGGGGGTATGCCAATTGGCAATTGGAGATTGGAAATATACTTCGATTTGCCCCTAGACATTCCCCAGAAGCGGTGTAAGGGTACAAGTAGAGGCCGGGCAGGCGAACCGGTATGAGAGAGCGAAGTGATGAGTTCGAAAGAGTGAGTCGGTTCGTTAGAGCATGATGGTTCGCCTGACCCGGCGGCTTTTTTTCCTCCCCGCATCCTCCTTCCCGCGATCGATTTCTGGAACCGCGGATTACGCTGATAACGCGGATCGGGAGGAGGCGGAAGTCGTTGCGGCAATCGCACGTTCCCCCATCCGCGCGATCCGCGTCATCCGCGGTGAAATCGGTTCGGGCTCGAGGACGATTGAACCTCTGCGTTTACATCCCCTCCCGCATATCGTAGTCTCTGCCGAAGCATGAAACGCGATCATCAGAGCGCCGAGACGCAGACGGGAGACGTTTTCGCCGGCGACCTGATCAAGGAGCTCATCACCGTCCGCGAGGCGGACGCCGCGAAGGACCACGTCCTCCAGCTCCTGGGCCGCATCACCTCCCAGCACGACGTGTACGACATCTGCCGCGCCGCGGTGGAGGGCATCCGCGAGCTGATGGGGTTCGAACGCGCCGGCCTTTTCCTCTGGGACGATACGCTGAAGACCTTCCGCGGCACGTTCGGCACGGACATGGACCTCAAGACGACCGACGAGCGGCACTACATCATCGAGATCCTCCCGGATTCCCCGGAGGAGCGGATCGTCCAGGGAGCGGTGATCGAGCGCGGCTGCAAGCTGGGCTCGCCGGAGGCGCGGCCGGGCGAGGAGGCGGTGAAGGCCGACCTGCTCGGGCTCCGGGTGGAGGGCCGGCTGTACGGCCTGCTGAGCGTGGACAACCGGCTGTCGCGCCGGCCGATCTCCGACCGCGAGCTGGAGCACCTCACGCTCGTGAGCCAGGTGCTCGGCAACGCGATCGAGATCTCACGGGCGCGGGTCGCGCTCACGCAGTCCGAGGAACGCTTCCGCCAGGTCGCCGAGAACAGCGGTGAGTGGATCTGGGAGCTGGACCCCAACGGGAACTACAAGTACTGCAGCCCGGTGGCCTGGCAGATTCTCGGGCACAAGCCGGAGGAGTTCGCGGGCCGGCCGATGGTCGACTGGGTGACCGAGGAGGACCGGCCGCGCATGATGGCCGCGCTTCGCCGCGCGTTGCGCGAGAAGGCGCCGATGACGCGCGTCATCCACCACCAGGTCCACAAGGACGGCTTCCAGGTGGCGCTCGAAACGACGGGCATTCCCATCCTCGACGCGGCCGGCAGCCTGGCCGGGTACCGCGGCGCGCACCGCGATGTGACGCGCGAGAAGGACCTCGAGATGCAGCTGCGGCACTCGCAGAAGATCGAGGCGATCGGCCGGCTGGCCGGCGGCATCGCGCACGATTTCAACAACCTCCTGACCGCGATCCTCGGTTGCGGCAGCCTCCTGCTCGAGGAGCTGCACGAGGACGACCCGGTCCGGGCCGACATCGAGAAGATCAAGGCCGCCGGCGAGCGTGCGGCGACGCTGACGAAGCAGCTGCTCGCGTTCAGCCGCCGGCAGGTCCTGAAGGTGGACCGGCAGAACGTCAACAACATCGTCCGCGACATGGAGCAGCTTCTGCGGCGCACGCTCGGCGAGGATATCGAGCTGATCACGCGCATGGACCTCTCCCTGCCTCCGATCGACACGGACGAGGACCAGCTCCAGCAGGTCATCCTGCACCTCGCGATCAACGCGCGCGAGGCCAT
>CAYQYB010000003.1:0-34330 GCA_964421535.1 uncultured Verrucomicrobiota bacterium | reverse complement strand
ACACAACAGGAGTGCGGGCGCCCTTGCTCCGAAGTTGAGATTTCGAATTTCGAATTTCATCCAGAGCGCCCCGGAGCCTATCCGGATGCAGCTACTGGCCCGCGCGCGCCTTCATCGAGTCGAGCCTGGCCAGTTCGTTCATGAGCTGGGTTCCCAACGCATCGCATTTGACCCGTTCCGACTGCAGCTGCATCGTGAGTTCCCTCAGCTTCATGTTGAGCTTGTGACCTTCGGACGACGTCTCGACCTCCTGCCCGCCGCCCGCGTACGACAGCTCGCCGACCTTCGACAACGCTTCCTTCGCGGATACAAGGCGCCCTTCATACTCTGAGACCTGCCGGTCGTACTCGGCCTTGCGCTCGGGATCGGTGACGGCCATCGACTGCGACTTCAGGGTTCGAATCTGGTTCTCGATATCCACGATGCGCTTCTCGATGGCCTCGCGAGTTTCCTTCTGCACCTCGCCCTCGCGCTTCGCCATCTTGTCCGCCTGTTTGGATTCCTTGCTGCCGGTGTCCTCGACCTCGCGGTAGTTCCCCCAGCCGTCCTCCCGAAGAACCTTGGGCGTTTCGCTGCTCGTGCCGCTGCCGCTGTCAATGCTGTTGGCCAGGGTCATGATCTGTTCGACACGCTTCTGGATCTTGCCGTCCAGAAACGCCTCTACCTTCTTCAGCGTCTCGGGATCCCAGGACGACATCGACTGCCGAAGCTGAACTTCGACCTTCTGCCGCTGGAGCCGGAACTTGTCGACGCCGGCCTTCAGGCTCTCGATCGCGTCCATCTTGGTGTCCGCAACTTTCGTGCCGGATTTGACGGAATCGCTCAGCGAGGTCAGCGTGGAGACAGCCTCGTCGATTTGCTTCTCGATCGCGTCGTTGGCGGCGAGATACTGCTGCAGCATGCCCTTCACCTTTTCCTGCTGATAGGTCAGCGCGTCAGGAGCGACAGATTGTGCGAAGGCGCAGGACGCAACGGCGAAACACGCAGCGGCAATGATGGCTTTGCTCATCAGGGGTCCCTCCAATTCGGCAAGACTCTACAGCAGGCGGGCCCAGGAATCCAAGCCCGGAAGGCCGGCTCTGCGCGCCGGCCCCCGGGCCGCGGGCGAAACATCCGTGCGGTTTACAGAGAGAACTGCAGGCCCAGCGCGACGCCGCTGGACGCGGCATCGTACACCAGCCCATCGTCGTAGTCGTAGTCCAGGTAGCGGTAGCCGACGAGCAGGGAGACGCTCTCGTTGAACGAGTAGCCTGCCGCCGCGATCAGCTGCCACGTGAGATCCGACGCCACTCCGAAGCCGCCGATATCACCGCCCAGAACGCCGAAGCAGTTCTTGGCGAACTGCTGCCGGACGCGCATGACGACGATGGGATCGGCCCAGCTCTCCGTTGCGCTCCCCTTCACGCCGGCGACGGACACGTCCGTGTCCATGTCCACGAATCGGCCGCCCGCCCCGGCGTCCACCAGGGTCTTGTCGCTCTTGAAGACGCGATAGACTGCGGCGCCCTGCAGGATCCACTCCTCGACCTCGGCGCTGGCAGGGCCGGCCGCCGTATGGGTGTCGTCGTCCAGCCGGTAGTACACGCCGTCCGCGAGAACGCCCCACGTCCCGTTGTTGGCCTCGAGCGACAGCATGCCGCCGATGTCCAGTTCGTCGACGACATCCGTGAACTTCACATCCACCGGCACTTTCATGCCGTGCGCCCCGACGTCGCCATCCAGCCCCAACGCCCAGGCGTAGGGCGTGATCTTGAACTGCCAGGCGGACTCCTGCGCGCCTGCGGATACCGCGAACGCGACAGCGCACACCATCACCAGCCGCATGATCTTCTTCATTTTCTCGCTTTCCCCTTCCCTGCCGCAGTCAGCTGTAGCACATCGTGAAGCGCACTAGTCCCTCATGAACGCGCGCTGGGCTTCTTTTTCGAGATCGAGGTATGTCGCCTTCTCCGTGGTGATGCCGACGCCCAGGATGTCGCCGCCCTGGAACCTGCCGGGGGATTTATACTGCCGGCTGACGGCGTCTCCACTGTCAAATCCCACGCACAGCCCGTCGCCAGACAATGTGAATTTCCCAGCCTGAGTCTTCATCGGCCCTTCCGCCACGACCTTGTCATTGACATAGAGCTTCGCCGTGCCGATGGATTCACTGTGGGCTCCGGCCTTTTCGCGGACGAATTCCATGCCCAGCGAGTATTTTCCGGGGGCGAGTTTCTCGGACACCAGTTCCTGTTCAGGTGGAATGCCCAGGAAGTTGTACACATAATGCAGCTTCTGGTCCTTGATGAACAATGAATGTCCGCCAAAGCGCGAACCATGGGCAAAAATCACGCCCGCGGCATCCGGAGAGGTGATCTCGACATCGGCAAGAATCTTGTAGGATCGACCTCGGATGTTGACGGCAACGCCTTCGGGAACAGGGGCGGTATCGGGATAGTAGATGTAGCGCTCGCGGGGCGGCTCTTCCGACGGCCGTGGCATGCCGAGGACTTCCAAAGCGTTCCGGTCATCCAGCGGCAACACCAGATTCTTCTTCGCCTCTTCGTTCCACGCTTGGATCAGCGCCTTCAGCTTCTCGGGATGCTCCTTGGCCAGATCCTTCGATTCGGCCGGATCGACATCCACGTGGTAAAGTTCCCACTGGTCCTGGTCGAAATGCCCCTTGCCGACGATGGGGGCATGTAGGGCCACCGCTTTCCAGCCGTCCTCCCACATGGCGCGGGTGCCGAGCATCGCGTAGTACTGGCGGCGCTTCTGCGTCGGATCGCCGGGCTTGGCGTCGAACGTGTAGCGCATGGAGACGCCGGAGAGCGGATACTGCTCCACGCCCCTGTACACCTTGGGCATTTCCAGCCCGCAGACGTCCAAGAGGGTCGGAACAATGTCCACGGAATGGTGATACTGGTTCCGGACTTCGCCGCGCGCCTTGATTCCCTTGGGCCATGAAATGACCAGCGGGTCGCAGGTGCCGCCGGCATATTGCGAATAGCGCTTGAACATCTTGAACGGGGCCGAAAACGACGCGGCCCAGCCGGTGGGGTAATGCTCATACGTATCGGTACTGCCCATCTTGTCGAGCAGCTTCATGTTCTCTGCGATGTCGTCCGGATAGCCGTTGAAGAACTTGTTCTCGTTGACCGAACCGTTGGGCGTACCTTCACCGGAGGCACCGTTGTCCGCGGCATAGATCACGATGGTGTTGTCGAGCTGGCCGGTCTTTTCCAGATAATCGATGATGCGGCCGACTTGCGCGTCCGTGTATTCCGAGAATCCTGCGAACACCTCGGCAAGGCGGGAGAACAGTTGCTTCTCTTCGGCCGTGAGCGAGTCCCATGGACGCACGTAATCCGCCGAGTTCGCCACATTGGTCGGCAACGGATTGAAGTCGGTAAGCTGGGTGTCCTTGGGCAGAATCCCTTTCGCGATCATGCGGGGCAGCACCCACTTGCGATAGGCATCGTAGCCATCATCAAACTTGCCCTTGTACTTCTCGATGTATTCCTGCGGAGCCTGATGCGGCGCATGGTTGGCACCCGGGCAGAACCACATGAACCAGGGACGGGACGGATTGCTGGACTTCTGGTCCCGGAGCATCCGGATCGCTTGGTCGGCCAGGTCTTTCGAGAGATGATAGCCCTGCTCCGGCCCGTAAGGCGGATCGATGAAATGGTTGTCCTCAACGAGATCCGGATACCATTGACTGCTTTCTCCGCCCAAGAAGCCGTAGAAGCGATCGAAGCCCATGGTCAGCGGCCATTGCTTGCGGCTGGCACCGGAAGCCACATCCTGCTCCGGCACGTTGTGATTCTTGCCCAGCCAGAATGTGCTCCACCCGTTGTCCTGCAGGATCTGCGGAAGGGTCGCGCATTGCAGCGGAATGCGGCCGTGCTGTCCGGGGAAGCCATTGGCCGCCTCGGTGATGGCCGCCATGCCGTTGAGGTGGTGGTTGCGTCCGGTCAGGAATGTGGAGCGCGTGGGTGAACTGAGGGCACAGGTGTGCCACTGCGAATACATCAAACCGCTATCGGCCAGCTTCTGGAGCGTCGGCATTTCGATCCGACCACCGAAAGGCGACCAAGCCGCTAAGCCGGTGTCATCGTAAAGGACGATCAGGATGTTTGGCGCACCTTCCGGCGCCCGCTTGGGCGTATAGGGCCCCCAATCGGCCACCGAATCGCGAACGTCGAGCTTGATGGTGCCTTTGAAGTCCGCCGGAATCGTCTGGGCCTTCGCCGTCATCATGGCCGCGCCGGCGGCGAACGTCATCGCTGAAACAGGAATCCACGCATTGCGTCTTGTTCTCATATGCTCTTCTCCTGCTGTCTGCCCTTTGCTGCTTGCCCCATGCTACTTCAATCCCGCATAGACCTTCTCGATCTCACCGTCAACCACAATATCGTTTTCGAGGCGATCCTTCGTCCCCTGCTCACACATCCACCACGGCATATTCGAGCCCTACTGCCGCAGATCCGCCACGATCCGATCCACCTCCGGGATGGCGTGGGCGAAGAATTTCTTGAACCCGCGGCAGAGGTAGTTCAACCCCGGTTCGCCGGCCGCCGTGCGGAGGATCCGGTTCTTCGGGCACTCGCCCCAGCAGTCCTTCAGGTGCGGGCACTGCCGGCACTGCGCCGGCAGCGTCTCGTTCTTGGCATACCCGAATTTCACCTGGGCGCGGGATAGAATCGTGTCAACGAGCGGGCCTTCCATCACGTTTCCGATTCGATACTCCGGGTAGACGAAATGATCGCAGGCGTAGACGCAGCCGTCGTGCTCCACAGCCACGGCTTTCCCGCAGAACTCGCTGTACACGCACAGTTGCGCCCCGAGACCCATGTGCTGGGACACCAGCGTCTCGAACTGGTTGACCATGACCTTGCCCAGGTCCCGGTTCCTCCACTCGTCAAAGACCTTGCAGAGGAAATAGCCCCAATCGTCGGGGTCCACCGACCATTCCGTCACAGAGGAATCCCCCGGGCGTGGCGCCGCTCGCTCGAAATCCGCAGGCTCGACCACCGGCGTGAATTGGATGTGCGTCGAGCCGATCTCCCGGCGCAGGAAGCGATACACGTCGAGAGGGTGCTTCGCGTTGAGCCGATGAACGCACGTCAGCGTGTTGAACGGAACGCCGGACCGCTTCAGCAACTTGGCCGCGGCGAGGACTTTGTCGAATGTCGGCGACCCATCCTTCGCAACACGGTAGGCATCATGGAGCTTCTTCGGGCCGTCGATGCTCAGGCCGACGAGGAAGCGGTTCTCTTTGAGGAACCCGCACCATGCCTCGTCGATCAGCGTGCCGTTGGTCTGGAGGTCGTTCTCGACGCGCTGGCCGGGCTTGGCGTGCTTTTTCTCGAGCTCGACCACCTTGCGGAAGAAGTCGAGGCCGAGGAGCGTCGGCTCCCCGCCCTGCCAGGAGAAGACGACCTCGTCCGCGGTCACGCCTTGGATGTACTGCTGGATGAACCGCTCCAGCGTTTCGTCGGACATGCGCCCGGCCCCGGGACCGCCGGGAAGCGTCGCCTTGTGGAGGTAGAAGCAGTACGCGCAGTTCAGGTTGCAGGACGAGCCGACCGGCTTGGCCATGACGTGGAACCGCCGCCGGCCCTGGTCGGCCATCATCAGCGGCGCGTCGTACTGGTCCAGCGTCGTGTACAGCTCGATGGGTTTCTTTGAGTTCTCCGCCACGGCAATTGCAGACTTGTACGGAGTTCGGCCGTTGCGGGCCGCTCCTGCGAGCGGCCCGCGTGTATGAAGATTCCCTATTCGGACAAAGCCATCTTCGCCTGCGACGCCTGCCGGGCAGAAGCTTCCTCGGCCTTGATCGCTTCACCGATCGGCTTCACATCCACGACGACTTTGAGGATCTTGCCCGTGAAGGCGTTGTCGCGCTCCTTGTAGTCACTCGTGACCGGCGTGGCGTCGTCGACCCCAACGCCTGCCGTCTCGTCGGCCGAGAAGATCATCGCTTGCGTGCGCTCGATCCGGTTGCTGGCTACCTCCTTGCCATCGACCAGGATCCTCGCTATCCCCCCTTTGCCGACCCCGCCGCCGTCGTAGTCGAAGTTCATGCGGACAGTGCATCCGCCCGCAGGCAACGCCTCGGGGGCGGCTACCTTGTATTCCTCAAGCCCGAGGAAATTGTAGCAATACGTCGGCTTCCCGTCCTTGAGATACAAACTCCACCCGCCGAACCGGCCAGCCTGCGCGAGGATCACACCATTCGCGCCGCCCTCCGGGATCTCAAGATCCGCCGTGATCGAAAATGAGCGGTTCTTGATGTTGATGAAGACGTTTTCGCTCATCGAGTTCATGCCCGGGGAGAGCGCGAGAGAGGTGCGATCGCCCATCAAGTCGGGCCGGCCCGCAAGCGCTGCGTTGACGCGTTCGACGCTGCGATCGTCGATCGGCAGGACGCGGTTCTTGATTGCCTCCTCGATGAAGACATCTTGCATCTCCTTGAGCTTCTCCGGCTTGGTCGAAGCGAGATCGTTCACGAGACTGAAATCCTGGCGCGTGTCGTAGAGTTCCCACTGGTCATCCAGGAGTCCTGCGCGGGGCTTCGTTTCCCACGGCGCCTTGTGAACGGTGCCGGCAAACCAGCCGTCGTGATAGATGGCGCGGTTGCCGAAGACCTCGAAATACTGAGTCTTGTGCGTGCTGTCAGCCTGGGCATTGTCAAAGGTGTAGACCATGCTCACGCCTTCGATTGGCTCCTGGATAGTGCCGTTGACACTCTTGGGTTCGGGCAGGGCCGCGGCTTCGAGTACGGTGGGGGCCACGTCGATGACATGGTGCCACTGCGTGCGGATCTCGTTAACAGCCTTGATGCGCTTGGGCCACGAGACGATCATGCCGTTGCGCGTACCGCCGTAGTTGGAAGGAATCTGCTTCGTCCACATGAAGGGCGTATCGCCGGCGACGGCCCAGCCCGCGGCCATGTGCGGATAGGTCGAAGGGCCGCCCCATTCATCGTAACGCTTGAGCATGTCCTGAACCGTCTCTTGCACACCGTTGAAATACGTCATTTCGCTGAACATGCCGTTCATGCCGCCCTCGGCGCTCGTTCCGTTGTCGCCGATGATGTAGAAGATCAGGGTATTGTCGAACTGGCCCGTTTCTTTGATGGCGTCGAACAGCCGGCCGATCTCGTGGTCGCAGTATTCCCCGAAGCCGGCATACACTTCCATCTGTCGGGCAAAGAGTTTCTTCTCGTCGGCGCTCAGCTTGTCCCAGTCCTTAATCGCCTCGGGCTTGTTCGCCAACTTCGTTCCCGGAGGCACCACACCGAGTTTGATCTGGCGCGCCAGCGTTTCTTCGCGCAACTTGTCCCAGCCTTCATCGAACCGGCCCTTGTTCTTGTCGATCCATTCCTGCGGCACATGATGCGGCGCGTGAGTGGCGCCCGGAGCGAAGTACACAAAGAACGGCTTGTCCGGCGTCAGCGATTTCTGGAACTTCATCCAGGAGATCGCCTGGTCGGTCATGTCGCTCATGAAGTTGTAACCTGGGGTGTGCGGCGTCTCGACGCGCGTCATGCCGTCATAGAGCGTGGGTGACCACTGGTCGGTTTCACCGCCGAAGAACCCGTAGAACTTGTCGAATCCCGAGCGCGACGGCCAGCGGTCGGTCGGCCCGGAGGGGCTCACTTCCCACGGTGCTGTCTCGTGGTTCTTGCCGAAGAAGGCGGTGCTGTAGCCGTTCAGCCGCAGCATCTCCGCGAGCGGCGCGACGCTGTTGGGACGCTGGCCGGTATTGCCCGGGAACGCCGTGGCGGTCTCGGTAATGCTCCCCATGTTGTTCATATGGTGGTTTCGGCCGGAGAGCAGAGCCGTTCGCGTCGGCGAAGAGAGCGCCGTGGTGTGGAACTGGTTGTAGCGCAGCCCCTGGCTGGCGAGTTGATCGGCCGCCAGCATGCGCACCGGCCCGCCGAAAGCGCTCGGCACGCCGAAGCCCATGTCGTCCACAAGCACGATCAAGACGTTCGGCGCTCCCGCGGGTGCCTTGACCTCAAAGCGAGGCGGGGCCTTCGCGTCACGGGCGTCGAGCACCGTGCATTTCGGATAGTCCGGTTCGCGAATCGGAAGCGTGGAGCGATCGAGCTCGCCCGAGGCCATCGCCGTTGACGCGTTCTGAGCCCCTGCTGTGGACGCGAACGCAGCGCTCAGCGCAAGATTCAAAACAGTGCGTGTGGTTTTCGTCTTCATGGGATTCCTCTCTGTGATGAGCTGGTTCAGCGTGCCAGTATGCAGGCGCAGGCGATATCGGTCAAAGGAATTAACGTTTCGCCCGGGGGATAATCGAGCGATTACTTCACCCGTTCAAAGTAGACTTCAAACTCCTGCTTCTCGACGGCCTGGTAGTATATCCCTTCAAGCCGGTCCGCGAACTCGTTGTATGTCAGCGTGTAGGTGGAGCCCGGATAGTTCGCGTCGCGCAGTTCGATGAACATCTTCGTGGCGCCGGCTTCCCGGAAGGCCTCGGCCCGCGCAACATGGATCGGGCGCGGATTGAAATATCCGGCATCCATCGTGCCGTCCTTGGCCACGCTCTTGATCTCGACAACGTAGCCGCCGTCCGGTCGCAGCCAGCGGCCGACCAGCGTCTCGAAAGCCGGCTCGGAGGTCCGCGACGCGTACCACCAGAAACCGGCTGCCGCCAGAGCAGCCAGCACAGCACATGCAGCGGCGACAATTATGCGTCTGTTCGTTTTCATGGGCCTGCGGCGAAGATCAGCCGGACTGTCCCTCCGGCGGCTTCGCCGGCGCGGCAAACCACTGGTCCTTTGGAACAACCTTCGCCTGCGAGGGATCGCCCTCGTACGCCGGCGTCATGATTTGCACGTCGTACTCGTTGAAGACATCCAGGATGTTCGCGTGCAGAGCCGTGTAGAGCTTCGGCGCCTGCTCGGGATGGTCCGTGAACACGTTGATCTCGTATGTCACGGCGAAATCGCCCAACGCCTGCTGCATGACGAACGGCTTCGGTTCCTTGAGCAGGTCCGGCGTACGGTCCGCCGCCATCAGCAGCATGGCCTCCACCTTCCGCCAAGGCGTCTCGTACCCGATCCCCACGGTCGTGTGGAGGATCAGCCCCTTGTCCTTGGCCATGGACGTGTAGTTGATCACGGTGCTGTTCAGGATCTGCGAGTTCGGGATGACGATCTCCTCGTTCTTCAGCGAGCGGAGCCGCGTGACCATCAGCTGCATCTCGACGACCTCGCCGAACGTCTCGCCGATCCGCACGCGGTCCCCCGGCTTGAACGCGCGCCGGTACACCATGCTGTAGCCCGCCAGGAGGTTCGCGATGGCGGTGGACGACCCGAGGGAAAACATCACGCCGATGAACACGGAAATGCCCTTGAACGCCGCGGAGTTCGAGCCCGGGATGTACGGGTACGCGACGACCATGCCGAAGATGATCACCAGCACCCGCACGATCTGGTACGTCGGCGCGGCCCAGTCGGGATCGAAACCGCGCCAGTGGACAGCTCCGGTCTGGAGCCCCCGGAACAGCATCTGCAGGAGCTTCAGGACATACCGGACGATCGCGACAAGGATGAAGAGAAAGATCAGGTTGGGAATTGACGTGAGGATGCCCCGACCCATCGCCCGGAGGGGATTCAGGACGAGATCGACGAACCCAACCGCGTAGGGCCGCGTCCACACGAACTGTCCGAGCACGTAGCTGATATACATCACCGCGATGAACAGGAACGCCAGGAAGCGGATCGCGCGCCGGAGGGCGCCCAGCGCCGTCCACAGGTTGCCGGCCTTCCCGATGTCGAATGACTTGATCTGGAGGTGCTCGATGCGCTCCTTGTAACGGCGGTCATACCAGTCGTCCAGCCGGCGCCGGATCTGCTGCACCAGGAGGACCAGGAGCACCGCCACGACCGTCGCCACGACCGTGCGGAAAATGCCCGACGTGACGGCGGAAACCGTTCGCGCCTGCCGATAGCGGCCCACGGCCTCCGTGACGTTCACCAGGTACGCGCCGGCCAGCGTGTCCATCGAGACGGACTCCCGCGCGGCATCGGCATCCGTCGCGCCCAGCAAGATCTTGTCCCGCACGTAGATGGTGACGGCCGCGTCCGACTTGACAACCCGGACATCGTTGGTGGTGATGGAGTGGTCGGCGGCCACTTCGCGGATGCGGTCGGCAATCTTCTGCGCGCGCTGGTCGGCCGGATAGGCCGACACGCCGCTGACATCGAACAGCCGGACTCCGTCCACAACGACCGGCGCGACCTGCTCCACGTCCTGCGCGAAGGAGGAAATGGGCAGCAGCGGGATCAGGGCGAACAACAGAGCAGCGACCATCATGCGGCGTGTCATGTTCAATGCCTCCTGGAAAACGGCCCCACTTCGGCGCCGACCTTGGACTGTAGTCCGGCGCGACCAATTTGCAAGCGCCCAAAAACCGGCATCACGGTGAATCTTGATGCGGCGCGCGACTCAGCGCGAGGGGATCACGCCGACGCGGTAGAAACGATATGGCGTTGTCGCACCGCCGAAGTCCGTAAAGGGAGCCTCGTCCGTCCTGCCCCAGATGTTGGTCGTCAGGATGTTCCAGTTCCCGGTGCGCAAGTCGTCGCGCCGCTCGACCTGGAAACGCTGGCCGAGGTAGCTCTGAAAGACCATCGCCGCATTTGTCCCCGAGGTGCCGAACGAGATGATACTCACGAGGCTGCGGTAATCCGTGGGGTCTGTGTCCGCATGATACTCCTGCCGGTTGCTCAGCCCGTCCTGATCCGGGTCGGCCGCCGCCGCAGATTGGCTGTTCGTCGTCTTCCCGTCGCCGCCGAAGTACTGCGCGCGCCACCAGTCGGGAACGCCGTCGCCCACGGAATCCACCCGGACAACCACCACTTTGCCCGTCGCCAGATTGGAGTCGCGGAACCCGCTGTTCGCGGCGAACGTGAACGTGTCCGTGCCGACGAAGCCGACGCCCGGATAGTACGTCGCCGTGCTGCCGCCGAGGCCAACCGATCCGTTGGCGGGCTGGGACACGACCCTCCATATCGCCGCGCCGGAGCCCTGCAGCGCGAGGTTTTGCGGGATACCCGCCCCGTTCGTGCTGCCGATGTTTTGCGCGGTCGGCGCCGAGGGGCCGGGATCGCCGGTCTGCGAGCGCCCGTTGTGGCAATCGTAGCAGCTGACCACCTGGCCGCGCCAGTACGCGCGCGTGCCGAACTTTTCGCCGTCGATGCTGCGATCATGCTGCATGCGCGACAGCACTGTGCCGGTGTCGTTGGTGCCGTGGCAGTTCCTGCAGGTGGCGCCGCCCGCTTTGCCCGCGTTGTCATGGCGGCTCATCCAGACTTGTCCCACCGGATGCAGGCCGTGCGGCCCGCCGTTTGTTGTGGCCGGTGAGGACCCATGGCAACTCGCGCACTCGACAAGCATGCCCGGGTGGCCTTGCAGGTTCTGGCTCAGCACGTTGTCGTTGCGGAAAGCCGTCGGCCACTCCGCGTGCGTCGAGCCGTGGCAGGAGGCGCAGGCGAGTCCGCCGTGTCCCCCGTGCGAATAGCGGTACAGCGACAGCCCCGCCGCCGGGGTGTTGGAGCTGGTCGCGAAGAGCCGGTTGGCCGGCTCGCGCATCTGCCCATTCGTCAGGAACACCGTGGTATAGCGGATCTGCCCGCTGTTGTTCACGGCGTCGCCGCTGTGGCACGCCTGGCAGGTCGGCTCGTTCAGCCAGCCGACGCGGTTCGTGGCGCCGACCGTCGACATCGAGCCGTGGCAGCTCTGGCACTGCATCTCCATCGAGCCGTCGGCCGCGATGGCCTTGCCCATCGCCCCGCGAAGACAACGGGTGACCGAGCCGGGATGGCAGGAGTAGCAGGCCAGCCGATTGCTGACCGAATCGAGCGCCAGGCCGTTCCGCGGATCGATGACTCCGGAGTGGAGTCCGTGAACCGCTTCCGTGAGCGGCGGAATGCCGGCATATCCGGAATCCGGAAGAGCCTCCGACAGATGGCACGACGCGCAAAGGATCGGCCGGTTGCTCAGCGTCACGGTGTTGAACAGCCCGGACGAAGCAAAGCCCCTGGCGGCGAGCGCGGAGGCGTACTCCGGCTTGCCGGCCTGCCGCTCGTCGTGCAGGCGAAGGATATTCAGCCGGTAATCGGTGCCGGGATGCGGCGTGAAAAACCAGCCGGCGGCCGGCTTCGCGGCGACGCGCGGGTCCGCGGGATTCGTGAAGGTGTTGGAGAGATGGCACTTCCTGCAGTCCATTTCGTCCGACACCGGAAGAACGATATCCGCCGTGGCCAGCGCCGGCCCGTTGTTCGTCTTCGCCGTCAGCCGCATCATCGGATACTGGTTCGGCTTGCCCACGTCGTCGTACGCCACGATCGGGATGCCGTATGCCACGTACCAGACCCAGTTGGTTTCATAACCCATCAACTGCGGCACGTTGGCCGCGCCGGGCATGGCGAACGGCGTCGGCCACTGCACCGCGAGCCCGGTGTCCGGCGGCAGGCTCACGCCGAAGATCGGCTGCACGTACGTCCAGAAGTTCCCCTTGCCGATCGACGTCGTGTTGATCGAAGCGTCCGCATCGGCGACGGCGTGGTACGTCACGGTATACACGCTGTCGTCCGTCACGATCCACGCATAGCCGTTCGTCGCGGCGATGATCTGCGCGTTGATCGTGTTGTACGGCGGCAGGATGGAGAAGACCGAGAAGTCGCTGTCGAGGCAATGCATGCCCAAGTTGTTCCAACCCGTTACGACCCAATTCGTCGCGGCGAGAACAGGGCTGTGGCCGATGAGACAGAAGAACAAGCAGACCGCGACGAGTTTCGAATGCGCTTTCATTCGACGCCCCCCATCCAACCGGACAACCACGTGCTCGAATTCTACACCGGGCATCATTTCAAGTGAACATCCCTTTTCCCGGCACGGCGGTCCCTTTGCGGGCCCGGGCCTGCAGAACACGCCGGCGCCTCCGCCCTACCGCCGCGACGACTTGAGAAGCGTCTGCAGGTCTTCCATCTCGGCCTGGAGATCCTCTTCGTGCTCCACTTCGTCCTGCAGGATCTGGAGGACGATGTTGTATGTCACCGGATCGTTGACCGCCGTCAGCTTGACGAGCCGCTTGTACGTCATGATCGCGCACTGCTCGCCCTTGATGTTCTGCTCCAGCACGTTCTTGACGAACGGGTTGTCCGGCGCGTCGTAGCCGCAGTTGGAGTGCTTGTACCACTCCTTCGGCTCGTTCACGGGCGTCCCGCCGAGCTGGATGATGCGCAGCGAGAGCATGTCTGCGTGCCGCAGTTCATCCGCCGCGTGCTGGGTCAACTCGGCGATGACCGCCTCCTTCATCGGGCCCTTCACGACCTTCGCGCCGATCCAGTACTGGAAGTACGCCAGCCACTCGTCCGCAAACGCCTTGTTCAACAGCTTGACGAGCTGTTTCACATCCATGTCGACGATCTCTCTGCCTTTTGTACCCATGTCCTTGCTCCTTTCGCTGTAATATCCGCGACGCCGCAGTCTACACCCGCGCCCGCCGCCCCGTCGAGCAAGAGCCCGCGTGCGACGGCTCAGGGGTCTGGGTGCCTTTTTTGCGACCTAGTGTCAAACTGGCTTGCAACCAGACGGCCCGCGTACTAGTCTCCGCCCTTTGCGTTGTCGCCAAGGAGTAGTCAGCGGGGCTTCCCTGTAGAACATTCGGAAGGGTGATCAGATGAGAGAGACCGAACATTATGAGACCGCGCTCGAGGACCGCCTGCCGTTCATGCAGAAATTCGCGTACGGCCTCGGCATGCTCGCCAACAACCTGCAGGCCGCCGCGATCGGCGCGCTGCCGATCATCCTGAATCTCGGCCTGGCCATGGACCCGCGCCTGGTCGGCCTTCTCGGCTCCATCCCCCGTCTGTTCGACGCGTTCATCGATCCCGTCATCGGCCACATCTCCGACAACACGCGCACGCGCTGGGGCCGCCGCCGCCCGCTGATCTTCTGGGGCGCGATCCTCTCCGGCATCATCTTCGCGCTGATGTGGCAGCTGTATCCCGGCCACAGCCAGATGTTCTACTTCTGGCTCTTCCTGGCCGCCTCGATCGTTTTCTTCACCGTCTACGCGGTCTTCTCGATCCCGCTGGTCGGCTACGGCTACGAACTCACCGCGGACTACCACGAGCGAACCCGGCTGATGGGCTTCAGCAACATCATGGGCCAGATCGCGTGGCTGCTGTGCCCCTTCTTCTACCTCTTCATCTACAACCCCAAGATCTTCCCCGGTGAATTCGGCGCGGTGACGGGCGCGCGCACGCTGGCCATCATCATCGGCGTGTGCATCCTCGTCCTCGGCATCATGCCCGCCCTCTTCACCAAGGAGCGCATGCGCCTGCCGCCCCGCGACACCGAGGGCGCCATCCAGAGCGCCGTGAAGTTCTTCAAGCGCTTCGTCGACACGTGGAAATCCGGCCCGTTCCTCAAGCTCTGCCTCGCGACGTTCCTCATCTTCAACGGCTACCAGCTCGGCGCGTCGTTCACCTTCTACAACATGACGTACTACCTGTTCGAGGGGAGCACGGACCTCGCCCGGCAGCTGAACCTCTGGTTCGGCATCACCAGCTCCCTGGCCACCTTCGCGATCATCTGGCTGACCACGTGGGTCTCCACGAAGATCGGCAAGCGGCGCACGTTCTACATCATGACCTCTCTGTCCCTCCTTGGCTTCGTGGTCAAGTGGTTCACCTACAACCCCCAGCACCCGTACATGCTGCTCCTCTCCGCCCCGCTGATCTCGTTCGGGATCGGCTCGCTCTTCACGGTCGTCGGCGCCATGGTCGCCGACGTCTGCGACCTCGACGAGCTCAAGACCGGCGAGCGCCGCGAGGGAATGTACGGCGCGATCTACTGGTGGATGGTCAAGCTGGGCATGGCCGCGGCCGCCCTGATCTTCGGCTACCTCCTGAACGCGACAGGGTTCGACGTGACGCTCAAGGGGCCCCAGCCCGAGCACACGCTCTTCCTCATGCGCGCGTTCGACTGCGGCATTCCGCTCATCGCTTCCGCGATCGCCATCTGGTCGATCCTGACCTACGGCATCACCGAGGCCAAGGCCCACGAGATCCGCACCGAGCTCGAGAAGCGCCGCGGCAAAATGACGGCGGCATAAGGACCGGTACGTTTTCATGCAGGCGCCCGGCGCGGCAGCGTGCTGGGCGCTTGTTTTTTCCAAGGGTTGGAAATCCTGGCGCCGATTTTTCCAAGCATTGGAAAAATCAGCCGCGGGAACTGTCCTGGGCGGGGCGTGCCCGCCGGGCGCGCCGATCGCTGTCCGCTTCGCCCGCCTCGAGCTCCCGGGCGATCCCGGAGAAGAGGACCGACTCCACTTCCGCTTCGGCTGCGGCGGCTACCGCCATGTCGCGCGGCGCGCGCCGCTTCGGCAAACCCATCCGCAGCTTCGTCTTGCTGAATTGCGTCACGCGCGCCCCGTCACATTTGGCTGACGCACGTTGCGACGACGCCTTCGTCGATCTTCCGCTTGCCGTCGGTGAACGCCTGGATCATCGACTGCATGCACAGACGGTTGATCCCGCGGCAGATGCCGCCGGACGCGGAGTGGATGGCCGCGACCGCCGGCGCCTCGAACAGGTTCTCGTCGCCGCCGACGACCATGAGGCGGAACTTGATGTACTGCTCGGCCTCCTGCGGCTCGAGCGCGCCGAGCTCGCTCCGGAGATACATCCGGTTGCGGAGGGACTCGTAGCTCGGGTTCTCGAGGCGCTTGAGGAATTTCTGCTCGCCGAAGAGGACGCACGTGACCAGCTTGCGCTCCGGGATCTCGATGTTGCTGATCGTGCGGAGGATGTGCAGGCACTCCGAGCTCAGGAAATGGCACTCGTCGATCAAGATGACGAGCTTCTCGCCCTGCTCGTGCAGGCGGATGATCGTGTCGCTCAGGAGCTTGAGCAGGTCGTGCGTCGTGAACGGCGGCTCGGGCAGCGGCACGCCGGCCTCGGTGAGGATCTCGCGAAGCAGGGCGATCTTGCTCATGTTCGGGCACACCAGCACGAGGGCCGGCAGGTACTTCGACGGGTCGAGGTTCCGCAGGATCATCTGCGAGACGAGCGTCTTGCCCGTCCCGCTCAGGCCGGTCACGAGGCCGAGGGACACGTCGTGCTCGATCACCATCATCATGCGGATGAACGCAAGGTCGTGCGCGTCGGTCCGGTAGAAGAACGCCGGGTTGACCGAGTCGGAAAACGGGTTGTCGATCATGTCGAAGAACGAGAGGAAGTCCCGCTCGCGCGCCGGGTCGAGCTGCGGCGCCTCCTGTTCCCTGGGGGCCGCGGGCGCGCTGCTTTCCAGCAGGCTGGCCAGGTCGGGCACGTCGGACGCCGGCGGCAGCGCCGCCGCATGCTCGACCACCGTCGGATCGAAACCTTCGCTTGAAAAACTCCCGGACATCGGCTGGATTGACATGACGACCTCCCTCGTTCCTACCCGAACACACCCGGACTCAACTGCGCGCCGAGAAACAGCTCGGCGAGATCCCTCTCCCGCGGCAGCGGCTCGCCGGACGACTCCGGCACGGCGAACACCTTGCGCGCGATCTGCTCGAAAAGCTTTGCGTTCTCGCTCGCCGGATGCGTGACCACCAAGGGCTTCCGCACCTTGTAGGAAAGGTCCGCGTTCGCATCCTTGAGCAGGTAGCCGAGGTACGTCGGCGCGTGTTTCAGGAAGCGCTGCGAACATGCCGTGATGTTGTTGAACACGGCGACCGCCTCCGGGACGTTCTCCGCCTGGTTGACCAGGATGTTGATCTTCGCCTTCGGGTTCATCTCGTGCGTCACCTTGACCATCCCGTAGGCGTCGAGGATCGACGCGATGTTGGGCGTGACCACGACGACGACCGAGTCGGCCGTCGCGACGAAATGCAGGACATTGCGGGAAATGCCCGCGGCCGTGTCGACGACGATCGTGTCGTAGCTGCTCGCCAGCTGCCTCATCTCGCGCGCGAGGCACGTCGTCGCCTTCTCGTCGAGGTTGGCGAGGTCCGGCACGCCCGACCCGCCGCAGACGACCCGGACGTTCTCCGGCCCGGTGACCAGAACGTCCTCCATCTTCGCCGTGCCCTCGATGACGTCCATGATCGTGCCCGGAGGGTTGACGCCCGCGAGGATATGCACGTTGGCCAGCCCGAGGTCCGCGTCGAACAGGATCGTCTTCCGCCCGATCCGGGACGCCGTCACCGCGAGGTTGACCGCGACGGTCGTCTTGCCGACGCCGCCCTTGCCGCTCGTCACGGCGACGATCTGGAGGGCGCGCTTCCGGGCATCGACGAACCGCTCGATCTCGGTGCGCACCAGGGCCAGCGGCATGTGCTCGCGGTCCATCAGATCGTTGATCTTCCGGAGGAGCGTGATGTGGCGCTTCGTGTAGTGGCGGCTTGTCCCCAGACGCCCGCGGAATTCAAAAAACTCGCGGAACATCACCTCGATGAAGCGGATCTTGCTCTCCTCGACCCCGCTCTGCTGCGCCACCTCGTGAATTGTATAAAGGCCGGCCGATTCCACCATATATAGTACCGTTTGTCCGACTATAGGCACCGACACCACAAGGGTCAAGGAGGATACCGGGGCGGTTCCCTCCGTGGCGCACGGCCCGACGCGGCGGGCCGCGGCCGTTCCTTTGTCCTTGTCGCAGCCCGGCACTCTTGCCACCATGCCGATGGGGGTCGCAGGTTTCATGACCGATAACACCGCTGGACATGTTCCCCCCGGCGCGGGCGGCGCGTCGGACGGGAAAACCATTTCGGACTACCTGTCCGCGGAAGGGCACGCCCGCGGAGTTGATCTCAACGCAAGACATCCCTTGGACAACCCCGTGATCCTGCGCGTGCAGGGCGGCGGCCGGTACGAGATCGGGCCGATGATCGCCAAGGGCGGCATGGGCGCGATCTACGAGGCGCGCGATCTGAACTCCGGCCGCGTGGTCGCGCTGAAGGTCCTGCCCCAGGACGTCCCCTATTCCCGCAAGGACGTCTTCCGCTTCATCCGCGAAGGCCAGCTCACCTCCCAGCTCGAGCACCCCAACATCGTGCCGGTGCACGAGATGGGCCTCGACGACAACGACAACGTCTACTACACGATGAAGCTCGTCGAAGGCCGCACGCTGACGAGCATCCTGCAGGCCATCCGGAAGGGCGAAGCCGCGACGATCGCGGAGTATCCGCTGGCGCGCCTCCTGAACGTTTTCCAGAAGGTCTGCGACGCGGTCGCGTTCGCGCACTCCAAGAGCGTCGTGCACCGCGACCTCAAGCCCGACAACATCATGGTCGGAAGCTTCGGCGAGGTCCAGGTCATGGACTGGGGCCTGGCGAAGGTGCTCCAGCTGCTCCTGGAGCCCGACGACCCCGACGCCCTCGCCGAGGAGCGCGCGGGATGGGCGGATCGCGGGCGGATGCGCCACGACGCGGATGAGCCGCCGCCCACCGACGATTTCGGCGAGACGCTCAAGACCATCAGCGGGAAGATCATGGGCACCCCTGGGTTCCTCGCGCCCGAGCAGATCCTGCAGGATGCGAACCACCCGCCCGCCGAACGGGCCGACATCTACTCGCTGGGCGCCGTGCTCTACTCCATCCTCACCCTGCGCCCCACCATCCGCAGCGGCGAAGTCACTGAAATGCTGCGCTCGATCGTCGCCGGCAAGATCGCTTCGCCCGATTCCTTCAATGCGCTCGATGACGCGGCTGCCGGCAAGCCCAAGGAAACGCGCGCAGGCTCCTCCCGGAAAGGCTCGTTCCCGCACTGCCCCGACGGCTGGATCCCGACCGCGCTTTCCGATATCGCCATGAAGGCGCTGGCCACGAACCCCGAGGAGCGCTTCTCGTCGGTCCAGGAACTTCAGCGCGAAATTGAGGACTACCAGAACGGGTACATCTGGCACCTCGTCCTCGACGACGATTTTTCCGATCCCGACATTCTCTCCCGTTGGGAGGTCTACGGCGGCAGCGTGGACATCGTCGACCGGGAACTCCGGTTCCACGGCGGCGAGCCGCAGGTCCTGCTTCTGCGGCGCGACGTGCCCGGCGACGTGCGCATCGAGTTCGAATGCAGGGTCGAAGGGTCCGTTCTCAACTGCCTCGCGTGCTTCATGAACTCGGCGCGCTCGGGGAACTACCGGGACATGCCGTGGAGCGGGTACGAGTTCGAGCTCGGCGGCTACGAAAACTCGCGGAACGCGATCCACCGCGCCAACTCGCAGATCTGGATCGAGCCCGACACGCCGCTCAAGAGCGGAGCCACCTACACGGTCGTCGCCGAGCGCGTCGGCCCTAACCTGCGGTTCGTGGTCAACGGCACGGAGCTCGTGTCCATGACCGACCCCGACCCGCTCTCCGGCAGCAACCGCGTCGCGGTGGGCTTCGTCGGCTGGAACATGGACATGCGCTTCTCGCGGATCCGGATTTCCATGCTGGGGACGCCGTGGAAGGGAGACGTGCTCGACCTCGCCGAACGGCAGATCCAGAAGGGCCGCTACGAGGCGGCGATCGGCCTGCTCGAGGATACGCTCGAGTCGTTCCCCGACGCCGAGAGAAAACGCCGCGCGGAGTCGGAGTTGCGGACCGCACGCCAGCGCCACTCGCTCACCCGGCAGCTTTCCGCGTGGAACGAGGCGCTGAAGAAGGCGTGGCCCGGCGCGGGCGCGAAGCTGGAAATCGTGAACGACGGCCTCCTGCTCAACGTCAACGAGACGCGGATCGAGTCGCTCGATCCTCTCCGCGGCCTGCCGCTGAACGTGCTGTACTGCGCGCACAGCGGAATCCGCACGCTCGAGCCGCTGCGCGGCATGCCCCTGACCGCGCTGAACTGCACGGGAAATCCCATCGAATCCCTGGAGCCGCTGCGCGGCATGCCCCTCACCACCCTGCAGTGCGAGGACTGCCCCATCTCCGACCTGGAGCCGCTGAGGGGGATGATGCTCAAGATGTTTCGTTTCGGGCCCAGCGCCGTCGCGGACCTGGAGCCGCTGCGCGGCATGCCCCTGACGTTCCTGTACTGCTGGTCCTCCCGCATCGAGAGCCTCGAGCCGCTGCGCGGGATGCCGCTCGACACGCTCAACTGCGGCGGCAACCGGATCGCCGACCTTATCCCCCTCGGCGGAATGCCGCTCACAAACCTGCAGTGCGGAGCCAACCGGATCCGCCACCTCGAGCCCGTGAAGGACCTGCCGCTCCGAGTGCTGATCTGCACCGATAACGAAATCGAGGACTGCTCGCCGCTGGCCGGCCTGCCGATCACGACGCTGGGCTGCCACATCAACCGGATCACGGACATCTCGCCGCTGGAGGGACTGCCCCTCGCCACGCTGGCCTGCGGCGGCAACAAGCTGCGCTCCATCGGCGCGTTCGTCCAGCGCCCGCCGGAAACCTTGTTGTTCGATTGCGATTCGATCGGGACGTCCGAGCTCGGGAAAATCCGCGACGCGTGGTCAAAGAGTCCCTCGCTGTCCGCCCACGCGCGCGAGGCCGAGACGCTCCTGGCGCTTCGCGCCGGCGAGACGGATCGGCTGAAGACGCTCGCCGCGGAGTTCCGCGGGCGCCGCTACCTCTTCATCCCGAAGTTCATGCGCTGGGGCGACGCGCGCAAGTTCTGCGAAGAGCTGGGCGGGCATCTCGTCACGATCACCTCCGCCGAGGAGAACGATTTTGTCACGTCGCTGTTCCGCGGCGCGTGCTGGTTCTGGATGGGCCTGGTTGTCGGCGAGAAGGGGCCGGAGTGGGTCACGGGCGAGCCGTTCGCCTACAAGAATTTTGTCAACGAAACGCAGGAAAAGTGCCGCGGCCCGAAAGCCTTCGCCAAACTCTGGCGCGCCGACACCATGCCCGACCCCCGCAACACGTTCATGATCGAGTGGGAAAAGTAGCGCCTCTATCCGAGCAGTTTCTGAAGATCGCTGAACAAGGATGTCAGGACCTCCTCTCCCGTTGACATCAACGACGACGAGAATGGACCCGTGAAGCCGGCCATCTCGAAATATGGCTGAATGTCGGACATCAGTCGGCGAAGCTCGGATACCTGGAGCAGGGCGCTCATGTCGGTCGCCGCCATTCGCGCCACGCCATTCGTCAGAAGCTCCAGCCCTTTGAACATCGCGGGCCACGTCACCCACCGCGGAGGTTGCTCAGGCACATACAGGAACAGTGATCGATGATCTCTGTTCATGAAGTACGCCTTGCTCCGGCCCTCCAACCGGACAGGCTGCACGATCCCCGACGCCGACATATCGACCAAGGTGTCCTGAATATTCTTCTGCGAAAACCCGGTCTCTCGGGCAACGAGACTTGGATGCGCCATCTCATGGGTCAGCAGGTAAAGAACGATCTCCGCGCGCGCTGACGTCCCGAACAGAGCCCGCAGACGCAGCAATGCGCACTCGGGCGTGACCGCGTTGAAGCGGCGGGACAGGCCCCGCAGCTCGACCCGGCCCCGCTTGAATCCAAACCGGAGAAACGCCGGGTCGGGCTGTCCAAAATCGGGCTGAGGAACTCCGTTCATATCGAGAAACAGCGCTTCCGCGGGGTGTTCGCTCCCGGGAAGCGAAACGCGCCAATGCAGGCGGCTGTTGCTGTGCGTGACAACATCCGCCATCGCGCCTACGACATCGGCACTTCGGAAGTCGAATCTTCGCACGAGCGAGCGCAACCTGGGAAAGTTGATGAACGCCGAGTTCTTCGCGAGCCAGTCCAGAATCTCGTCGAAGAGCCTCGCGTCATGCCTGGCAACCGTGCCGCTGAGAAGCCACAGCGCCTCCGGGTCAATCACCCACCCGTCCCTTCGCTCCACCGCTGCCGATGCCAGCCCGAGCTGGGCCCACTGGCGCCAGAGAAAATGGACCAGGAATTCCGTCAGCCTAGTTCTGAATTCGTTGAGCGACATCTGAGCATCCCATTTGCTGCAACATCGAGATCAGCATTGTGCGAAACCCCTCCGATGAATCCTGCAAGAGGGACCAGCGCGCGGCGGCCTCCAGTTCCTCCAGCGTTGGTTTCAACTCCTTCAAATCCTCGAAATGCCTGCCCGGACCGCTGTCGACTGCGGCGAATACCTTGAAGTAAATTTGGTCGATGCGACTCACGAAATGGACTCTCAAACAAGGTCCGAAATCGCGGCTGCTCAGCCTGTCGACCAGACCCTGTGGAAGGCCGACTTGGAACAAACCGCCCGGAGCTTTGCTCGGACCGTTGTTGAGCCATTCAGCGGAAAGATCGAGGTCTTTGGCAACTTGGGCAGCCAGTTCGCGAATGTCTTCCGGGAGAGGATCGGGTGAAACGAGTTCGCCGCTCGGACTCAGCATGGCCACAACATCGACGTCGCGCGTTGTCGGACGCGAGATCAAGGCACGGCAGATCAGCGCAGCACCGCCGCAAATGACGATTTGGTGAAGCGACACAGCCCGTGTTGGGGAGGTCTTTTTGAGACGCTCTCCCAGTAAGCTCAACGCCTGTTCAATGCGGTTTGAATCAAGAAACATAGTTAATAACACTTATTAGTAGTGGTTATACTTATATCTTAATACCAACATATTGTCAATAGCTAGATTGGCAGGAATCCTGATTTGGAAGAATCAATATCCACTCGCGCCTGTCGCAAACGTGGCGCCCTGCCTCTCGTCGCCGAAGCCTCTCCCTTGCTTTTCCCGCAGATCCATGTCTTTAGTGAATCGGTTTTCAAGGAGGCATCTTTCATGCGCATCTCCGTGGTCCTGTTGTTCCTCGCCAATGTGATCCTGGAGCTTGCCGCCCTGGCCTTTCTGCCCGCGAACGTCGCGATTCATTTCGGGCCGGACGGATCGCCCGATGGCTGGGGGCCGAGCTACGTCAACGCGCTCGTCATGATCGGCGTCAACGTCATGGTGCTTCTCATGACATGGCTGTCGCCGCAGTTGATGCGCCCGTCCGCCTCGAAATGGATCAATCTCCCGAACAAGGACTACTGGCTCCGGCCGGACGTCGTGGAGGAAACGAAAAAGCGGCTCACGCGTTTCATGTGCGGGTTCGGCGCGGCGCTGTTCGCGTTCCTGTTCGTCGTGAGCGCGCTCTCGATCCTCGCCAACCTCTCCAACCCGGTCCGGCTGAACCTGCGCGTCTTCATACCGGCGTTCGTCGCGTTCATGGTCTTCACGATGGGCTGGCTCGTCGCGATGTTCCGCGCGTTCCGCGTTCCGAAGAGCGCGCAACCCGCGCCGCGTTGAGCCAACAAGCCCTTCCTTCCATTAACGTTCCCCCGTCTTCGCTTTCTTCGTTGCCTTCTGTTCAACCTCCGGCACTGCGCAGGAGGATGATCACCAGCCACACGACGAGGGCGATCAGCGTCACGCGGCTGAGGATCGAGAACAGCGACAGGCGGCGGGCGGCCCCTTCCAGCGCGTCGGGCACGCCATTCCGGTTCGCGTCCACGTTCTTCATGAGGCCTTCGTAGATGCGGCGGTCGTCCGGAGGCATCTCGTCGACGCCGGCGTATCTCCGGCCGTTGATCACGATGTCCGTCTGCGACGACACGTTGACGTTGGGCCCGCCCTTGGCCGCGAGCGCGATCGCCTCGCGATACTGCCGGCGGATATCCTCGGGCATCTGGTCGAGGCTCCGGTACTCGCGCCCGTTGAACACGATCCGGGGGTCGGATTTGAATACGGCTCGGATTTCCATGCGCGGCCCACGGTCAGAAGGTCATGAATCCCACTCGATCATGAAGCAGTTGTGCGATTCGGGAACCACGTCGAAGCACCAGTTCCGGCCGGAGAACACCCGCGGGCCGGGCGTGTGCTCCTGGAGCACGTTGACGAACGCGCTGTACTCGAGCGCCTCGCCGGTGATCCACGTCTGCTTCCCCTTGCCCACCACCAGCCCGATCCAGAACCAGCTTCCGCCGAGGGGGAACAGCGAGGCGACAAACTCGTTTTCCTCCGCGCTCGTGATGGTCACCAGGTGCCCGCCGACCGACTCGCAGATCTGCTTCGCGTCCGGCCACGTGACGAACTTCGGCACAAACAGGTAGTGGTGGCCCCGGAACTGCGACGCCAGCGACAGCAGTCGATTCGTGTCGCCTTTCCTCAGCGCGAGGAGAACGTCGATGCTGCGGACGTACGAGGCGAAGCGAATATCGCGCGACCAGGTCTGATGAATCCACTCAAGCTCCGTCGTCGGGATCGTGTCGCAATCGAAGAAGAACACCTTGGTCGGGTTCTTGATGAACGCGCCGATTTCCTGGAGCTGGTTGCCCCCGCACAGCAGGCAGCTCACCGGCATACCCCTCAGCGGCTCCAGGCTGGTGACACGGTTCCAGCAGCAGCTGAACGTGGTCAGCGGCAGGCCGCGAAGCGGCTCCAGGCTGGTGATCAGGTTGTCATCCGCGCGCAGGGTATTGAGCTTGCCGCCCTTCAGCGGATCGAGGTTCACAACGCGGTTGCCCCGGCACGAGAGCTCGGTCAGCGGAAGCTCGCGCAGGGGCTCGAAGTCCTCGATCTCGTTGCCGTCGCAGAAGAGCCACGTGAGGGGCATCCCCTCGAGGGGCGCGAGATCCCTGACTCCTGTATGCATGCACGCGAACCAGGTCAGGCGCATTCCCTTCAGCGGCGCCAGGCCGTCGCCACCCAGCCGGTTTTCGGAGCAGTTCAAGACCGTCAGCGGCGCGCCCTGAAGAGGCTCGAGCGACGTGATCCCGCACGCCTCGCACCGCAGGGTGCTCAGGGGCAGCCCGCGAAGGGGCTCCAGGCTCGAGATCGGGTTGCCCGCGCAGTTCAGCGTGTTCAGCGGCATGCCGCGAAGCGGGTCGAGCGAGGTGATCCGGTTGCCCCAGCACGCGAGGGAGGTCAGCGGCATCCCGCGCAGCGGCTCCAGGTCGGCGAGGCCCGCGTTCGGGATGTCCAGCAGCAGCCCGTCGTTCTCGATCTTCAGCGTGAACTGCAGGCCCGGCCACGCTTTCCCCAGCTTCTCCTGCCACACCGGCAGGCTCTTCTCCATCCTGTCGCGGTCGCGCGCCGACTCGAAGCCTTTCACGGCGCGCTCCCGGCGCTGTGCGTCGGGAAACGAATGGATGACTTCCTGGAAGAGATCCATGGCCGTGGCGTAGTGTCCTTTCTGAAGATGCCGCTCCGCGATGTCGAGGATGTCGCTCTTCCACGGCGTGCCCAGGCTGTAGACCGTGACGCGGCTGAACCGCGTGTCCGCAATCCAGCCGAGAAGGCCGACCACCGTCCGGTTCGAACCCACCAGCGGCTCCGGGTCGATGACCGAGAAGATCTCCTTCCCGTTCACCCACAGACGAAGACGATCGCCCACACGCTCCGCCCTGACCTTGTAGCGCCGGCCCGGCGCCAGCGAAGTGGCCGTCTCGGACCAGATCCGCCGGTCGAACTTCGTCAGCACATTCATCGTGTTCGTGTACGCGCCGTACTTGAACGCGTAGCCGCTGATGGACGTTTCCCACGCATTGTCCGGCACGCGGATCGCACTCATGAGACACGCCACGTCGTTGATGTACGTGCCCTCCTGGTGGCACTCGAAATCAATGCGCACATCGCCCGGAAGGTCGCGCTTCAGCAGAAGCATCTGGAGCTCGCCGCCGTGCATCCTCAGCTCGCCGTCGGCGATCTCGCACTGGCACCCCATCGGCTCCCAGTGCTGCAGCGCGTCCGAGCTGGTGAAGTCGTCGTCCACGACAATGTGCCACACGAGCCCGTTCTGGTAATCCTCGATCTCCTGCTGGAGTCCTTTGACCGACGGGTACCGGTCGGCGGGGTTCAGCGCCATCGCTTTCATGGAGATGTCCGACAGCACGCGCGGGATCTTACTGTCCGGACAGTGCCGCAGGTTCCAGCCTTCCTCGGTCTCCCCGTACTCCACCGGCGGCATGATGCAACCCTCGAGAATCATGCGCAGAAGCGTCGGGATGTCCTTTCGCTCCCGGATCGGCGCACGCAGCGTCAGGATGCTGTACAGGATCGCGCCCAGCGCGTAGATGTCCGTCCTCGACTCGATGACGCCATCCTTCCGCACCTGCTCCGGCGCCATGAACCCCGGCGTGCCCAGCACGGTGCCGCTGATGGTCTTCAGCCCCGCGCCGGTCGTTTCCACCCGGATCGTGTCGAGGATCCGCTCCTCGATCTGATCCTGAAGTTCAATCTTCGGCGGCTTGCGGGCCGGGGCTTGCGGGGCAATCGCCTCCTCGCTGGCTGCCGCGGCCGCACCCGAGGGACCGACGACGCGCGCCAGGCCCCAGTCCAGCACAAGCACCTCGCCGAAATTACCGATCATGATGTTGCCGGGCTTGAGGTCGCGATGAACCACTCCGTTGGAGTGCGCGAACGCGACAGCGTCGCAGGTCTTCTGAAAAATGGTCAGAAGGCGGCCGAGAGGATACTGCCGGATGACCTCCGACCGCCCGCGGCGAATGTCGTTCAGCACGTCGCCGAGGGTCACGCCGCGGACGTACTTCATGCTGTAGAACACGTTTCCGTCCACGTCCTTCCCCAGCTCGTGGATCGGAACGATGTTCGGATGTTCAAGGCGGGAGGTGATGCGCGCCTCGCTCACGAACCGGCGCTTGTTCTCCTGCTCGTGCTTCTCGTCCGTCATCAGGACCTTGAGCGCGACGGTGCGGTCGCAGTTGATGTCGGCCGCCTCGTACACCACGCCCATGCCGCCCTTGGCAACGAGACGACGCACCTCGTACTTGCGCCCGCCCTCCACCTGCAGGGTCGTGGCGCCCAGGTTCTTGGCCGCCGCATCCGACCCTTTCAGGCCGGCGGTGTCGCCCTCGGCCAGGCAGACCAGCAGGGTTGCGTCGTTGATGGAATCGTCCTGAAGGGAGTCGGCGGCATCGGAATCCGCCGATCGGGCTTTTCTGGGAGAAGTGTTCTTCGCCATGGTCGCCTCACCCACCTGTTGAATACTCCGCGCCCCCTTTTCTGTACAGGCGAAATCCGGCCGCCGCAGCCCGACTTCCCTCCGTCACTTTCTGCAACCGGGAACAAGCGTCCGGCGACCCGATTACGGCCGGACTCAGGGCAGGTTGACCCGCGCGCGGTACATCCGCCGCACCGCCTCGTTGGTGTCCATGATCGACAGCAGGCCGTTGCTCCCCGCGACCCCCGACTGCAGGTTGCTCCACGTGTCGCCCGCGATCACGTCCTGGAGATAGTCCACGCTGTAGTAGCGGCTGTTGGTGGAAAGGAATTGGACCTCCCGGCCCGCCGTCCCCGCAAGCGATTCAATCGCGAAGAACGACGCCGCATTCGTCGGGTTCGTGTCCGCGATGTACTCGTCCAGGTTGCTTGAGCGGTCGCCGTCGTTATCGCCTGCGGCCGTGTTGGTCAGGTTGCCGAAGTAGCGCTGTTCCCAGTCGTCCGGGATCCCGTTGCCGTTCGAGTCATTGTTCTCAACGGTGATCGTGATCATTTCGCTGTCCATCCCGTCGTTGTCCACCGCGTGGAAACTGGATGTATACACGCCGGCGGGCGCGGCGCCCGTCCACGTGAACGTGCCGCTCTCGTTGGTGGCATTGAACACGGCGCCTGCGGGCAGGTTGCTCGCCGTGAGAGTGACGGGGTCGCCCTCCGTCGGTATCGCGCTCACCACGAACTGCAGAGCCCCGCCTTCGGACACGGACCGGTTGCCGATCGGGTTCAGCACCGGCGGCACGCCGCTCCCCCCGCCCGGGCATCCGCCCGTCACGCGCACGTCGTCGAGATACCAGGTGCTGAAGGGCGAGTTGAAGCGGAACCGGACGCGCTGGGAGAACGAGAGATTCGGGGACGAGTCCACCTTGAACACAACATTGCTCCCCGTCGTGCGCACCACGAAACCTCCCAGCGAAACGAACGGCCCGCCGTCGATGGAGTAGTCGATCGTGGTGGTCCGGCCGTTTCCGCCTGATGTCGCATCCACGTAGAAAACAACCTGCGTCGGGTAATTGACCGGCGGAGTCATCAGCCATGTGCCCAGGCTGAAGTTCCGGCAGTTGGGCGCGCTCTGGTAGTGGCTGGCCCGCGTGTCGTTGGCCGTTCCGCCGTTGGTCCAATCTGCCGGCACGGAAGTCGAGGCGTCGAAGTTCTCGTCGATCAGCTTGGTCCCGCCGTCACAGCCCTCGTACACGGTGATCGTGATCGCTTCCGTGTCCATCCCGTCCTTGTCGACGGCGTAGAACAACGTCGTGTACACGCCGGCCGGCGCCGCGGCGTCCCACCTGAAGGTGTTCGTCGCCACCAGGGCGTTCGTCACCGTGCTGAACACGGCGCCCGGCGGCAGGTTGGAGGCGCCCAGGATGACGTCATTCCCGTCCACCGGGTCGATCGCGCTGACCGCGAACTCCAGGGCGTGGCCCTCCGTCACATCCTTCGCCCCGATCGGCGAAAGGATCGGCGGCTGGTTGCTCGCGCAGCAGACCGGCTCGCCGGCCGTGATCGTCACCCGCCAGCCACCGCTGACGCTGCCCGAATCGCCGGACGCCGCGTCCACGATGTAGAGCGACCACGCGCCGTTCGGCGACGAGCCGTTGAACACGGCCAGCTCGGAATCGAAGGGGGCCGACGGCGCCGGGCTCGGCATGCTCGCGATGCTGCCCGTCGGCTTGTACGTGCCGGACACGATGGGCTCGCCGATGCTCTCCACCGCGTCGTCGTCGAAGGTGATGTTGACGTTGTCGGCGTTCAAGCCGCCGCCCGCCGCTCCCATCAGCGCCACCTTGTGCCCGTCCGGCCCGACCAGCAGAACGTCGATGTCCCACGGGTACGTGTGGCTGAAGCCCAGCAGCGACGCGGTGACTTTGGATATCGTGCCGGACACGCCCGAGACGTTGATCGTCGACGGATACGGCGACGCCACGGCGTAGTCGATAATGGTGATCGCCGCCCCGTTGCCGTTGGTCGTCACCGAGTTGGACCGGCTGCCCAGCGTGAACGTGTACGCGACGCTCCCGAGATCCGTCGTCCCGTCCAAGAGGGAAAGCGTGGCGGTCAGGTTGCTGCCGCAGATGCCCGACGCGGTGAACGCGAAGGCGTTGGTCGCGGCGGGCCCGCCAGCGAGAAGCGCACCGTAGGAGATCGGTCCGCTCGGGCCCACGACACCGCCCGACGTCTCCAGCGTGGCAACGACGTTTGTTGTGTCGGCCGATCCGTCATTCCGCAGCGCGAGCAGCACGGTGACGAACTCGTCCGGATCGATCGACTCGTTCGTGATCGCACAGCTCTCGCTCACCATCCCGCCGCCCGCGGACACGATGACCGGCAACAGCGCCTCCTCCACGTTGTACGCCACGAGCGCGAAATCCTGGTCCAGCGATCCGCCGTAGTTGGGCACGCCGTCGGAATTGATGTTCGAGGCGCGGACCGTGATGACCACCGAGCCGGTCGTGCCAACGGGAAGGAACACGCTCTCCGTGTTGTTGCGGACATCGCGGCTCCCTCCGGCCACGGAATTCGAGCCGCTGAAGACGTTGCCGTAGTACGTCTGCCCGCCCGCACCCACCACTAGGTCCAGGTCGTTGTTGTACGAATTGCCGATGGTCGAGCCCGGCGCATCTGTCCACGTCAGCGTCACGCGCACCGGCTTGCCATTGGTCACCACGCGGCCGGTGAGCACGCGCGACTGGCCGGCCGCCGTGAACACGTCGTTCGTGTCCTGGTCTTTCAGAATGCGCGGCACCCCGTCGAACACGAACCCGAGGTTCATCATGCCCATGCCCTGGTTGTTCGACCAGAGCGCGTCGTTCGCGGAGACGCCCGTCATGTAGCGCGCGGCGATCACCAGGAACGCCTTGATCATCGCGGGGCTCGGCACGGTCCAGCCCCGGTTGATGAAGTACTGCCGGATCAGGGCGCAACCGCCGGCGACGCCGGGCGTGGAGTGGCTGGTGCCGGAGGAGGCAGAGTAGAATTGCTGGCCTGTCGGGAAGAAGGACGACCCGACTCCGCCGCTGACGCCGCTGCCTGTGAAGCAGGACAGCGCCGTACCGGTGCCGGTAACGGTGCGGGTCTGCTGGCCGACTCCGCCCGACACGTGAGTGCCCGGCGCGACGATCTCCGGCTTCCTGCGTCCGTCCGTGCAGGGGCCGCGGCTTGAGAAGCTGATGATGTCGTTGGCGCTGTTGGCACCGGTGTCGCCGATCCCGCTCGCATCGGACCCTCCAAAGGCCTGCACGTTTTCTGCCGCGCCGACGGTGATGACATTCTTGGCCGTCCCCGGCGAGCCGACCGTCTGCGCGTTGGGGCCCTTGTTCCCCGCGGCGAAGACAATCGTCATCTCCTGGTTGCCGTTGGAAGGCACCGCGGAGGCGGTCGGCTGGGCGTCGCGGACCAGCGCATCGTACTCCTGGGAATCCGTGTCGTATCCGCCATAGGTGGACGAGCCCCAGCTGTCTGAGCTGATGCGCGCGCCGTCGCGGTACGCCCGCGAGATGAGATCGCTGAAGTTCGGATAGGTATAGTAATCCGGGTCGAAAATCACCGAGGATCCGACCTTCACGAACGGGCAGACTCCAAGGCCGTAGCGGAAGCCCGCCGCGTCCGCGTGAGGGAACCCGTTCAAATCGTTGAACCCGGCGATGATATGCGCGTTCAAATTGCCGTGGCCGTCGCAGCCTTGGATGGTGCTCCCGCTGTTCCCCGTGCCCTCGAGCCGGTTGTAGACCACGCGGCTCGCCAGGCTCGTGTCCCCCCGGACATACAGCCCGAAGTGGTTGGGAACGGCGGTGCCGTTGTCCACGCCGCTGTCGGTCACGTCCACCGCGAACCCCGACGCGGTGAACTGGTCCTGCGTGAATCCCATGGAGTAGACCCATGCCAGGTAGCCGGCGTTCGTCGGCACGCTGCCGCTCGCATCGAGATTGCCGGCGACGATCTGGTCCTGCCGCTCGCAGAAACGCGTCGGCACCGCGTAGGGGTTGATCGACACGACATCCGGCTGCCCGGCCAGGCTCAGGATCTGGTCGATCGGAAGGCGGACGATCAGATTGACATATCCGAGAACCCGCTGCTCGCGCATCGCGGGCTCCACCTTCAGCGCGTCGATCAGCTGGAGCGTTGCCCTGTTGGCCTCGCGATCTTCCACGAGTTGGACCGCGAACAGGTCGTTGGCCTCCGGCTGGAAGCCGCTCCTGGCCTGGAGCGCCTTGGCCTTCGGCTGAAGCCTGTCGCCGCCCGTGTACTCGCCCTCCCACAGCATGGGGCCGCCGGATTGCACCTGTCCCCCGATCGCTTCAAGGGACGAGGCGTCGCCGTAGACGAGGTACGTGTTGTTCGGGACGTACGTGACGATCCGCGCGCCCGCCGCGGAAAGCCGTCCAGCCCATTCCGGCTTCACCGGTCCGTCGAAATGGACGAGGTGCAGGCGCTTGCCTGCAAATGTCTTTTTTGTGCGAAGCGGTTTGGTCGACGCATCGATCCGGCGCGAGTTGAGGAAGATCGTGTCTTCTTCCGCGGACGCCTCCAGCGCCGGGCCGGAATGTTTCCGCAGGGCGGCTTGGTTCGCTTCGATCAGACGGAACCCGCCGTAGTCGGCAATGAGGCGCCCGCCGCCCCGTTCGATTTCCGCAGCCACCGCCGGATCGCTCACGCGGATCTTCTGCCGGTCTGCGGACGTTGAGGCATAGGGGCCGGCGGCGAGGACCGGCGTGGAGCCCGTGAGCAGAATGGCGACACAGGCAACGTGAACGATATGTTTCAGCTTAATGGGCCACCTCGGCGATCTGTGCATAAGATACAGCAAACGCTCACTTTGCGATAGTCGCAAGGAATGCCGTTGACGACTGCATACGGCGCGCCTAACGTTCCTTGTGACCCGCATGAAACGGTTTGCGATCATATGTCTTCTCGCCTCGACCGCCGCCTCGGCCGGCGCCCGGAACCTCCTGCTGAATCCGAGCTTCGAGTACAGCGCCCAGCCGCAGAACTGGGGCCACACCTGGGGAACCTTCATCATCGAAAGCTGGAACACACCGCCCGACGGCATCTTTGCCGCCTATATCCGGGGCAACTGGTGCAAGGCTGGGACCGGCGGTGGCTGCATGCAGTCCGTCGCGAACATCGTCGGCGGAGCCACATACAGACTGCGCGCGTACTTCTACATGGACAACGGCTGGACCGCTCAGAAGAAGGCCGTGAAGCTCGAGTTCTACAACGACGCGGGAACGAAGCTTTCAGGAGCCACCAACACGCTGGCCGAACTGCAGAACCACGCGTGGATCAGGATGTCGGTGCAAGCTGTGGCGCCGCCTGAAACAGCGCGCGCGCAGGTCATCATCGAAGCGTCCGGGATCAGCGGCCCCGGAGTCCTTGGCGTGGACCTTGTTGAGCTGGAAGCGGTCGATCCCGACCGTCCCGAACCCGCGGCTTCTATTTCACCAAAACCTTGATGATGTTCTCGGCCTTGCCGATTTTCGCGACAAGGGCATCCGACGGTTTCTCGTCCAGCTTCAGCGTGCAGCACGCCGCCGCCCCGCCCTCGAAGATGATGTTCTCCATCTCCTCGATGTTGATCCCCTCGTTGCGCAGTTCATCGAGCACGCCCGCCAGCACGCCCACGCGGTTGTAGTGCCGCACCACGAGGTTGATGATCGCGTGCGTCTTGTCCTGGATGTTCACCGTGTTCACCGGATGACCCGCTTTCTGGTACGTCTCGACCACGCGCACCGTTTCCGCCGCGATCGCCTCCGAAGCCTGGTCCGTGGACGCGCCGATGTGCGGCGTGCCGATGACCGCCGCGGCCAGTTCCTTGTCCGGGAACTCCGCCTCGCCGCCCGCCGGCTCGCCCGCGAACACATCGAGCCCCACGCGCAGGCCCTTCTCCGCGACCGCCGCCTTGAGCGCCGCCGTATCCACCACCTCGCCGCGCGAGGTGTTGACCAGGATCGCGCCCTTCTTCATCTTTGCCAGGAAGTCCTTGCCGATCAGGTTGCTCGTTTCCTTCGCCGCGGCGACGTGAACGCTGACCGCGTCCGACTTCTCCGCCAGCTCGTCGAGCTTCGCGCAGTACCCGATGCCCAGCTCCTCGGCCTTCTGCGGCGTCAGGCTCCGCGACCATGCGACGACGTTCATCTCGAGGCCCTGCGCGCGCTTCGCCACGGCCGTGCCGATCGAGCCAAGCCCCACGATCCCGAGCGTGCGGCCCTTCAGCCCGCGGGCTTTCCCGTATTCGCTCTTTTTCCATTTGCCGGTGCGCAGGTCGTCGGTCGCGTTCACGATCCGGCGGTCCGCCGCAATCAGGAGGCCGATCGCAAGCTCCGCCACGGCATCCGTGTTCTGGCCGGGGCAGTTGGCGACGTAGATGCCGCGCTTGCTGGCCGCCGCGACGTCGATGGTGTTCACGCCCGCGCCGGCGCGCACGATCAGGGAGAGCGCGGGTGCCGCCTCGATCGCAGCCGCGGAAACTTTTGTCGACCGCACGATGAGCACTTCCGTGTCGCCCAAGGCCTGCGGCAACTCCTCCGCCTTCACGGCGTTGACGGTGACTTCCGCGCCCATGTCCTTCAGCGCCTTGACGCATTTCTCGGACATCTTGTCGACGATCAGGATCTTCATTTTGTTTCCTCTTTCTGTGTCTGCACGCCGTCAAACCCACCCCGGCCTTCGGCCACCCCTCCCAAGGAGGGGATTGCCCAAGTTATGAACTCCCCTCCTCCGGAGGGGTGCCCGCAGGGCGGGGTGGGTGCACGCCCTACGAATCCAAAACTCTTTCGGCCGCCTCCAGCGTCGGATCGATCACCACCGGCTCGCCCGCGACGCGTCGCGCCGAGGCGACATCCTTCAGCCCGTTGCCGGTGATCACGCACACCACGCGCTCGTCCGGCCGGATCAGCTTCTTCAACGCCATCTTCTTCAGGCACGCCCACGCGCACGCCGCGGCCGGCTCGGCAAACACCCCGGCCCGCCGCGCCAGTTCGGGAATCGCCGCAAGAATTTCGTCGTCGGGAACCGTCACGGCTTCCCCGCCCGATTCCACAACCGCCCGCACCGCCGCCAACCCGTCGCGCGGCTGATCCACAGAGATGGAGTCGGCAAGGGTGGTCGCCTTCACGGGGTCTACTACGATTCTCGACCAATCGGCGGAGCCCAGTTTCAAGTTTCCAGTTTCAAGTTTCCCCACCGCCCCCGCAATCGCCGCGCTCGCTTCCGACTGCGCGCAGTCGATCTTCGGCAGGCGGTCGATCATCCCGACCGCGTGCAGGTCGCGCATGCCCTTCCATATCCCGCTGATGATATTTCCGTCGCCCGTGGCCACGACCACGCGGTCCGGCGCATGCCAGCCCATCTGCTCGCAAATTTCGAAGCTGCAGGTCTTCTTCCCCTCGCGGGTGAAGGGATTGTAGCCC
>CAYQYB010000002.1:0-45231 GCA_964421535.1 uncultured Verrucomicrobiota bacterium | reverse complement strand
AGTATTCCTGCCACGTCGCGACATGATCACCATCGGCATCGTTGGTCGCCGCGGCGTCGAAGTTGTTGGTCCAGCCGCTGTCCGCGAGCCACGCCTTCGGCACGCCGTTCGTCGCGGTCTCGACGCTCATCACGTAGACGGCGATGCCGGTGGGCGTGTACTGCACCGTCCAGCCGAACCAGGGGGGGAGTTCCTCGGCCCCGAAGACGCCGTTCCAGTTCGTGTACGTGATCAGCCAGAACTCCTGGCCCGCCTTCGGCAGGAAGCCGGTGGTCCGGGTGACGGTCAGCGTACCGAAGTTGTTGTACTTGCCGAGCACGGCGAGCTGGTCATGCCCGGAACCCGGCTGGTCGCCCGCAAGCTTGAACGTCAGCCGGCCGGTGATCTGCTGGCTGAAGGATCCATCCACGACAATCTGCCCCGGCGCGGCCGGGGTTCCGAAGGTGACCGTGCCGTGGTTGACGAACGACGCGGAGTCCACCTTCACGGTCCCCACGCCGCTCGCCATCGCGTTTGTGCCGACCCGCAATCCGTCCGCGAAACGGAAGGAGCCGCCGCCGAACGTCAGCGCGCCGCCGACAAGCAGAGGCACGCCATTGGACACCTCGGCGGCACCGATCGAGAGCGTCCCGCTCTCAAACGCCATTCGCGCTGTGCTGTTGGTCATCACCAATGCGCCGGCGCGGATCGTGCCGCCGCGCAGTTCGTTCGTCCCTCTGATCACCCACAGGTTCGAGCGCACGATCAACAACGAGTCCGGATAGACGACGGCAACGTCGTTCGACCCGCGGTCCCATCGGCGGCCCACGAGTAAGTGGCCGTCCACGTGGACCGCCGCGCTGTTCGTGATCTCGAGCCGGTTGCCGAAGTAGTTGCTGAACGTGGATCCGATGTTCAGGTCGGCCCGGTTCGTCCAGATGGTTCCCGCGCCATCCGCGACGGCGACGTTTCGCGAGCCGCGCGAGCCGATGTCGCTGGACCGGGCCAGCTCGACGTACGCGCCGTCGCGGACCGTGAAGCGGTTGCAGCCCGATTGCCAGCCGATCTGGTAGTTGTCCGCGGAGATGAACCGGGTGCCGTGGCCCGCGATGGTCATCGTGTTGCTGTCCGCTCCCGGGTTGAACCCGAAGGCGCCGCCTCCGGTCGTGCGGACCGTCGCACCGCTGCAGATCATGACGGAGTTGCTCGATCCGTAGGACACGTGCAGCATTCCTGCGCAGACCAGAAGGGAGCCGGTATCCGCGACGACGAGGCGGTTTGCGGCCCCGCCGTTGCCCGAGAGGCTGACGCTGTCCGCGTACACCGCGCCGCCGCGCTCGATGCGGAGGCCGTTGTTCGTGCCGAGGCGGCCGACCTGCAGGTCGGTGACGTTTGACCAGATGCTGCCCGGACCGCTGACGACGGCCTCATTGTTCGATGAGGATCCGTAGTAGCCCAGGATCGCGTAGTCATCCTGCACAAGCCCCCCGTTCGTGATCGTGAGCCGGCTGCCGGAGGCGCCGTCGCCAACTTCCAGGAAGTTCGTGAAGATCATCCGCCCGCCATCCACAACCAGCTCGCTGCCGGAGGCGTTTGTGAATCCGACGTAGCCGCGGTCGGCGTTCACCGCGCCGCCCTGTTCGACGACCATCCGGTTGCCGACGCCGCTGAACCCGACGTAGAGCCGCGTGGCGATGCTCCAGAGGGAGCCTGTGCCGGAGACGCACGCGACGTTGCCGGTGCTTCCGGCGGCCGCTCCGACGAAGCCGGTCCGGCAGTAGACCGCGCCGCCGTCTTCCACGAGCAGTCGGTTGTACAGCCCGGTCAGGCCGACGGTGATCCAGGCCGCGCTCGTCCACACGGACCCGCCGCCCGTCACCACGGCGCAGTTAGCGGTGCCGATCCTCTCGCCGAGGATCGCGCTGCGGGTCCAGGCGCATGCGCCGCCGCTCACCATGAACCGGTTCTGCTCGCCGAACGAGCCGGCGCCGATCACGAGGCCGCCGGAGTTCGACCACGACGAGCCCGCGCCCGTCACCACGACTTCGTTCGAGGTGCCCCAGCCGACGACGGCGGACGTGCAGGCGAGCGCGGCTCCGTTCTCGACGAGGAGGCGGTTGAAGTGACTGTTGCCGACCAGCAGGCTTCCCGAGCAGCGCCAGAGGGAGCCCGTATCCGATACCCGCGCGAAGTTCCAATCCCCGCCGGTGTCCGCGCCCACGCTGCCGTCGGAGCAGAAGACCTGGCCGCCCCGATCAACGGTCAGCGAGTTCGCGTTGCCGTCGTACCCGGCCCGGAGAGAGCCGCTGTTGGACCAGACGGAGCCGGAGCCGGTCACCACGACCATGTTGCTCTCGACCGTGCCCAGGCCGATCGAGCCGTTGCCGCTGGCGAGGCGGGCGCCGTTGGTGATCGTGAGGCTCGAGTCCGACGAGTACAGGCCGGCTCCCGCGCGGCCCGCGCAGAGCCAGCGCGTGTTCGTGCCGTCGAGCACGATGCCGCCGGTCGCGCCGCCGCCGTTGGCCGTGAGCTCGAGGGAATAGCCAACCGCGCCGTTGCTGACGGTCAGAACGTTGCCGCCGCCGTACAGGTCCACCTCGCCGGTGTTTGTCCACACCGTGCCGGGCCCGGACACGCAGACGACGTTGCCGGAGAACCCGGAGAACCCTGCGCCGAGGTAGGCGTTGGAGTCGGACAGGAACGCGCCGTCGCGCAGGTCCATCCGGTTCCCCGCCGAATACTCGCCGATGCGGAACGTTTCCCGGATCACCCAGCGCGTGTTGGTTCCGGTGACGAGGACGCTGTTGCCGTGGGCGGTGGCGGAGTCGCCGACGTGCGCGCTCCAGCCGTTCGACACGCTGGCCCCGTCGCGGATCTCGAGGCGGTTGGACGAGCCGTTATGGCCGACGCGGAACTCGTTGGTCGTGACCCATGCGGAGCCGGGTCCTGTCACGATGGCTGTGTTGCCCGCGCTGTTGGAATCCCCGGCGATGGCCGTCCAGCCGCGGCTGTACACTTTGCCGCCGTTGGTAACGACAAGCGTGTTGTACGAGCCGCGGAATCCAAGGTAGAGGTCGTTGCGGTTCGACCACGTCGAGGCGGAGACGACGACGATGTTCGAGTCGCTGCCGAGTTCCCAGCCGATCTGGCCCCAGCCGTTCTCGGCGCGCGCGCCATCTAGGATCTCCATGCGGCCCGCGCGGCCCGACGCGCCGCAGGCCAGAGTGTTGGATACGAAGAGGAGGGTCCCGGCGCCCGACAGGAGGAGGCGATTGCTGTAGCCTCCTTCGTCGCCGACATAGACGTAGTTGGCGGTGACCGTGCCGCCGTAGACGAGCAGGCTGTTTCGCGACGCGGTTGCCGCCATCCCGATCGAAACCTGCCCGGCGGCCAGGCACCCGCTGTTGGAAATGGTGACGCTGTTGCCGCTGCCCGCATAGCCGATGTCAATCTCGCGGTTGGTGGGCACGATGAACGCCGAACCGGATCCGGTAATCAGCATCGTGTTGTTGGACGACACCGGGTCCATGGCCATGAACGCGATGTTGCTGACGAGGACCCGTCCGCCCGCGGCGATCGTCAGCCGGTTGAACGAGCCATAGCCGCCGACGTAGAGCCCGGCGCCGCTGGACCAGGTCGAGCCGGCGCCCGTGACGGTGGCCGCGTTGAAGCACGCCTCGGTCATGATTCCGACCGCGGAGAAGTTCGTGGTGTTCAGGACGCCGGCACTCTGGACGGTCAGCGAATTATTGGTTCCCGTGAAGCCGACGATCACGCCGCTCGGCGAGTTGCTGTAGATGCCGGAAACGAGCGTGACGGTGTTGCTCTCGGCAAAGACGGGTGCGACGGAAACCATCAGCATGTAAACGGCGATCCGGCAGACGGGCATGAATTGTTTCCTTCTCATGGGGTAGTCATACGCTCCTTGTGCGGGAATTTGGCCGCAATGGCGGCACGCTGTCAAAGACTAAAGACGCAGGGGTGAAGCCATGAATGCACGCGTGTCTACGGCCTTGTGGTCGAAGGATCCCGCAGTCGGATTACGTCGCCGGAGTGCCCAGCCCTGTGGGGTTCGAAAAACCTGACTTGAGCGCAACGGGCTTCGCCGCCGGGCTTTGGATGTCCACCCGGCGGCCGCAGCCGGCGCCTGCGTGGAATCGCCGGCATCCCGGGTTATATTGACCCAGGATGCGGAGGTTCTATGGACTCCGGATGGCGTCAGGCTGTGCTGATCGTTCTCGGGACGGCCGTCTGCGCGGCGGCGGCGAACTGGCCGTCGATCGCGCTGACCCCGGTCGTCACCGGCGTGTCGGCGCCCGTGGAGGTGGCAAGCGCGGGGGACGGCAGCGGGCGGCTGTACGTTGTTCAGCAGAGCGGACAGATCCTGATCGTCAGCAACGGGGTGGTCATCGGCACGCTGCTCGACATCGGAAGCCGGATCATATTCGGAGGAGAGCAGGGCCTTCTCGGCGTCGCTTTCCCGTCCGGGTTCGCGACCGGCCGGCACTTCTACGTTTCATATACGGACCCCGGCTGGACCTCGGTGGTCTCCCGCTTCTGGCTCTTGCCGGGCAACCCGAACCTTGCCGACACGAACAGCGAGGAGCAGCTGCTTCGCGTGCACCAGCCGTACGCGAATCACAATGGCGGGCAGATCGGCTTCAGCCCCTCCAATAACGCGTATCTCTACGTCGGGTTCGGCGACGGCGGCTCCGGAAACGATCCCTCCAATCTCGCGCAGAACACGAGCCAGCTGCTCGGCAAGATGCTCCGGATCGGCGTCGAGCCGCCGAATGGGACGACCTACGCGATACCCGCGGACAACCCGTTTGTCGGCGTGGGCGGTTTCCGGCCCGAGATCTGGGCGCTGGGCCTTCGCAACCCGTGGCGGTGGGCGTTCGACCGGGTCACGGCCGACCTGTACATTGGTGACGTCGGCCAGAACGTGTGGGAAGAGGTGAACTTCCAGCCTGCGTCGAGCTCGGGCGGGCAGAATTACGGCTGGAGGTCCTTCGAAGGCTTTCACTGCACCAGCCTGAACACGTGCGGCACGAACGGCCTCACGATGCCCGTGGCCGAGTACGACCACTCGCTCGGCTGTTCGGTCACCGGCGGCAAGGTGTACCGCGGCGTTTACTATTCCTACATGTATGGCGCGTATCTGTTCGCCGATTACTGCAGCGGCCGCCTCTGGGCCCTCAAGCGGGACGGCGGACTGTGGCGGACCAACCAGCTCCTGCAGGCGGCGTTCAACATCACGGGGTTCGGCGAAGGCGAAGACGGCCGCATCTACGTGTGCGACTACTCCGGCGGCCGCATCCTGCGCGTCGACGAGATATTCGCCGACGCGGACGCGGACGGCATGCATGACGCGTGGGAGGTGTACTACGGCCTGAGCACCAACACGGCGGGAGATGCCGCCGGCGACCTTGACGGCGATCATTTTCTCAACGCCCAGGAATTCATTGCGGGAACGAGCCCGTCCGACTCGAACTCGCTGTTTCGCATGGAAAGTCCGTCGCCGGAGGACGCGGGCGGAGTCGTCGTGCAGTGGAGCAGCGTCACAGGCCGGACCTACGAGGTGGGTCGGTCCACGAACCTGCTTCAGCAGTTTTCCGTCGTGGCGTCGAACATTGCGGCGACGCCGCCCGTCAACATCTACACCGACGCACCCGCCGACGCCGCATACTACCGCGTGAGGGCGGCGCGGTGAACGCGCGCGCTACTTCCGCGTCACCGTGTTCGTCGCCTTCGTGCTTGTGACCGCGCTCGCGGGCTCGACGTAGAACGACATATTGGCGCTGCTGGCGTTCCCCTTGCCGTCGTAGACGTACACGAACACGCGGTAGGCCCCGGCGCCCGTGGGCGTTGTGATCCTGGCCTTCTTCGTGTTCGCGTCGGCGATCCGTCCGCCGACCGGTTTCAGGTCGGTGGTGATGAAGCCGTCGGCGCCCTTCTTCTTGACCTCGGACATCAGAATCCACTCGATGCGGAGCGGGTCGTTGTCCGGGTCGGCGACGTCGGCGTCCAGCGTGTACAGCTTGTTGGGTGGGACTTTCTGCCGGTCCAGCGGGGAGCCGATCCAGCGGACCTGCGGGCAGCGGTTCGTCGGCTCCCTGCCGCTCCAGGCCTTCCACATCGTGTCGCACGTGTTCATGCGGGAGCCGTCGGCGAGATGCATGCTGTACCACGTGGGGGTGCATTCGAACTTGTAGTCCCAGCTGAACACGAACGAGCCGAGGCACCAGTTCTCCTGGCTGCTGATGCTCTTGTTGTACGACTCAAGGTAGAACGCCGCCTTGTCCATCGGCATCTGTTCGACCTCGGATTCCCACGCCGTTCGCGGCACTTCCCATTGGCCCTTCGGGCCGAACTCCATGATCATGTAGGGCCGCGACCAGCCCACGCCGCGCAGGCGCTCGGCCATCGTCGCGAGCCCGCCGTAGCTGTTGACGCCGAAGATGTCCAGCTCGGGGCAGTACTGCGCCGCGAGCGCGGCCTTCACGTTGTTGTAGCCGAGGTCGGCAAACGCGGTGGTCGTGGGATGGTGGCGGTCCTCCTCGTGAACCATGCGCGCGACGTCGTTGATCGCCTTGTACACGGCGACGTTCGTGCCCGGGCCGGATTCCACCTCGATGCCGCAGCACCACATCATCAGGGCAGGGTGGTTCCGGTACTTGCGCACGGCGCTGCGCAGTTTCTGGAGTTGGGAAGCGACGGCCTCGGGATCGGAGTAGTTGAACTTGTGGCGCTCCTGCTTCATCCACAATCCGAGGCAGACCTTGAGGCCGTTCTTCTGGGCCTCGTCCAGCACGGGAGTGACGAAGTCCGTGCTCCAGGTCCGGATCGTGTTCGCGCCGGCCGCCTTGAGCTCGGGGATGTACTTCCGGCCGCCGGCGCCCTTGACGAAGTAGGGCTTGCCGTCGACCACGAGCTGCCAGCCGCCGCCGACTCCGGTCTTTTCGATCGCGGCGTGAGTGGGCTTGCCGATGATCACGGCGCCGGTGTCCGGCTCTTCGGGCAGGGTCGAGGGCTCGCTGTGGTCCGGCGGCTGCACGACCTGATCGGCCGCCGGCGCGAGCGGCGCGCGCGTCGCCTCCACGAGAAACGGAATGTTCGCGCTGGACACGTGGCCCTTGTTGTCGCGGACGTACACGAAGAGCCGGTACGGGCCCGCTTCCGACGGGATCATGAACGTGATCTTCGGCACGGATTGCGTCGGGGCGCCGTCCGCGATCTCGGCGAATTCGGCCGGCAGCTGGGCGTCGTCGCCGCTGCCCCTGACCTCGCGCGCAAGCCGCCACGAGTAGGTGAGCGGATCGTTGTCCGGGTCCGAGGCGACCACCTGGGCGCTCTCGAGCAGGCCGGGCGAGACCAGCCGCGCGTTCGCGGCCGAGGTGAGGACGGTGATGACGGGGCAGCGGTTGCTCGGATATTTGCCCGCCCACGCGAACGTCATGGCGTCAACCAGCTCCGCGCGCGCGCCGTCGGCGTGATGCAGGCTGTACCAGGTCGGGGTCGCCACCTCGCTGGGGTCCCAGTCGTAGATGAACGAGCCGAGGCACGAGCCCGCCGCCGCGGGCAGCGTGTTCGTGACGAACTTCAGCCAAAGGGCGATCTTGTCCGAGGGAAGCGGCTCCAGCGGCGCGCCCCACGAAGCGTGCTCGACGGCGTTGGGGTGCGGGACGCCGGCCCGCAGGATCACGAACGGCTTGTACCAGCCCGCGCCCGCGGGCGTCTCGACGAGATTCGTGACGCCGCGGCCCGGCGTCCAGCCCAGCGCGTCCACTTCGCGGCAGTGCTCCGCGGACAACCGCGCCTTGATGTCGTCCGGCGTCAGCAGGCCGACGTCGCTGATGACGATGTGGCTCGGGTCCTCCTGGTGCAGGATCCGCGCGAGCTCGTTGACGGCGCGATAGGCCGCGGCGTTCTGGCGCTCCGAGGCGGAGACGCGGCTGTGGATGATCCACGCGATGAGGCGCGGATGCGTCTTCAGGCGCCGGACGTGGACGCGGATCTTCTCCGCGACTGCCGTGACGGCCTGCGTGCTCGCGTAGACCAGCCCGCTGTCCGGCTCGAGGCGGACGACAACCGCGCCCATGAGTCCTGCGTCCTTCGCTCGGTCCAGGACGCCGTCGGCGGTTCCGAGATCGGGCGCCACGACGCAGTTCGCGCCGGCGGCGGTCACGTCCCGCAGGCGGTTCGTCGCGAACGCGCCTTTAATCGTGTAAGGAGCACAATCCAACAGAAGCTGGTACCGCGAGCCGGACATCCGGATCATCGCCTGGCACGGAGCGCCTGCGGGCGCGTTGGTCGACGCATCCGCCGCGGCGGCGGAAAAGGCCGCGCCTGTCAGCACCGCAAGCAGAACGAGTTGGAGTTTCATTATTCTATCCCTTCCCTGTTCGCATCCCAGTTGGGCACGTTCCCATCCGCTCGCGCCTGCCAAGACGGCGATTCGGAGGCCCGGGGAGTAACACGGCCCTCTTTATCCTGTTTTGAAGCGGCGTGTCGAGGATGAATCGTACTCGTCGTCGTCCTCGCACTCGTCCTCGGGCGTTCGCGGGAATCGAGTACGACGACCCGACTTCGCCAAGGCTACGCCGGGGCAAGCGAGGAGGAGGACGAGGACGATAGGCTTGGGTGCGCCGGCTACTTCAGGATCTCGCGCAGGACGCGGCCCTGCGTGGATTCGAACGGGAAGCCGAGGAGGGACGCGATGGTCGGCGCCACGTCCGTGACGCGCACGGTGTCGAGCTCGACGCCCTTGCGGATGCCGCGGCCGAAGGCGATGAAGCCGGTGTGCATGTCGGGCTTGGTCGGCAGGTAGCCGTGGTTTCCCCGCAGGTTGGAGCGGCGGCTCCAGTTGCCGGGGCCGAAGGAGCCGGAGAACATGACGCCGGGTTCGCCCTCGAGATAGAACGCCGCGCCGGCCGGCCCGCCGAGGCGCGCCAGGGTGGGGCGGTCGATGACGGTGTAGAGAGGTTTCCTGTCCGGGCCGAAGCGGTGCTTTTCGAACAGGGTGCGGACGCGCCGAAGCATCGCGGCGTTTTCGCCGTCGCGCACGTACACGGCCGCGGAGCCGCCCGTGTTCTGAACGATCGCTTCCCAGGATTCGATCCTCTCGTCGCGGAGCCGGATCAGGCCTTCCGTCGCGAGCAGCGAGTTCGGCGCGAGGCTGAGCTGGACCTCGCTCGACCCGTGATCCCCCAGGATGATGAACGTGGTCCGGTTGTAGATGCCTGCCGCGCGCGTCGCGTTGACGATTTCGCGGACGTGGTTGTCCAGCCGCTCCATCTCGGCGGCGACCACGGGCGAGTTCGGCCCTTCGACGTGCTCGGTGTGGTCGAGGTCGATCAGGTGGACGAGAAGGAGATTCGGCTTCTTCAGCCGGATGAGCTCAACCGCCGTGGCCGTCATGAACGAATCGCGCGGGGCCATGATGTTGAGGTGAACGTTCTCCAGCTTGCGGCCGGCCTTCTCCATCATCTCGATCACGCCGCCGGACGCGTGCTTGCGCACCAGCGCGGGCTCCTGGCCGTAGGGCGTGGTCCAGAACTCGGGCAGGTTCCAGTCGATGTTGCTGGAGCCCGCGGTCGTGGGCCACGAGAGCGCTCCGACCGTGAGCCCGGCCTTTTTCGCGGCGTCCCAGATCGTGCGGACCTTGAAGTCCGAGGCGTACCAGAGGCCGCGGCCGTTTCCGGTGCGGGTATCCAGCGCGTTGTTCGCGTTGATGCCGTGCTTCGACGGCGTGACCGCCGTGGAGAGCGACCCGTGGGACGCGTACGTCACCGAGGGGTAAATCGGAAGCATCGCGCGGGCGTGGCTGCCCTGCTCGCGCAGCCCCACCAGGACCGTGTTCGGCGCCGAGTTCGTGCCGGGGAGGTAGAACTTCGGCAGCAGGCCGTCGATGGAAATGACGATGACGTGCCGGTCGGCGGGCGGCACCGCTTGTGCATGCGCCGGCCCCGCCCAGATGAGGGCGAAGACGAGAAGGACCCCCAACAGCCGCATGCGTTTCAAATGCACGGTCTATATAAAGTAGTACAGCGAGCAGGGTCTGACAACAGCGATCCGGGGAATCGCGGCCATCACTCCTTCAGGACCTCGACGCTGCCCCGCTCGAGCGGCCAGATGAGCCCGCACGCGGTCTCGAGAACGACGGGCCCGCGCGGGTCCGGGTCCACGTAGCCGAGGATCTCCGTTCCCTTCACCAAATCAACTTTCCAGTCCGGCGGACCGCATACGACGGATCGGCCCGGAAACTGTCCGGGCACTTTCGGCCTGACCGTCGCGACGAGCGCGTGCTCCAGCCAGCCGAACTCGACGTTCACCGGCACGGCCTCGCTTTGCTGGACGAGCCGCGACACGCGCCGGTACCACCGCCCGCTGGTCCACGCGTGCGCCGCCGCCCAGACGAAGATCAGGCCGATGCCGGCGCGCAAGAGAAGGAGCGGCCAGTCCTCGTCGCCCCGGATCGCCGCGGCGATGACCGAGCGGAAGATGCCGGCCGCGATCAGGGCCATGAGCGGCATGCCGACGAATTGATTCAGCCAGAGGTTGGTTCTGAGCGAGGGATGGATGGAGTTCTTTTTGGCGCGCGGAAAACCCGGCCACGCGCGGCGGACTTCCATGGCGATCAGGTCGAGGTCTTTCCAGATCGCCTCGTCGCGAATGTCCTGGCCCGCGATTTTCCAGATGGCGAGCCCCAGCTCTCCCCTCCATTCGGACCCGGTTGTGTAAGCCGCGGACTGCACACGCTCCAGGGCGCCGGCGTTCAACCCGGCGTCCTTCAGCTTCCGGATCGTCGCGTCCACGAACGCGTGCAGCTCGTTGGGCGACAGGGGCATGGCAACAGAGAGGCTACCCGCCGTGAACGGACCGCGCAAGCAGGATCAAAAGTGGGAAGTGGGTCTGTCATTCCCATTCGCCACGCCCTTGCGGGCGCGGCTACGCCTCTTTCGCCGCCGCCGGCGCCCCGACCTCGAAGAGAGTCGGGGGTGGACTGCGCGGCGACTTGACCCACTGCTCAAAAGTGCAGCACGCCGGCCGCAGGCTGCGGTTTGACAGGCACGGGAGGTGGCATAGATTTACAGGGTGCGATGGACACTCGAAAGGAGTGCGCAGAACATGAAAACAAAAGCGAAGACAGTGAAGTCGGGCGATGAAACGTTGAGCGAGGAAGTGTGCAAGCTCGAGCGGCTGAAGAAGGCCGGCGCGTACGGGGTGGTGCCGCACGTGGAGGCCTGGGCGGAGGGCCTAACGGCCATGCAGCGCGAAGTCGGGTGCGCGGTCGCTCGCCGGCCGAAACAAGCAAAGAGAACACGCCGGCCACGACTGGCTTCAGGCAGGCGCTGACGTTGAAGAGCTTAGTCTTCGGGATGCGGTGACGCGCCGTTCGGTTTCAGCGCGTGGTCGATGTCCAGGACGGTGAGCTCGTCGTCGCCGTCCTGGTCGCCTTCGTCCAGGCGGTTCGCGCATTCGAGGCACTGGTATGCGGCTTCGAGGTACTTCTTCTCCGCGAGGGCGGGGATGAAGTCGTAGAACTTGCGCTGGTCCGCCATCCGCAGCCTGAAGAATTCGTAGAACCCCATGCCGCTCTTTTCCCGGGCGCAGGAACCGCAGACCCAAACGAGGAAGCGGGCGGATTGTTTCTTGTCGCAGTAGGGGCAGCGGTCCTCGATCAGGTGAGGCCTGGGCAGGACGGGGACGCGATCGAGGTCGTCCGCGCTCCCGCAGTACAGGCAGCTTGTTTCGGCGGCGGCGGGCGGCCAGTTTTCGCGCGTGATGTCGGACCAGGTCTTTGTGCCTTCTCGGAGTTCGTCGAGCAGTTCCTTGATGAATCCGTAGCAGTGCTTCTTGGCTTCGTGCCCGTCCGGCAGTTTGTAGGCGCGCCGCGCGACGAGTTTGGAATACTGGAACCAGATTACGTCGCGGATGGTTGTCCTGTCCCTCACCCTCATTATGTCTCCCTATCCCCGGGAATAACTACTTCATTGCCCGTACTTTGAAAAGACAATTGGAGACATCGGACGGGATGGCCAGTTCGGCCGTGTAGAGCCCGGTTCCTGCGATGTTGGTGTAGCCCGGCACGGCGGACCACGCGTTGGTGCCCGAGAGCCCGTAGCGGCGGTGAATGCTGTACGTGCGCCCGCTCGACATGTTCCAGGAGATGCGAAGCAGCTGCGAGTTCGTCGGCGCGGCCGCGGCCGCAGCGCGCCACACGGATCCGGTATCGGAGGGGTCGGTGCCCGCCACGACCTCGTCGCGATCCTTCATCCCGTCGCCGTCGGTGTCGGGCCGCGTCGGATTGCTGGACCAGTCTTTCTCCATGAGAAAATATCCCGCGGTCGAGTTGCCGTCATCCCAGCGAAGTTCCTCGGGATCCGCGGATCCCCAGATGGCAATGTAATTCTGGTATGTGCCGCCGTCCGGCTGCCCCGGCATCCAGCGCGCGTAGCCCCACGGCTCGCCGGTCACCCATTTCCACTGGCCCTCGGCCTCCGCATCGCTCGCGCCGATCCACACGTACTTGCCCTGAAGGGCATAGCCGAGCAAAGACTGGATCTGGACCCATTCGGCCTCGCTGGTGATCGTGGCGAGATGCCCGCCGCGGCTCTGCGCCTCGTCGCGCGCCTGCGGCCAGGTAAGGTATGTGCCGACGAGCTGGTAACGCATCGCCTCGGCCCCGTCCGTCAACCCGTCGTCGTCGGTGTCCACGTCAGCCGGATCTGCGCCGAGCTGATACTCGGTGATGTTCGAAAGCTCGTCGCCGTCGGTGTCCGCTTCGCCGTCGGCCGCGGACGTGCAATCGAGCCCGTTGATGAATTCCCAGCCGTCGGGGATGTCGTCCACGTCGGTATCCGGGTTCATCGGCGCGCTTGACCAGCTTCGCTCGAAGAGATAGCCCGGCGCGGTTGCGGTTGGGAACCCGTCATCCCACATCAGGTTGGTGCTGGCCTCGCCCCAGATGGCGAGATAGTTCTGAATGATTCCGGCATCCGGCTGGCCCGGCAGCCAGCGGGTGAAGCCCCATGTTTCGCCGGTGACCCATTTCCATGTTCCTTCGGTCTCCGCATCGCTCGCGCCGAGCCATGTGTAGCGGCTCTGCAGCGCGCTGTTGAACGACGCGCGGATGAACATCCACTCGCCCTCGGTCGTGATGGTGGCCAGGTGGCCGGTGCGCGAAAGAGCGTCCACGCGCGATTGCTCCCAGGTCCGGTCGCCGGTGATCAAATCGAAGCGCTGGGCTTCCACGCCGTCGGACAGGCTGTCGCCGTCCGAGTCCTGGACGCGCGGGTCAGAGAGGCAGACGTATTCCTGCTTGTTCGCCAGCCCGTCGCCGTCAGTGTCCTGCAACGCGTCCTGCGGGTCATTCGGGTTGAGCGACTGCAGGGACTCCCACGCGTCGGGCATTCCGTCGCCGTCGGAATCGTCCGGCAGGATCGGCCGGAGCGCGAGGCTGGGGTCGCCGTAGATGTTGCACGTCATCACGTTGTTCCAGTCGCCGGCGTTGTTCAGCTCCATGATCTCGCCGATCGCGATGTTCGCCTCGCCGAAGGTCACGTGGTTGCTCGCCGCGCGGGAGCAGAAGTGATAGGCCATCGCCGGGTCGGACGCGCCGGACATCTGCGGCTCCTGCGTTCCCACGTAGTAGTAGGTCATCCGGGTTGCCGCGAGCGATGCGATGGCGCCGTTTTTCAGCAGGGAGTATCCGCAGTTGTCCTTGTCCTCGGGATAGCCCGTGCTGCACGCGAGGTTGAAGACCAGCGCGGGCATCGCGTCGTTCAACGCCGCGCAGTTCCAGCTCACGAAAAGGTTGCCCGCGGAGAAGCCCATGCCGCGCGACGAGCCGTGGCACGACATTTCGACGAGGCCGTAGAAGTTGCTCGACCAGTTGTTCTTCACGGATTCGTGCATCACTTCCTCGTCCGAATCGAAGATGGAGTTGCGGTTGGTCGCGCCGCTGTACGAGCTCAGCCCGCCCTGCTCGTACATCGTGTGCGACACGAAGCCCTCCGCGTTGAGTACGCGCGACTTCAGCGTTTCGGAGAGGTAGGCCGTGTCGGTCACGTCGTCGAGGAACGTCTCGCCGAAGAGCGCCCGCCTGCGCCAGGACGGGTACATCTCGCGCTCGTACGCGATCGTCTTCAGGATGATCCGCCGCAGGATGCCCTGCCAGTGCGCCTGGTTGTAGACGGGAATCCGGCCCACGATCGCTTCGGCGAGAAAATCGATCGAGCCGTACGGGTAGTCGCCGCTCCAGTTGCCGTAGTACGCGTCGCCGTTCGGGTTCCAGTTGCCCGACAGGTCCGAGTAGTACCAGTCCGTGGCCACGGTGCTTTCCGTTCTCTCCGGATAGCAGATCTTCATCGGCAGGTCGCCGGTGTCCGGCGTCGGGTCGCCGATCAGCAGGACGTACTTGATGTGCCAGTTCGAGACGTGCATTTGAAGCCATTCCCGCATCCGGTCCGCCTTGCCGTCCGGCGACTGCCCGGTGACCTCGTTCCAGCCGGTCGCCGCGGAATTCCCGTCCACGCCCGTCTCCGTCACCACGGACACCGTGTAGCCCATCATCTGCTTGTGCGGCACGAGCCCGTAGAGCGTGGGGCTGTTCGTGTAGATCCGGTCCGTGGTCATGATGAGATAGCCCACGCCCAGGAACGGTTTCTCGTCCATCGTCGAGGGCGTCCCGTACCATGCCGCGGCGTCCTTCGGGTTCGCCGCCAGCGCGAGCGCCGCGGAGTCCATAATTGAGTCGGACAACGTGGCGGCCGCCGGCGGGCTCGTCTTCAGGCGATAGAGGATGCTGAACTCGATGCGGCTGCAGCGGCGGGCAGTCGAGGCCACCGGGTTATACGCGACGGGGCAGACGGTCACGCCGGCGAACTGCCACTTCCGCATCTGCGGGACGCCCGCCAGCCGGACCGGCTGCGCCGGGAAGAACGCATCGCGCCCGTACACGTCCATGTCCCGGCCGTCCACGACGTTCGTCGCGCCGCCGTAGGACAGCGGCGCATCCGGGTTTCCGGTTTGCGCCATCGCGCCGCGCGGCCGCACCGGACCGGGCAAGGCGGACTCGTCGTACTCCACGCGCGTGACGACCACGGACACGCTGGCGGGATCTGTGTTGGGGGGGAGGGCGTAGAACGAATTTTTGATCGGAAGCATCGGCTGAGCCGATTGGCCGCCGGCGGTGAACCCGTCGATCGTGATGTCCACGAAGCCGTCGGGCGATTGCGTCACACTCATCGCGGGGACATCGATGGAGACGCCGATGCTTCCGTTCGGTTGAGTTGTGCCGCCGCGGCAGGAAAATGCGAGGCCGAGAAAGACGAGAAGAACGACGAGTGCCCTGGTTCTGTCCGTGCGCATATCCCTCCCCTTTGAACACCTGAAAGACTCGCCAATACGCCAGGCAGGATTTTCGATGATTACGCGGAACTACCCCTCCGGCAACGGCTTCCAACAGTGTACAAAACCGGTCCCAAAAAGCAAGCCTGAAGGGGAGAGCCCCCGAATGTGAGGACGGCAGTGCGGTAGTGTCACTCCACACGGATCCGGTAAACGCGGCTGGTGGCGCCTGCCATCGGGTCCGAAACATTCAGCACGCCGCCCGCCGGGTTCGTGGACAGCAGGAAATGCCAGTCCTCGGGCCATGGCGTGTCCGCGTATTCGACGATGTTCGTCATGCCCGCCACGCCCGCCCACGAGAGCGTGCACTCGCCGCCGGCGGCCGCGCGGATTTCGACCGACAGCGGTTCGACGGCTGCGTAGATCAGTTCGTTGTAGTGCGGCCACGCGGTGCCGGCGAACGTCACCGGTACCGCGCTGAACACGCCCGCATCCAAGGGTCTTATGCCGTTCCACAGCGAGCGGTTGTTAAATTGCTCCAGGACGTTGGTTCCCTTGATCACGCGGCCGAACACGGTGAACCCGCCGTTCTGGTTGTCCAGGTTCGCCGAGTTGTCGGCCAGGTTGAAGAACCACTGGCACGTGGCCGTGTCCGGGCTGTTCGTCGTCTTGGCCATCGCGATCGTCCCGTACACGTTGCTGTAGCGCGTGCCGACGCCGAACTCGTTCGTGATCGCGTCGTAAGCCGACACGGGAATGTAGAAGGCCAGTGAGTTCGTCGATGCGGGGTCCGCGACGCCGTAGCCGCCGCCCTGCACCACGAAGTTGGTGATGCAGCGGTGGAAGAAGATGTTGGTGTAGCGCCCGGAGTAGACGTAGCGGAGGAAGTTGGCCACCGTGACCGGCTTGTCGCGGTCGTACAGCTCGACCACCATGTCCCCCAGCGTGGTCCGGAACTGGACCAGCGTGCCCGCGTCCGCCGCCGCGGCCAGCAGAAGGCTGTGGAGGAACACGACAAGAAATCCGCGCGTCTTCATGCGGCAGGGCAGTATCCACCGAAACGTGCCGCCGTCAAGCAGACGCGATTTCGAAATCGCGTCTACTATCCGCGTAATCCGCGGTCAAGATTCCGTGCTCACCGCCCGATTTGCGGTTTGTCTTTTCATGCAAATTATGCAATTATTGTCACACGCTTAGGGCGTGGAGGGGGTTGTTCCCATCAAGCATCGGTTGTTCCATCTCGCGCGATTCTTTTATGCCGCCGCCGTTTTCGCGGCGGCTGTTGCGGCTGCCCAATCGTTCACGATCACGGGCGATCGCGGCCCGTCGCGCGACGCGGTCATCGGGTTCCCCGGCGACACGAGTTCGTACTTCCAGATCCACCAGGCGCCCGCTCCGACCGGCCGCTTCGCGGCGGTCCACATGGAGCTCGGCCTCGCCGGCATGCAGGCGTGGACGAACACGGCGTTCCTCACCGGCGCGAGCCAGAGGGTCTTCTACAAGGTGCGCCGGGTGCCGCAGACGAACTCGCTCGACGAGGACGGCGACGGCATGCCCGACCTGTACGAGCTCCGCTGGAGCTTTCTCGATCCGGTGAACGCGGCCGACGGCCAGCAGGACCAGGACGGCGACGGCCTGTACAACTACGGCGAGTACGTTTACGGCGCGAACCCGACGAACCGCGACTCGGACAAGGACTGGGTGCTCGACGGGTACGAAGTCTTCATGGGCACGCATCCGACGAACCCCGCGAGCGCGCCGATGCTCGAGTTCCGCGTGAACACCAACGCGTTCTACGTCACCAACACGGCGGTCCGCGTGGACTTCGGGCCGCACGTCGCGGACACCGTCGTGATCTCGGAGTCGCCGGACATGGCAAACAGCACGACCAACCCGCTGCCCGGCATCTTCACCTACAACCTGTCGTCCTCGAACAACGGGTGGCAGGTGCTGTACGCCCGGCTCCGGCGCTCGTCCGACGGCGCGGAAAGCGAACTCATCGAGCAGCGGTTCGTCTTCGACACCCTGCCGCCGCAGCTGTCCGGCATCCTCCCGACGAACGGCACCGTGACGGACCTCGAGAACGTCCAGGTGCAGGGCTACGCGCTCGACGACTGCGGGCCCGTCCAGGTCTTCGTGAACGGCCAGTGGGCGGACGGCGTGCTCACGTCGTACTTCCAGTATGGGCAGGTTTACCTGACGAACGGGCTCAACCGGATCCAGGTCCTCGCGCGCGACTCCGCGGGGCACGCGGCCGGCGTGACGGTGTCCGTCACGCGGACGACCTCCGGCAGCAACGCGCCGCCGGTCTACGTGGGCAACTCGTTCCCGCAGACGCTCTGGGACGGCGTGTACAGCAACTGGTACAGCATGCTCGCGTACTTCAACGACATCCCGCAGTGGGACACGGTGGACGGTTGGTGGCTGTACCGCGATCACTGGTCCAAGGCCGACAGCCAGCTGACGGAGATCCTCAAGCAGAGCGTGACGACGTGCACCTACGTGCCGACGCCGAATTGCGAAACGGAAAACGCAACCAGCACGTCCTACTCGCCGCAGTCGTCGCCGACGACGTTCGCGTGGTTCGGCGAGGAGGCGGTCTGGCGCAACCAGGTCTCCGACTATGTCAACGAGCTCGAGTGGAACCGCGAGACGTTCAGCTACCGCGACGTGCTGACGTTCATGCCCAGCAACCAGTCGCAGAACGTGATCATCAAGTTCAATAGCATGGGGTACCGACGGCCTTCCGGCGTCTCGGTTGCGGCCAGCAACATCACGTTCCGCGGAAGCACGGGATTCCTCTACAACGGGCAGGTCGCGTTCAACGCGGTCGTGCGGCCGGGAGTGGAGTTCAGGATTTCCGCGTCCGACTTCCAATGGCCTGCGTACAGCTACATCGGCGCGCGGGCGGACCGGCGGCTGGTCTACGGCAGCCGGACCAAGACCCGCGCCCACATCCTGTGGTTCAGCAGCGTGGAATTTATCCCGCAGTGATTGGCTGGGGGGTAGGTGGGCAATTCGCTGACAAAACCCACCCCGCCCTGCGGGCACCCCTCCGATGGAGGGGATCTTGGAAAAATCCCCTCTTGGGAGGGGTGGCCGACAGGCCGGGGTGGGTACGGGCGTGACCCCATGGGTAGTCCGTCCGCAGTAAAACTCCTCATCGTTTTACAGGAGTCATGCAGGGCGGTAGAGTAGGAGGGATCATGCGGCGGTTCGCGCGGCATTTCATTCTTCTTGCAGCGATGGTCATGACCACAGACGCCCAGGCGGAGAACTATTTCGAAAACGACATCCGCGCGTTCGAGGAGGCGGATCGCGCGAGCCCGCCGCCGACGAACGCGGTCCTCTTCATCGGCAGCTCCACGATCCGGCTGTGGGAGACCGTGCAGGCCGACTTCCCGGGCGTCGTCCTGTTCAACCGCGGCTTCGGCGGCGCGACGTGTCCCGACGTCCTCTATTTCATGGACCGCATCGTCATCCCGTACCGGCCGCGCGCGATCGTGTTCTACGACGGCGACAACGATCTCGCGCACGGCCGCTCGGCGGGGCAGGTGGTCCGGGACATCCGCGAGTTCGTGGCGCGCGTCCACGACAAGCTTCCGGCGGCAAAGATCGTTCTCCTTTTCATCAAGCCGAGCCCCCAGCGCTGGCACCTGGCCGACAAGGCGAGGGCGGTCAACGCGGAGATCCGCGCGATCGCGGACGCGGACCCGCTGGTGGAATGCGTGGACGTTTTCACGCCGATGCTGGGGAAGGACGGCCTGCCGCGGCCGGAGCTGTACGTCGAGGACGGCCTGCACATGAGCCCCGCGGCATACCGGATCTGGCGCGACATCCTGAAGCCGTACCTGGAGTAGGGCGCGCGCCTGCGCGTCGTCCCGCGTATTCGGCCTTTCCTCAATACGCCGCATGCGGTAAGAATCTCACCCGCGCGCGTATGAACTGCCTGAGATCATATTTCGTATGCTTGCCTGCGGTCGCGTGCCTGTTGTTCGCGACCGGCTGCATGTCGGTGCGCTATTCCACGACTCTTCCCCCGGTCGGCTCGCGCGACCGCGCCCTGGGGCTCGTGAAGGTGAACGTCACCAACCTGAACCTGTCCTCGCCGAACGGCTACGGAAATATCGTGCCCGACATGTCGCGCAGGAAGTTCATGGCCGCGGCGCGCCAGCAGTATCCGCTCATCTTCGCCGAGGAGCGGGATGCCCTGCCGGTCAGCGTGGAGGTGGATTGCGAGTACGACGATTTCAGCGATCGCGCGGGGAAATACGCCCTGCTGACCGTCCTGACCCTGGGCCTCGTGCCCACGCCCGCACCGGCCGGGGGGAACGAGTCGGGGGATTTCAGCGTGCGCGTGAGCGCGGTGGACCCGGACCACGGACCGATCAAGTATCCGGCCGTCGCCTTCCAGCGCAGGAACGCGGCGTGGTGGACGGTGTTCACGCCGCTGGGGCTGATCCCGGTGCCGGGCCAGACAGACATCCCGCGCAGTTCCACCACGATCCTCGGGTTCGAGGACCCCGGGTTTGGGGACAGGAGCCGGAAGCTGACGCTGGACTCCTGTATCGAGGCGGTGGTTCAGGCTCTCGAGGGCGGTGACCTCGGGAAGACCGACATCGCCGCCGACAACACCGTGTTCCGCCACGACATCTCCGACCTGCTCGAGAATCCGAGCGTGGAGATCCGCGTGGCGGCGGCCGCGAAGTTCGGCGACCGGGGCGACGCGCGCGCGAAGGACGCCCTGCGTATCGCCTCGTACGATCCCGAGGCGGCGGTCCGCGAGAAAGCGGAGGATGCGCTGCGGAAGCTCCAGGAGCCGCCCACCGCGGACGAATTGCGGCGCCAGCTCAAGCTGTATCCCGCGCTCGATCAATACGAGGCCGATTTCCGGGTCCTGAAAGAATCGGCGAGGAACCGTGGCGGCGGGCTGCGCGATCAACGGATGGACTACCTGCTGGGGCGGATGATCACGCTCGTGCGCGAGCTGAGGCCGCCTCCGCCCATCCCTGACGACGCGCGGGCTCTTTTCGACAAGGGGCGGGAGTTCGAGGAGAAGGCGAAGAACGGGGCGGACGTCGAGCTCGCGGTGGCCGAGTACGACAAGGCCCTGCAGATCGTGCCGTGGTGGGCCGAAGTCTACTACCGCCGCGCGCTCGCCGAGGGGGCGATCGGCCGTTTTAGCGAGGCCGCCCGCGACTTGAAGCTCTACCTGATGTCGAACCCGGCTCCCGCCGCCGCCGACGAAGCCCGCGCCCGGCTCGACCAGATGCAGGCAAAGCAGGAACAGCCGAGGCCGTAGACGCGGCCGTCACAGCCCGGTCAGCACCTTCAGCGCGGCGGTGACGTCGACGAGCGATTCGTACGTTTTGCAGTTCAGGATGATCTCCTCGCTCTCCTTCGTGCGGCTGGAGAACTTGACTGTGGTGATCTGGTAGTCGAGGCCGACGCGGTAGCGGATGTGGTGGAACGGCGCCTTGTATTCCTCCATGTACGGCGTCATTTTGGTGATCGCGTCCCAAGGCACGTTCCGCTCGATCCAGCTCGTGTATTTCCTTGAGACCGGCTTGCCGTCCTTCCACTCGGTCTTCTCCTCCTCGGTCGTCTTCTTGAAGCTGAAGCCCTCCTCGTCGACGATGAAGCTGCCGTAGTCGGCCGTCTCGCCGCTGACGTCGGCCTGCTTCTTGATGATCTGCGCCGCCTCCGCCTTGGTGAGCGAGCCGAACTGCGGGCTCTCCTTGGCGATGTCGGCGGTGTACGGCGTGATCGTGGAACAGCCGGCGAGCAGGAGCGTGGCCACGACTGCAGCAATCTTTTTCATTCCGCTACCCTCCATGCCCCGGATTCTCCCCGCTCCCTGTGTGCGGATCAATACAACAATCGCAGGGCAGTGAAGACGGATCACGCTCGCTCTCGTACTCATACTCATGCTCTTACTCACACTCATACTCCGAATCCCAACCACGGAGACACGGAGAATCCAGGGAATGATCTTCGACCGCGGATGAAGCAAGTCCTGTGACCGAGGTGAGGCGGCGGGGCTATTCGACCGCGGATTAATGAAAAATTATCACGGGCGCGTTTCCGACGCTGTTTGTGGGCCGGGTTACGGCAGGGCGGTAAATGGTCGCGTTTGACAACTCCGGCATTAGGTCAATCGCTTCCTGAGGGATGTCGTCGCCGAAAAGATTGATTTCAGTGACAACCGCGCCATTGGCATTCGTGGTGACGGTGCCTTGAGATACGATTTGTTTGTCAATCATGACAGATCCTGGCGGGTTCGTTGCCAGGACCATGGCGGCGCCGATACTCTCCAGTTCTGGAGGCAGCGTGTTATTATGGAACTGTCTCTTCATCGCGGAGCTGATCTTCTTCGAATCATACATAAGAAACCGGGCGGCATTTGTGTAAGCGGGAGCGAGTTGCGCGGCTTCAGCAAATTGATTGGAGGCGCTGGTCTCACCGGGGAAGTACTGGCCCCTGTCAGCTTGCATGAAAAGATACGCAGCCTTTACCTTGTCGAAAAGGCCTTGTTCTTGCAGCAACGCCTTGAGATCAATGTCCTCCATCGCGTTCCCGTAGAAGCCGGCCAACATGAGGCAGGCGTCGGACTGTCCGGCGGCCGCGGCCCGGTCGAGCCAACGGATGGCATCGGGGTAGTCTTGGATGGACTCCGCGTTCATCAAGTACTCGAAGACAATCCCTGAGATCTTACCCACCCCGCCCATGTCGCATGCCTTGTTGTACCACTCCTTTGCGGTCTGCCTGCTGCGCTTCACGCCGGTTCCACTCTCGTAACAGTGCGCCAGTGCGGTCATCGCTGTTATGTTGGTTTGTTCGGCCGCTTTGCGCAGAAACTCGAGCCCGGTAGACGGATTCACGGGTACACCCGGCCATGCCCCGTCGATAAAATGCAATCCAAGTCGCGTCTGGGCTATATCATCGCCGAGTGTTGCGGCCTTCAAGCACCACTCGGCCGCCTCGTCCTGGCTCGCATCGACGCCGCAGCCGGCTTCGAGGCAGAAGCTGAGGTTGTTCATGGCGCGCCGGTCGCCTTGGAGCGCGGACTTTCGGTACCACTTGACGGCCTCGGCCTGGTCCTGGCGCAAGCCGCCGTCGCCGAAGAAGAGCATGGATCCGAGTTGGCTTTGCGCGCGGGGATGACCGGCTTCCGCCGCGGTGCGGAACCATTTTGCCGCCTTGGCCGTGTTCGATTCCATACCGGATCCGTTATGGTAACAGAGGCCCAGGCGATAGCATCCTTCGACATCCGCCGCCTCCGCCGCGATTCTGTAACACAACGCCGCGTTCGTTATGTCACGAGGCACTCCCCATCCGTTTTCGTACAGCACACCCAACTCGGTCTGGGCAGGAGTATTCCCCGCTTCTGCGGCCTTGCGAAAACTCTCCGCCGCCAGAGCGTAATTCGTGCGGACGCCCTCTCCGCGCAGATATTGCATGCCGATCTTGTAGTCGGCTTGCCCAGCACCGGGAGCGGCGCCCGGGTTCTTCGCGGTCGGCCTCAAAGTTGTCTCTGCCGCGGATGCGCAGAAGAGCATGGACTGGATAAGAGCTGAAAGGATCAGAAACGTGCCGGCTTTGAAGGCCAAGGACAGTCTGGCGCTGTTCATAATGTCCCCCTCTCCTTTACTTCCGTGTCTCAACCCTTCGTCGGTTCGCGGTGCAGCACCCGTTCGATCTCCCCAATCTTCAGAGATTGGAGTGCTGACGAAGACGCATCCCCTTCGTGTCCATTCGTGTTTTTCGTGGTTAACCCGTCTTCGTAACTTCCCTGCAGAGGACGTGCTCGATCTCGCCGATATACATCCGATGATAATCCTTCTCCGGATAAACATCCGTCAGTGTCTGCGCGAGGAACGCGGACGGGTTGATATCTGCGAAGTAGAGCTTGCGGCATTCGAGGACAAGGCGGGCTTCTGCGAAGTAGACGTCGTCGGTCGAGCCCTTCACCGGCGTGATGCCGCATTTCTTGACCTTGTCGACGTGCTTGCCGGAGTGGGAGCCGCAGTAGGTCAGCACGCCGCGATACCGTTCGTCGAAGAACGAGAGCGTGAAGGTCTCTGCCTTGTTCATGAACTCGAACGTGTGGCGCGTGGGCCGGACGAAGCAGAACGCGACGTTCTTGTCCCAGAGCACGCCGAGGCCGCCCCAGCTCGCGGTCATCGTGTTGAAGGACTTCATATCGCCGGCGGTGATGAGCATCCAGTCGCCGCCGATGAGCTTGAACGGGTTGTCCTTGATGTCCTCGGGGCGAAGTTCTGTGAATGTGCTCATGTAAGACCTCCTGACAAGATGTTAACCACGAAATACGCGAAATACACGAAAGAAGAAAGGGGATGGAAGGCGGGTTAACGGAAAGAAGGTTGCCCGCGGAACACGCAGATAGGCGCAGATGAAAGAGTGGGCTTCGCCGGACTGTAAAGGCGCGGTGGGGTGAAACGACGAGGAGACGGAAGGATTTCAACGCAAAGGCGCGAAGGGCGCAAAGAGACGCAAAGGTGGGGGAGGTTAACGGAAAGAGAGCGGCGCTCCTGCCGGGAGCTGACCTCCTTGGCACGCCGTAGGCTCGGCGAAGGCGGCTGACCTCTGGAAGAGTGGGCTTCGCCGGGTCGAGAGGCGCGGGTGCGATTTACAACGACGAAGAGGGACCGCGGATGGCGCGGACATCTGTTGCCGAACAGGAATGCGGTTGCGTAATGCAAAAAAATGATTTTGGTGGCACAAAAAACACCGTTTCCGCGCTGATTTGACGCGGGTTTTCGGCGAGGCGGCCCTTTTTGGCTTGAGTCGGGATGGGATTTCGGATAGCTTGCAATTCAACGCTGTTAGCTCTTCCAGACTAACAGCTTTTTTGTACCAAGTAGTAACGGGTCAACCGGAGGCGCTGGGAAGCGCATGTTGTATCGAGCGGCGAAGTACTGACCGACTGTCAGCCTGATCAGTTCGTCGAGCGCTCCTTTCCCAGCGCAATTTTTCTGCCCACGAATGTAATCGCTTACACATCTGTTGATATTGGGCAAAAAATATTTTTTGTAAATTGTTACACTGCCTCTATACACCTTTCATTCTGTTGCATACCTATTCATCAATTCAGCTTGGATTCTCGATCTGAGTTGTTCGCGTCGCACAAGGAGGCTGTATATGCGTAGTTGGTTGCTCGGTGTTCTCACCGTGTTCTTCCTCGCAGTGATTATCCTTCCCGCATATCCCGCGATGACGGGATTCATAAAAATGCAGGACGGATATTTCTACGACTCCGGCACAGGGCAACCATGGGTGCCGCATGGCATCGCGTATCAAACCTGGAACCGGCCGTTGGGCGTCTGGCAGACGAAAGACCAGATCGACTACGACCTCGACGAGATGAAGAAGATGGGCGCGAACTCGATTCGCGTCGACTTCGTCTGGCAGCACATCGAGGAGTTGGGCGACAATATATGGAGCTGGACGAACTACGACTACCTCGTCTCGGCGTGCGAGCAACGCGACATGCGGATCTTTGCGCTCGTCGGTTACCAGTGGCCGCCGAACTGGTTCCCGGATTCGTACTATACGATGCATCCTCCCGGACTGGACAACGAAGGGATCATGCACACGAACCGCTGGCAGTCCGACATCATCAACTACGAGAATCCGCTGGCGCGCGCGCAGTACTCCAACTTCCTGTACACGGTCTGCGCCCGCTACAAGAACTCGAAGGCGATCGCGGGCTGGATCGTGGGCAACGAGTACGGCTACCTGGGCTTGTGGAGCCTGAAGTATGACGGGTACGACACGAACTGCGAGACGGCGTTCCGGACCTGGTGCACGCAGAAGTACACGCAGATCACGAACCTGAACGCGAAATGGGGAAGCGCGTACACGAGCTTCAGCGCGATCGTGTTGTCGGACACGTACGAGTGGAAGGGGCCGAAGGGGGCGCTGTGGTCGGACATGGTGCAGTGGCACGAGGACTCGATCGCCGGCTTCACGGCGGCCGGCGCCCGCGCCGCGCGTGTAGGGGACACGAACCATCTTCTCTCCTATTCAACCGTCGGCATGCAGTGGGGCGAGGAAGACTGGCGCTATCACGCGGAAGACCGCGGCAAAATCGCGCGCGCCTGCGCGTCGAACAACGCGGCCCTGGGTTTCTTCTCGATCAACAACTACCCGTGGGCGATGGACGGTTCCGAAACACGAAACGGGCAGTGGGGCATTTCCTATACGAAGAAGACCGCGGGCATCCCGGTGGTCTACAGCGAAACAGGATTCACGAGTTCCGAGACGCTTTTCCCGGGGATGACTCTCGACCGGCAGGGCGTTCTCATCCGCAACGCGCTGTGGGAGAGCCTGGCGGCGGGCGGCATCGGCACGCACGTGTTCACGTGGCAGGACCGGCCGTGGATCACCGACCGCGAGAAGGGCTTCGGCATTCTGTACGGCGACCGCGTCATCAAGCCCGCGTTCTGGACCACGCGAGACACCTTCAACCTGATGGAGCAGGTGAAGATTGCCGACCTGCTGAGAGGCTCCGCCGACCCGAAGCCGGACATCGCGTTCTTCTGGGACGACGCAACGGACTCGCAGTACATCCGGTTTGAAAACGAAATGCAGCACGAGGCCGGCGCGCTGGAGCGCCTGGGCTTCGAACCCAACTTCCTGATGGGCGTCAGCGAACTCGCGAACGGCGCGTACACGAACTTCAAGGCGATCATTCTTCCGCGCAACATGCGCGTGAGCGACACGGTGCCGGGCTACACGAACAGCGTGTTGAACTTCTTCCTCACCCAAGTTCTGCCGAAAGGCATCCACGTGATCGCGGTGGCGGATCTGCCGGGCATGCAGGACCGGTGGGGCAAGCCGCGCGCGGCGTTCTCGAACGAAGTGTCGCAGCTGTTCGGCGTGGACGCGTCGGACGTCGGCGCGATCCAGCCGGCGGGATCGATGGACGACAGCATCTACTGGAACTACTACCGCCGGATCAACATCCAGTACAACACGAACGCCCCGGCCAGCCTGGTGAACTACACGTACAATCCGAGCGTGTGGAAGTACAACGACCGCGTGCGCGTGAACGGGAACGGCGGCACGCTGTGGGCGAAGATGGACACCGGCACGAACCGCGGCTTCGAGAGCAGCGCGGCGTGGTTGCCGGGCTGGAACACGTGGGGCCTTTACGAGATCCGCGACTGGTTCCCCTACGAAGGCACGAACATGGTGCGGCTGATGGGCTGGGCGGGCCTGTGGCAGAATTTCGAAGCGCTTCCCGGCCACAAGTACACGGCCGATGCCTACCTGAGGAACAACAGCGACGACGGCCTTTCGAACGGCACGTTCGGCGTGGTGATGATCGAATGGTACGACAAGAACTCGAACCTGATCAGTTCCGCCGAGAGCCCGCGGCTGACTGCGGCGAACAACGCGTGGCAGCTGTTCACCGCGTCTTCCATCGCGCCCTCGAACGTGGCGTTCGGGCGCACAGTCCGGAAGCTCGATCGCGCGACCAACTCACCGATCGGCTCGCTGTACGTCGACGCCGACACATTCGCCCCGGCGGTGGTGGCGAAGAGCCACGGCGCGGGCAAGGCGGTCATCGTACTGCACTCGCTGGACTGCCTGCCTGACGGCAACGGAGACTACAATCCCGACAACCTGCCGTACCAGTGGCGCTACGACGTACTCGGCGGGATCCTTAAGGACTACTGCGGCGTCCAGCCGGCGATCAAGGCCGTGGGCGCGAACGCATACCTCTGCCTGCCCGAGTACCGCACGTGCACGAACGGCGCGATCCTCATCCAGGTGAAGAACTATCTTTACGATTACTTCAACCCGACCGGCGGCGCGCCGCAGACCTTCGCGCTCCAGAGCGACATGCTGGTCGGCAAGACGATCCGCGCGTTCGAAGCGGGCCGGATCATCGAGCAGGCCAGCGACGGGGTGTTCACGCTGACGCTCGCGCCCGACGGCCACGAGATGCTGTACGCGTTCGGCAACAGCACTCCGCCGGCGGTGAACGACGATTCAGACGGGACGATGTACCGCGGCGACAACGCGCGCAGCGGCGCGCTGCCGTCCGGCCCGGCGTCCTTCCCCCTGCAGAGCAAGTGGACCAACTACTTTGATTACGGCGGAGCTCCGGTCATTGAAGGGGACCGGATGTTTATCACGTACAACTACTTCTCGACCCTGCTGTCCGCCGTCAACCCGGCGACGGGCTCGAACCTGTGGACGTACTCCCTGTCCGCGGGCGAGATGTGGAACCGCTACTCGCTCGCGGTGGCGAACGGAACGGTGTACGGGACGACGAAGAACAACTACGGCGCCCCGACCGGCGCGGTCTACGCGATCGACGCGGCGACCGGCACGTTCAAGTGGAAGCGGAACCTGACGAACATCAACGCCACGCCCGTCTGCGTCCGGGATGGCGTGGTGTACTTCGGCGGAGCGAACGATCCGCTGTATGCCGTCTCCGCAGAGACCGGGGAAACGATCTGGCAGTCGAGCAACACGGTGGGCTCGTCCCACTACGCGGGCGTCACGCTGGCCAGCAACAAGCTGCTGATCGTGGTCGGCTCCACGATGTACGCCTTCAACACCACGAACGGCAGCCAGATGTGGTCGACCTACATACCGCGGTCGGGCTGGGCGCAGTCGGCGCCGGCCGTCTACAGCAACCGGATCTACGTGGCGATGAACGACGGCGGCGACGGCGTGCGGGTGTACGACCTGAACACGGGCAGCAACCTGTTCCACTACAGCGGCTTCAATATCATGTTCCAGCAAACCGGGCCGGCTGTGGCCAACGGGCGGATGTTCATCCTGGGCCAGCAGCTCAGCTCGACCAACTGCTACATGTACGCGTTCAACGCGGCGTCGACGAGCCTGCTGTGGCAGGTCCAGTTCCCGTTGGCGTACGGCAGCTCCGTGATGTGCGCGAACAACGCGATCTACTTCAACGCCGACAAGTTCTACGCGTTGAATCCGACGAATGGCGCGCAGCTCTGGAGCGGAGATTACCTCTATGGAGGCTACAGCTCGTACGATCCCTTCACAAAGAACGGCTGGGCGTTCTTCAACGCCGGGTCCTACTTCTACGCTTTCAGCGACGGCACGGCGTGGCCGTTTGCGGTCGTGGACACCAACGTGCCCTACGTCGTGCAGATCAAGGACGGCCCGTCCATCATCCACCCGGTCGGCTACAGCAACCGGCTGATCTCGGTGCGGGTCAAGTATGACAGCGCGGGCACCGCCGGACTGACGCTGCGGCTGGCGTTCATGGAGGCCGGCGACAACGGCGACGGCGTGACGAACGAGATCTACCAGGTTCTCACGACCAACGCCGTGGCGAACGGCGAGAACATCTTCTGGATGTGGATCCCGGACTACAGCACGACCGACACGGATTACAAGTCGACGATCGACGGCGGCAAGTACCAGTTCCTGGCCTCGCTGGAGGTCAGCCCGACGCAGCGCGTGGCCGAGTCCACGCCGTTCCCGACGCGGCTGGAGTGGGGCATTCGACCGACCGCCACGATCTCGAACAACCTGATCAAGGGCCAGGTCGTCAGCATACCGGTCGAGTGGGAGGACCTCTACGAGCAGCTCTACTGGCAGAACACGCCGCTGGCGCGCAACAGCGCGTTCCCGTCGCGCGTGGCGATCTTCCGGTCGAGCAAGACCGAGCAGTACTACCCCGGGCAGTTCACCAAGGTGAACGCCGTGTGCGACTGGCTGCAGAGGCTGGGCTACAGCAACAGCAATCCGCAGGACGTTCTGTTCGACAACGTGCTCGTGAACGGCACGTTCACCGACGACTTCAACGACGGCAACTACACCGGGTGGGCGCGGCTTGCCGGTTGCGGCAACTGGGCGGTCCTGCCTTCGCCGACCAGCCTGGTCACGGGGACGGTCGGTTACTGGAAGTGCGACGAGGCGGCGTGGACGAACGGGGTGAGGCAGGTGGTGGACAGCTCCGGCCGCGCGAACCACGGCACGCCGGTGAACGGCCCGCGCACGACGAACGACGCGCGCCGCACGCGGGCGGGCTCGTTCACTTCGACCAACTACGTCATCTGCACGAACACGTCGTACCTGCAGGTGAACAGCAACCTGACGCTGAGCTTCTGGATCAAGGGGCAGAACATTGGCTCCGGCCGGATCAACCCTCTGGACAAGAGCTACGGCGGCGAGTTCTCGCTGACGATCGAGACGAACCGCTCGCTGAACTTCTTCCAGGGCAAGGCCAAGGTTTCGGGCCAGTACATCAGCTGGGCTGCGCTGCCGGCGAACAGCGTCACGAACAACTCGTGGATGCATATTACGATCACGCGTGACGGGAAGAACCGCACGTTGAAGAGTTTCGTGAACGGCATTCAGCGGAACACGACGACGTACGCGAACGATACGAACACCCTGCCCGTGAAGACAACGAACGCGGTCCTGATCGCGCGTGGCTACACGGGTTACGGGCTGAATGGCGTGATGGACGAAATCAAGATCTTCAACACCTGCCTGACATCCAACCAGGTGATGGAGGACTACCGGAACACGGGCAGCGGGTACAGCCTGAGGGCGTGGCGCATCGGCAACGACGACAACCTCTTCGGCATCAGCTCGGGCACGTGGACCAACCACACGCTGTCCATGGACGTGCGGTACCAGAAGAAGGGCTACTACTTCAGCGACGCGGAGATGCTGTTCCGCTACCAGAACCGGAGCAACTACTACAAGGTCGGCATTCGGAACTACTACGGGTTCTGGCGGATCAAGTACACCGTCAAGGCGGGTGGGGCCGTGGCCCAGCAGGGCTGGCTGTATGACTTCGCCAAGACGAACATCCCGGCGGAGAACCTGTGGTACAACCTGAAGGTCGAGGCCTACGGCAGCACGAACAAGGTGTACTTCAACAACGCGCTCGTCGGCACGTTCTGGGCGACGAACTTCGCAAGCGGCAAGGTGGCGCTGGGCACGCGCGCGGAGCAGCTCGGCATCTGGGAGCCGCAGAAGGGCTACTACTTCATCGACGACGATGAGCTGAGCTACTACGGCGACAACGGCGAGACGCTCGCGGTCGGCAAGCCGCTGAACCTCGACTGGGGCTACCTGCAGAGCTTCTTCCCGATGCTCGTCCTGCCGAGCACGTACGTCATGAGCGACACGGAAGTGCTGAACGTCCGGACGTGGCTGACGAACGGTCTGCACTCTCTGCTGGCCACCGACGGCGGCGTCGCGCGCAGGAACGAGCTGAACGCGAACGACACGGGCCGCATCGAGGACCTGTTCGGCGTGGCCACGACGATCACGAACCTGACGCTGGTGAGCCGCGTCGTGGTTGGCACCAACGACCACTACGTGACGCTGGACTACAAGCCGGGCTCGAACCTGACGGCATCGGGCGCGGCCGTGGTGTGGCCGCTGGTGACGAGCGGGAAGGCCCTGGGCACGATCACGAACGCCGGCGGCAAGCCGGCGCTGATCGTGAACACGATCACGAACAACCCGGGCGCTCCGGCGAAGGTCTTCTGCTTCAACTTCGGCATCGACACGGGGACGTTGCTGACGGGCACCGTGTTCAGCAACCTCGCCAAGCGAGCGTTCGAATGGGTGCAGGGCCAGGCGTACAAGGTCCGCCTTGAACTCAAGTACCAGCTCGATCCGCTGAATCCGGACGGCGACCTGACGGTCGTGGTCACGAACGGCTGGATCCTGACGGGCAGCGGCACGAACACGCTCTACATCACGATCCCGACGGAGAACATCATGACCGGCACGAACCTGTACTGGTCGATGTTCGTCTATCCGTGGGACGCGGCGGATCCGTGGCTCGCGGCCGGCGGCTCGTACTCGTCCGGCAACGACGGCGGCCCCCTGGTCAAGCTCGCGGGCTGCGGCCTGCAGCTGATGGGCCTGCCGCGCTACGTGTACGCGGGGCGCGACTGGGACATCTGGACGCTCTACAACGCGACGCAGTCGGTGGCCATGGCGTACGGCTTCAAGGAGAAGGGCACGCTGCTGAACGAGGATAACTTCAACGACGCGACCCTCTCCGGCTGGACCATCACGCCGCACGCCAACATCAGTTGGCAGGAAACCAACAACATGCTGTATGCGACCGTGCTCGGCACGAACTACGGCTATGCGTACGTCACGCGCACGGGCCTGAACGTGACCGGCCGGAACGTGACGGTGGAGTACCGCGCGTACTTCAACAACGCGAGCGAGGGCGGGATGACGTTCGGCGGGCGCGTGTGCTACGTGAACCCGACCCTCTGCGGCTGGGCGGACAACGTCCCGAACTACGTCAGCAACCAGGTGCCTCAGCTCCAGTGGGTGGACGTCCGGGTGAGCATCCGCGACGGCGCCCCGTACAAGCGGACCGACCTGTACGTGAACAACGTGCCGGTGTTCCTGGACGAGCCGATCCAGGTGACCAACTGGACCTCCACGACGGTCGGTTTCCTGAGCCCGTACTACGCGGGCACGATGAACATCGACTCGTTCCGGCTCGTGGACGAGCAGTACTCGACCGCGCTCCGCGACAACGTGCTCGGCGAGTTCGCGCCGAAGACGACCAACGACATGCTGTGGGCGACCGTGCCGGACTACGACCCGGCCTGGTGGGAGTACGACGGCTCCGCGTACGGCGGCGTGTACGAGTTCTTTGCGTACCTGCGCGAGGAGAACACGCGCGGCTCGCAGGCGGCCTCGCTGTACTTCACGCCGCGGCTGATGGTGGAGCAAGCCACCTTCCCGACCAACCTGTCGATCGGCCAGACCGTGAACGTGCCGGTGGACTGGGAGAACCTGGACATCGTTCCGTCGCGGATGGGCATCTACCTGCAGGACGCGATGACCGGGTGCCGGTACATGGAGTCGAACTTCGCCGTGTCCGTGGCGAGCGGCAGCGGGGCGTACCCGATCACGATCCCGGCGGGCGTGCCTCCGGGCAGCAACTACGCGTGGGTCGCGTACATCTATCCGACCAACGCGGCGGATCCGCAGGGCCAGCGCATCGGGCGTGACGACACGTTCCGGTTTGCCCCGAGCGGAGCCGGCGTGGAGCCGGAGACGACTGTGCGCATGAACAGCACGGGCGGCAGCTACATCGCCTACGCGGACATCGGCATCCCGATGGGGGCGAGCGCGCCGGTCTGGGGCAGCAGCATCAATGACGGCAACTACACGAACGGCGCGCCCGAGGGCGTGAAGTACTGGAAGAGCATCGTGCCGTACCTGTATGGCGGCTGGGGAGTCTTCTACCCGAGCTTCACGATCGACCTGAGCCGGTTCAACTACATGAAGTTCTGGGTCAAGTCGCGCCGGCCGATCAAGATCGAGATCGAGGCTCCGCTGAACACCAAGAAGGCCGTCGATCTCTACGGCTCCAACTGGAATCCGGCGCTGGCCGGCCAGTGGCAGGAGGTCACGATCCCGATCACGAACTTCGGGTTCGGCCGGCCGCTCACGAACGTGTTCGGCTCCTTCTCCGTGACGCTCCTGGCGCCGCGGTCGAAGTCGCTCTCGTTCCCGTCGACGAATGTCGGCTACGCGGTCGGCTCGATGTACGACGGCGGCCGCGGGGTGCAGGTGAGCTCGATCCTGAAGACGTCGGGCAACGGCGGCACGAACTGGACGTTCCTGACCCCGGGCACGAACTTCGAGCTCGCGACGTTCTACGACGTGGACTTCGTCAGCACGAACACGGGCTGGATCGCCGCGGCCGACAAGGGCGTCCTGCGCACGACGGACGGCGGGTTGACGTGGACGCAGCAGACGAACGGGTTCACGAATGCCAGCATTTGGAGCGTGGACTTCATCGATGCGAACACGGGCTGGGCCCTGGACCGCGCCGTTCACGGGCGGATCTTCAAGACCGTCAACGGCGGCGCGACATGGACGGCGCAGTATGCCTGCACGAACATGTACGTGTACTACTCCAAGCTCCGATTCGCGAACGCCAACAACGGCTGGGCGGTCGGCGGCTTCTGGTACGGCACCGGCAAGGTCATGCGCACGGTGAACGGGGGCGCGACGTGGACGGAACTCGATGTCGGCACCGAGGTGCTGGTCGACGTGTTCGTGATCAACGCGACGAACGTGGTGGTGTCCGGCGAAGGCGCCGCGATCCGGAAGTCGGCCGACGCGGGCGCCACGTGGACGGACATCGGCATTCCGGCCTCGTATGACGCGTTCTACGGCACGGGCTGGCAGAACACGCAGACGGGCTTCGTGTGCGGCGTGAACGGATCGGTCTACAAGACGACCGACGGCGGCGCCTCGTGGTCCGGCTCGTGGTGCGGGTACTACGGCAACGCGTCCGACTTCGTGTTCACGGATTCGGGCACGCTGTTCATGGCGCTGGATACTCCGTTCAACACGCCGTGCATCCTCAAGAGCACCGACTTCAGCAGCTCGTATCCGAGCTGGCAGCGGATGGACGGCGATGCAAACCAGTTCAGCATCGACAATGTCCGTTGGTCGCTCACGCCCTGAGTTCCGGGTAGAGCGTCCTGTAGAATGAGCGGGGGCGGCGCAGACGCGCCGCCCCCGATCGTTTATCGCCGCCTGCCTCGATGCGCTCCGTTCGCGAAGACGTCAATGGAGCGCGCTCATCGGGGCGGGAGATGCGTGTTGAACGGGGCGCGGGCCGGGACCGCTTCACGATACAGGTGTAGAGGAACAGCCCGAGCCTGTCCCGCCTGCGCCGCGAACGAAGACAGAGCCGACGGCGGCTTTTACTTCGCGGAGTCGAGGAGATTTTTCCTCAGCCACTCAGACAGGGTCTTCCCTGACTTGGAGGCCGCTTTGCGCAACGCATCCACTTCGTTGGTCTTCAGGCGCAACGAAATGGTCTCCTGGCGTCGTTCCCCTTTTGCCAACGGAGGTCTTCCGCGTCCTCTTTTCATAACACAATCAATATAACACGGCCGCCGCGCTTGTCATATGCCTATTGATGGTTTCGGCGGGTGTGAGCGCGTTCGAACGGCAGGTCCCATTCGATCACGAAGCAGTTCTCGAAGCCGGGCTCGTCCTGGGAGGACCATTTCTTCGCGAACACCTTGGGGCCGATCCGCAGCGCATGCAGAAGATTCGCGAAGTTCGTGTACTCCACCGGTTCGCCGGTTACCCATTCAGGACCGTGTTCCGTCACCCGCAGCCCCATCCAGACCCAGTAGGAGCCGAACCAGGAATCGAGGAGCGCGTGCTCTTCTTCCGACCGGACGACGAACAGATGTCCGCCCAGCTGCTCGCAGAACGCGCGCGCATCCTCCCAGGTCATGGACTTCGGAATGAAGAGATACGCGTGGCGATCCACGTGCGCCGCCAGGCCGTGCAGGGCCTCGGTTTTGCCTTCCCGCAGCGCGAGGAGGACGTCGGCCTGGTTGGCCAGCGGAAGGCGGTCCTTCCTTCGCTTCCATGCGGATCGCGCGCGCCGAATCTCCCGCGCGTTCAGCGTGTCGCAGTCGTAGGTGAAGTTGGTCGGCGGGTTCTCCACGAAGGGATCGAGGCTGGCCAGCTCGTTGTTGCCGCAGACGAGCCCGAACAGCGGCATCGCTTCGAGGGGCGCGAGGCTCCGGATGCGGTTGCCCGCGCAGGTCAGGATGCAGATCTGGCTTCCGCGCAGCGGTCCCAGGTCCGAGATCCGGTTCTGGTTGAGGGTCAGGAACCGGAGCGGCATGCCGCGGAGCGGATCGAGACGCTCGATCTCGTTGCCGGCGCAGTTGAGCGATACGAGGGGCGCCGATTCGAGAGGCCCGAGATCGGCAATGCGGTTCGCGTTGCAGTGCAGGGTGGTGAGCGGCATGCCGCGCAGCGGCTCGAGGTCGCGGATGCCCGTCCCCCAGATGTACAGGTTGGTCAGGGGGAGCCCCCGCAGATGCTCCAGCGAGCCGAGCGGGTTGCCGCCGGCGGAGAGAAGCTGGAGGGGCATGCCCTGCAGCGGCGTGATGTCGGTGATCGCGCAGCATTCGCAAAGCAGCTTCGCCATGGGCATGTTCCGGATCGGGTCGAGACTTGAAAGAGGGTTGCCCGAACAATCCAGCGACACCAGTTTCATGCCCCGGAGAGGCTCGAGGCTCCGGATCCGGTTGCTGGCGCAGTGGAGCGCGCGGATCGGCAGTCCCCGCAGCGGTTCCAGGTCCGTGATGCTGCCGCCGGTGATGTCGAGCGTCAGCCCGTCGTGGTCCAGGGCCAGCTGGACGATCCGTCCCGGCCAGGTTCGTTCCAGGTGCTCGCGGATCCTGGGGATGTCCTCGCTGAGCATCTTGTTGCGGATGGCGATGTCGAGTCCCTCGCGGGCGTGCTGGGCCTTGATCGGATCGCGATACGTGCGCGCCACCTCGTCGTACAGCATTTCCGCCATCGCGTAGTTGCCCTTCTGCGCCTGGCGGTCTGCGAAATCGAGCAGGTCGCTCTGTCCCGCAGCTTGAAGCGTGTAGATGCGCACGCGGAAGTACCGCGTCGTCGCGCTCCAGCCGAACAGGCCCGCCACGTTCCGGTGCGGGCCCGAAAGAGGGTTCGGATCGTTGACCCGGTAGATCTCGACGCCGTTCACCAGCAGGCGCAGTCGCGGGCCAACGCGCTCGGCGACCACGTGGTAGCGCCGCCCTCGCTCGATGGGCGACGTGGACCTGGCCCAGAGCCGGATGTCGTTCCGGATGAGCAGGATCATGGAGTTGTTGTACCCGCCGAACTTGAACTCGTAGCCGGTCAGGTAGATGTCCCGCTTGTTCGGCACCGGAACGGCCGCGATGAAGCAGGACAGGTCGTTCAGGCTGCTGCCGTCCTGCTGGCATTCGAATTCGATGCGGATGTCGCCGGAGACCGGCTTCCTCAGGATCATCAGGAACGGCTCGCCGCCGTCGACGACGAACTCGCCGTCGCGCAGTTCCCCGCGGGCGTTGACCAGGTCCCACCGGTCCTCGATGTTCGGATCCGTGAAATCCTCGTCGATCACCGGGATCCAGATCTGGCCGTTCTGATACGCCTCGACGTCTTCCTGCAGCGACGCGACCGTTGGATAGCGCTCGTCCGGGTTCGTCGCCAGGGCGCGCATCGCGATGTCGGACAGGATGGGCGGTATGCGGCCGTCAGGGCAGTGCGGGAACTTCTGCGGCGAGGCCCCGCCGCGGTCGAAGAACAGCGGCGGGGGGAAGTCGCCGGACACGATTCTCTTGAGCACGTTCATCGCGCCGCTGGGGGGGACCGTGGGCTGCAGCGTCAGGATGTGGTACAGGACGGCGCCCAGCCCGTAGATGTCCGCCCGCGTGTCGATGCGGTCGTGGTCATACACCTGCTCCGGCGCCATGAACCCCGGGCTGCCGAGCACCTGTCCCTTCAGGGTTCCCAGGGAGAAGCCCTGGCCCTCGGTCCGACGCGTGGATACCGACGGCAGGGAGTGGGCCGGCGCGGCGGCCGCGACGGGCTTCAACGAGTCGACCGGCTTGGCCAGCCCCCAATCCATGAGCAGCACCTCGCCGTAGTCGCCCAGCATCACGTTGCTGGGCTTGATGTCGCGGTGCACGACGCGGCGCGCGTGCGCGAACGTCAGCGCCTCGCAGATGCGCTGGAAGACGTTCAGCAGGCGGGACAGCGGGTACTTGCGGATCGTGTCCGGGTCGCCGCGCTTGATCCGGTCCAGCACCTCGGCCAGCGTGTGCCCGCGCACGTACTTCATGGTGTAGAACACGTTGCCGTCGTCGTCGATGCCGAGGTCGTGAATGGGGACGATGTTCGGGTGCTCGAGCTGGGAGGTGATCTGGGCCTCGGCGATGAACCGGAGCGTGTCCTTGGCGGGTACGCCGCGCCTGCGCGGCAGGACCTTCAGCGCGACGGTGCGGCGGCAGTCCACGTCCTCGACCTCGTAGATCACCCCCATCTCCCCCCTGGAGATGATCCTCTTCCGGAGATACTTGCGCCCGCCGCCGACGCAGATGATGTCGGCCTTGGCCTCCCGGGCCCGCCGTGCCCGGTCGGCCGGCCCGGTGAGCCGGTCGAGATAATCCGAAATGGTCTTTGCTCGCGGTTTGGCGGCCATACAGTCGGAACGCCTCTGTTTCAACCCGCCGGAAAGACTACCCGCACCCGTCGGCGTCGGCAACAGAAGATATCGCCGCGCTGCGTTGATTAACTGTAGTACAAATAAAGCTGGACATCGCGGTACAATTACTGTAGTACGCTAATTAAGGTTGTTTCCATGAAGCGCTCTCTCCGTTCCGTGATGGGGGTTGTGTTCGGCGCGCTGGTCGGCGCGTCCGCCGCGCATGCGCTGACGATGATTTCCGTGCGCGTGCCGGGAAAGCCGGAGCTGGGGTGGCTGGCGGACGGGGAAACGAAGGTGGGCGTGATCAACCAGCCGCTGGAGGTTGATGCCGCACGTTTCGCGGCGAGCTCGGGCGATGTCGTGAACATCCGCGTCACGCCGATTTCAACGCCCCTGGCGCCGAGGCTGGAGCTCCAGGACCCGACGGGGGCGATCGTGGGGGAGGCGTGCGGCGGCGACGGCCATGCCACGGGAATCCTGGAGCCGCGGCTGGCGAAAACGGGGACGTACACCCTCCGGGTCTCCGAGTACTACGGCTCGCGCACCGGCACGTACGCCGTGTCGCTGGCGTGGATGAGCGCGAGGCGGGGGGCGCCGGCGCGCGTGCCGGACGCGGGGCTCATCACGAACGGAGCGGTGCGCGCCGCGACCCTCACGCACTGGGCCGACATGGACACCGCCCGCTTCTGCGTCGTCAGCGGCCAGGCCGCGCGAATCACCATGGGCCGCAGCGAAGCGACGAACGTTCTCATGTCGCACGTCGCCCTCTACGATCCGGACGGCTCGCAGGTCGCCTACGCCTGCGCGGACGACACCGCCGTGCTCTCCAACCGGCTCACGTCCACGGGGATCTACACCATCCGCTGCATGGACTACTACGGATCGCACAGGGGGAACTACCGGGTCGGGCTGACGGTGTATCCCGTTCAGTAGATCGATGCCGGCGGCGTTGATACGCGCGCCTGTCACTTTCGCGCCACGAGGACCAAGCGCTGGGCATCGTGGTCGTAAGGCTTCCTGTCCAGGCTGCCGAACGCCTTCACCCGCGCGAAGCCGACCTGCTTCAGCAGCGTGCGCAGCTCGACGGCGGAGTAGAGCCGGTGCGAGATGGCGTGCGTGCGCATGCGCCCCTTGCGGATCATCGTCCACTTGTTTTCGATCCAGCCGAAGTCGTCTTCCAGCCAGCGCTCCTCCAGGATGATCGTCCCGTCCGGCTCGCGGTGCCACGTGCGCGGGTTGAAGATCCTTGCGATTCGCTCCTTGCCCATCAGGTCCATCAGGAACACGCCGCCCGGCTTGAGCGAGGCGTACACGTTCTTCAGGACGCGGATGTCGTCGGCCTGCTTCTTGAAATAGCCGAACGCGGTGAACATGTTGACGACCGCGTCGAACGCGCGCGGCCGGCGGAAGCGTCGCATGTCGGCCAGAACGAACTCGACGTCGCGCTTCGCCTTCGCCGCCGACTGGCGCGCCCGCGCGAGGTACGACCGCGTGCGGTCCACGCCGGTGACCTTGTATCCGCGGCGGGCGAGTTCGACGGAATGACGGCCGGGGCCGCAGCAGAGATCCAGAATCGCCGCGCCGGGCCGGGGTTTCAGAAGCGCGAGGATCTGCTCGACCTCCGCCCCGGCCTTCTCGAACCGCTCCGGGGGAAACATGACCGGGGCCCACGCGTTCCAGAATCCATCGTCGTCATGCCATTGTGTCATGGTGCCTCCTCGCTCCCGCCGATCTTGCCAGAACGCGTGCGCCGGCGCACGCGGATTGATGCACCTCTTGAAAGGCGATAACCCCGTGGTATAGTGACGCGCCGCTCTTGGAGGGCAGGGGGATATGAGAATCGCACAAATACAGGCAGCCGCTTGGCTGGCCTTTGCGTTGTCGGCGCGGGCGGGAGCCGCGCTCACGGGCGAATGCTCCATCGAATTCACGGGCCATTCCACGCTGCACGATTTCAGGGGAACCGTACACAGCCAGCCGTTCGAGGTTGCGGTGGCGCAGGCGGAGAACGGGGAGGAAACCTGGAGCGTGGACGTCAACGTGACAGCGGACCAGATGAACACCGGCAACGGCGCCCGCGACCGCAAGATGCGCGCCCTCCTGAAGGTGGTCGAGTTCCCCATCATCCGTGGCGCCGTGGCCCGCGCGGCTCCGGCCGCTTTTCGAAATGCCGCCGGACCGTCCAAGCTTCCTCTCAAACTCAGCCTGCTCGCCAGGGATTCACAGGTCGAGGCGGACGTGTCCAACTGGCAGGAGGACGAGAAGCGCGTTGAGTTCGACATGGCATTTCCCGTCAGCCTTGGCCAGTATGGGGTGAAACCGCCGTCCATGATGGGTATGATGAAGGTGAGCGACCGCGTGGACGTTCTGGCCCACGTTGTCCTGAAGAAGGAGTAGGCCGCGCCCTGCGGCGGAGGAGTCGATCGCCATGTCAACCCACATACTCCATTTGGAAACCGGCGTGCCGGATTACGCCTACTCGCAGGATTTCGCGCGCGAGCAGATGAAGTCCTGGACGGCGTCCGAGCGCGATCGACGGATCGTTCACCACGTCTACAGGCAGTCCGGCATCCAGTACCGGCACAGCGTCTGCGAGGATTTCGCGAATCCCGAGGACGCGAAGCTTTTTCCGACGGATGCCTCCGGGCGGCTGGCCAATCCCGGCACGGAGGAGCGGAACAATGTCTTCGCGCGGGAGTCCCGCGTGCTGGCCGGCCGGGTCGCGGGCCGCGCCCTCGCCGCCTGCCCCGAAATCCGCCGCGAGGAGATCACGCACGTGGTGACGGCGTCCTGCACCGGATTCAGCAACCCGGGCCTCGATTTCCACCTGGTCACCGACCTGGGCCTGAACCCCTCCACGCAGCGGTTCCACCTCGGCTTCATGGGCTGCTACGCGGCGTTTCCCGCGCTGAAAATGGCCCAGCAGTTCTGCGAGGCGGACCCGCGCGCCGTCGTGCTCGTTCTGTGTCTCGAGTTCTGCAGCCTGCATCTTCAAGTCAACGGCGGCGCGGATTCGGTGCTGGCGAACGCGCTGTTCTCCGACGGGGCGGCGTGTGCGATCGTGCACGCGCGGGAGAACCTTGCCGCTCGGTCCGTGTACCGCCTGGGCCAATTCGCCACCGGCCACGCCGTGGGCGGAGAGAAGGACATGGCGTGGTCGATCGGCAACCACGGGTTCAACATCGTGCTCAGCAGCTACGTGCCTGACATTATCGGCGCGAACATTGCCGAGCTTGTGGATCCGGTTCTGGCCGGCGCCGGGTTCGACCGCCGGGATATCGAGTTCTGGGCCGTGCACCCCGGCGGGAAGGCGATTCTGGACAAGGTCGAGAAGGGGCTCGGTTTGCCGAAGGACGCGCTCGATGTCTCTCGTTCCGTTCTGGGACGGTTCGGAAATATGAGCAGCGCGACCATCCTGTTCGTGCTCGCCGATTTCCTGAGGCACCGGCCCGCCGGGAAGGAAACGTCCGTGTGCGCGATGGCGTTCGGCCCCGGGTTGACCATCGAGCTCGGCCTGCTTCACGCGCTTCCGGCGCGGGTCCAGCCTGCCGGTGAAACGGCCCCGCAACGGGCGGAGTTGGGCTGATTCGCCATGTACACGCGGACACAACGGGCCGTGGCTCTCCTGTACGGCGTGCTTGCTCACGCGCTCTTCGCCGCCGGCGTCGGGGCGATGGTGTTCGGGCTGTACGCCGGCATGGCGCTCGGGCTCGGTCCGTTTCGCGGCGCCGCGGCGGTCCTCGTCAACGCCCTGCTTGTTCTGCAGTTCCCGATTCTTCACTCCTTCTTCCTCGGCCCTCTCGGGCGGAAATGGATGAGCCGCTGTGCGCCGCTCGGGTTGGGGCGCGACTTGAGCACGACTCTCTTCGCCGTGTTCGCCTCCTTCCAGTTGCTCGTGGTGTTCCTCCTGTGGTCGCCCTCCGGGATTCTCTGGTACCAGCCGCGCGGATGGGGCTGGATCGCGTGGACCGTTCCGTACGCCGCATCGTGGGCCTTGCTGATCAAAGGCATGAACGACGCGGGCCTTTCCGTTCAGATGGGCAGCCTCGGCTGGTGGTCCGTGTTCCGCGGCCGCCGGCCCGTGAACCAGCCGTTCGAGGTGCGTGGACTTTACCGCTACGTCCGCCAGCCCGTGTACATCGCGTTCGCGCTGACGTTGTGGACGGGTCCGGTCTGGACCCCTGACCGGCTCATTCTTGCGCTCGCGTGGACCGCGTATTGCATCGTCGGCCCCCTCTTCAAGGAGCAGCGTTACCGCAAGCACTACGGCGAGTCGTTCGCCATGTACCAGGGCATTGTTCCGTACTGGGTCCCGAGGCTGGCGCGGATCGTTCTCAGCGGACCCGGGCATCGCGTGTTCCGGCGTCGGCCGTCCGAGCCGGTCCCCGCCGGCGGTTGGGAGGTCGTCGTCGCGGGCGCGGGCCCCGTCGGCCTGCTTCTGGCGAACCTGCTTGGTTCGCACGGCCTGAAAGTGCTGGTTGTCGAGAAGCGCGTCCAGCGGCCGGACCTGTCCATGGCGATCGGCGTCACGCCACCGTCGCTCAAGATCCTCAAGGCGCTCGGCCTGGACCACGAACTCGTGCGGCGCGGCGTGACGATCCGGAAAGCGGTCGTGCATGGCGGGGACGGGATGCTGGGTGGCGTCAGTTTCAGTCATCTGCCCGGCGATCACGCGTACATTCTCTCCGTGCCGCAGAGCGAGACGATCGGCCTTCTGGAGGAAAGCCTTCGCCGGTTCCCGTCCGTCGAACTTCGCCGGGGCGTCGAGGTGTCCGGCATGCAGGATGGGGCGAACGACGTGGCCGTGACCCTGAAGAGCGCGAATGGCGAGGAAACCGTTCGCGCCCGGTTCCTGGCCGCGTGCGACGGCGCCAGGAGCCTCGTCCGGGACCTTGCGGGAATCCCGGTCGACACGAAGGACTACGGGCTCAATTTCCTGATGGCGGACTTCGAGGATCGCGGCGATCTCGCCGACGAGGCGCATCTGTTCTTCACGCCGGGCGGCTCGGTCGAATCGTTCCCTCTCCCGGGCGGGCGCCGCCGCTGGATCGTGCTCACGGACTCGTTCATGGAGAATGCCCCCGATGGTGTCATCGAGAGGATCGTCCGCGAACGCTCCGGCCGCGAGCTGGCGGGAAGCCGGAGGCTCTCACAGAGCCCGTTCCGGGTCAGGCGAGTTCTTGCGCGCCGGTACTTCAGCGGCCGCGTAGTGTGCTGCGGCGACGCCGCCCACGTCATGAGCCCCATCGGCGGGCAGGGGATGAACACGGGGTTCGCCGACGCCGAGTTCCTGGCTGACGCGCTGGTCGCGATCTGCCGGCAGGGCGCGGCGGCCGGTGATCTTCTCTCTCACTACGACTTCTTCCGCCGCCGGGCGTTTGCCGCCGCATCCGCCCGCGCCGCGCGTGGAATGTGGCTGGGCACGCGGACCGGGCGGTTGGCCACGAGCCTGCGCGACTGGGCCATCCGGCGCCTGCTCCTGCGCCCGCCGCTCCGCGAAATGCTGCCCGCGTACTTCGCCATGCTGACCATTCCTTTCAACACGCTCGAGCGCGTTCCCACGCGCGTGGCCGCGGTTTCGGATGACCTGTGACATCCGCCATGATCCCCGACATGACAAAGCGTTCGACGTCCCTCGAGTTGATGGACGATCCCGCGTGCGATACGAACAAACTGCTTCGCACCGTGGACCAGTTCCGGGTGACCAATCTCCTGTTCAGCCGGTACCGCGCCATTCTCTCCCGCTGGGTCCTCGAGGATATGCGCGCCGATCCGTCGCGCGAGCGGCACCTGGTGGACGTGGGGGCCGGCGGCGCGGACATTCCTCTCTGGCTCGTCCGCGCGGCCCAACGCAAGGGCCTTCGTCTTCGCGTGACGGCGATCGACGCCGATCCGCGCGTCGCCGAACACGCGCGGAAGATGGCGGAGGGAGAGCAGGGGGTGACCGTCGTCTGCGGAGACGCTTTCCAGCTTCTCGAGAACACCGCGGATGCGGATTACGTGTTCTGCAACCACTTCCTGCATCACCTGCCCGACGGGAAGATCTCGGCCTTCCTCGCGTTGGCGGCGCGGACCGCGCGGCGGCGCTTCGTCGTCAGCGATCTCGCGCGGAGCCCGTGGGCATACGCGGGCTATGCCGCGTTCGCGAGCCTGTTCCTGCACCGGAGCTTTGCCCGGTACGACGGACTGCTCTCGATCCGGCGCGGCTTCGTCGGGCCGGAGTTGGAACGGCTCACGCAGGGGATGACGCGTGTGAGTATCCGACGGATTCTGCCGGGGCGATTTGTGATCGTGGGAGGTGTTTGACCGTCAGCCCTTCTTCGCTTCCTTCGCCCACGAATCCTTCAGCGTGACGGTGCGATTGAACACCGGCTTGCCGGGCTTGGAGTCGGGGTCGGCGTTGAAGTAGCCGATGCGCTCGAATTGGAAATGCGCCAGCGGGTTGACGTCCGCCAGGCTCGGCTCGACGTGCGCGGTGGCGATGTCGAGCGAGTGCGGGTTCAGGAACTCCTTGTAGTCGCGGCCTTCCATCGCCATCGGGTTCTCGACCGTGAACAGCCGGTCGTACAGGCGCACCTCGGCGGCGACGGCGTGCTTCGCGGATACCCAGTGGATCGTCCCTTTCACCTTCAGCTCGGCGGACGGCGGCGACCACTTGCAGACGATCGCGTCGCTCTCCTTGCGCAGGCAGGTCAGGAATCCAGCGTAGCGGATGCGCACCGACTTGCCGGGCGACAGTCGGAAATATTTCGGCGGCGGGATATCCATGAAGTCGTCGCTCTCGATGTACAGCTCGCTGGAGAACGGGATCTTGCGCGTGCCGGCCGACTCGTCCTCGGGGTTGTTCACCGCGTCGACCTCGGACGGGATCTCCGATGCGTTCTCGATGACGACCTTCAGCGGCTTGAGCACGGCCATCCGCCGCAGCGCGCGCTTGTTGAGGTCCTCGCGGACGCAGAACTCGAGCAGGGCCACGTCGGTCAGGCTTTCGAATTTCGTAACGCCGATCGTCTCGCAGAAATTGCGGATCGCCTCCGGCGTGTAGCCGCGGCGCCGAATGCCGCCGATCGTCGGCATGCGCGGGTCGTCCCAGCCGTTCACGAGCTTCTTTTCCACCAGTTCGATGAACCGACGCTTGCTCATCACGGTGTAGCCGAGGTTCAGCCGCGCAAATTCGTATTGCCGCGGCCGCGACGGCAGGTTGTCGAGGTTGTCGATCACCCAGTCATACAGCGGTCGGTGCACCTCGAATTCCAGCGTGCACATCGAATGCGTGATGCCCTCGTAGGCGTCCTCGAGCGGGTGGGCGAAATCGTACGTCGGGTAGACGCACCACTTGTTTCCGGTGTTCGGGTGCTCGGCGTGCAGGATGCGGTAGATCACCGGGTCGCGCAGGTGGATGTTCGACGACGCCATGTCGATCTTCGCGCGGACGCAGAGAGAGCCGTCGGCGTACTTCCCGGCGCGCATCTCCTCGAACAGCCGCAGGCTTTCCTCGACCGGCCGGTTGCGGTACGGGCTCTCCTTGCCGGGGTTCGGCGGCGAGCCGCGGTAGTCCTTCCACTCGTCCATGCTCAGCGCGCAGACGTAGGCCTTGCCCTTCTTGATCAGCTCAACGCAGCAGTCGTACATCTTGCCGAAGAAGTCCGACGCAAAATAGAAATGCTTGCCCCAGTCGAAGCCCAGCCAGCGGACGTCCTCCTTGATGGACTCGATGTACTCGACCTCTTCCTTCGTCGGGTTCGTGTCGTCCATGCGCAGGTGGCACTCGCCGCCGTACTTCAGCGCCGTGCCGAAATCGATGCAGATCGCCTTCGCGTGCCCGATGTGCAGGTAGCCGTTCGGCTCCGGCGGGA
>CAYQYB010000001.1:55300-70529 GCA_964421535.1 uncultured Verrucomicrobiota bacterium | reverse complement strand
TGGTGATCGGGTAGGTGACCTGGTCCTGCACGATCTGCGGGGCCTGGCCGGGCCACTCGGTGTAGATGATGACCTGCGTGTCGGAGAGGTCGGGGATCGCGTCGAGCGGAATGTTCCGCACCGCGTACACGCCGCCGAGCAGGAGGCCGACCGTGGCGAGCAGGACGAGGAACTTGTTCCTCAGCGAGAAATCGATGATCGCTTTCAGCATGGCGAGCCTCGCTTACGGGTTCGTCGTCACCGGAATTAAAGTCATCCCGCACTTCGGGCATTTACCCGGCTTCGTCTCGTGAACGTCCGCGTGCTCCGGCATCGGGCAGGTGTAGTAGGCGACGGCCGGCTCGGCATGCGCGGCTTCCGCCGCCGTGAGGGGAACCATATCCATGCCGCAGAGCGGACACTTCCCGGGGTGGTCGTATCGCACGGAGACATGCTCCGGCATCGGGCAGACGTAGAGGGTTGGTGATTGCGAAGCCCCAGCTTCCTTCCCCTCCCCCGGAGGGGTGGCCGCAAGGCCGGGGTGGGTGCTTGCGTCTGCAGGCTCGGACATTTTCTGAATCGCCTCCCTCAGCTGGCTCTCTGAATCCAGCATGAATTGTCCCGACGTCACGACGCGCTCGCCCGCGGACAACCCGCTCAGCACCTGGTACATGTTGTTCTCGGATCGCGGCCCGAGGGCAACCGTGCGGGGCTCGAATCGCCCGCCCTCGAGCGCGACGAAAACCGTGTTCTTCTCGCCGCTGCGGAGAACAGCGGAGTCCGGCACGAGCAGCGCATCCGGGGCCAGTTCCGCGCTGATCTCCACGGTCGCGAACATGCCGGGCTTGAGGATGTATCCGGGGTTGTGGAATTCCATCCGAACTTTCACCGTGCGGGTCTTTTCGTCCACGGTCGGATAGATGTACGTCACGCGTCCCTGGAACTTCCGATCCGGCAGATAGGACAGCGTGACGAGTGCGTCCTGCCCGAGCTTGATGAAAGGCAGATCCTGTTCGTAGATCTGGGCCTGCACCCAGACCAGCGACAGATCGGCGATGCGGTACAGCCGCATGTTCTCATCGGCCATCTGTCCCTCGACCGCCATCTTTTCCACGACGACTCCGTCGCGCGGCGCCCTGATGGTCAGCGTTTGCCGGACCTGCCGGGTCTTCTCCAGTTCGGCAACCTGGTCTTCCGAAATATTCATGTTCAGCAGGCGAACCCTCGCGCCGGCCTTCATGGGTTCGGAGGCGATCAGGTAATCCGACTGCGCGCTGTACAAATCGGGAGAGTAGATCTCGAAGAGCGGGTCGCCATCGTGGACCTGCTGGCCGGTGGCGTCGACGTAGAGCTTCGTGATCCAGCCCTTGAAACGCATGGTCACATCCGCGAGGGATGTCTCGTCGTAGTCGATGACGGCGACCGTCCGGATCGTCTTCCGGAGCGGGCCTTTCTCCACGACGCCCGCCCGGATGTTCATGTTCTGCGTGGTCACGGGGTCGATCGTGATGGAGTTCGGCGCCGCCGCTGCCTCTTTGCGGATTGGCGTGAGCTTCATTCCGCAGATCGGGCAGTTGCCGGGGTGATCCTGGATGACCTGCGGATGCATGCCGCAGGTGTAGAGTGTCTTCTCGGCAGTAGCTGGCGCCGGATCGTCCGCCGAAGTTGTGCACGGCGCGGCAATAGCCAGCAACAACCCAAACACAACAACGCGAGGCATACTCATGGATGTTACCTCCGTTCAATAACTTACGGCCATTCCGGCTGTGTTCAAGGGCTGCCGGCCTGAAGCAGGCCGGCGCCGAATTCTGCCCACATCCTGCTGTCGAACCGTTGAGCGATTTCGTCGGTGATGATGTCGATGCATTTTCGGAGTTTCTGAGGATCGCTCACGTACTCCTCCAGCGGGCACACGGGCGCGCCGAGGCCTTCCTGGTCCGCGCGCACATGGACGGTGGTTTCCCAGAGGATCGGGTTGGCGCGGGAGTCTTTGGTGACCTTGTGGTTGTTGCGGATGTTGAATCCCTCGCGCAGTTCGTAGGGAGGATTCGCGATCAGGAGGACGGAGGCCTCGATGAACGGGACGGAGTCTTTGCTGAAGAGAGGCCGGCGCGGCTCGGCGAAGCCTACGACAGAAACATCGACGACGAACTCGGCGTCGACGCAGTTCGTACCGCGCTTGTCGAGACAGGTGAAGGAGGGAATCGATTTGACTGTGACCACGAGCGACGAGGTCAGGTTGTCGGCGATGAAGCGATAGCTGCCGAGCCCGTCGCGGAGGCGGGCTTGCCGGTCGAGCTGTGTGCCGGTCCGGCTCCAGGAATCCGCGACGATTTCCGACCAGCCCGCGCTGTCCGCGGCCATGCCTTTGTTCTCGTCGTTGAACCACGCCTTGACCGGGTAGACCCGGCGGTCGGAGACGGTCACCGTGCGGACGGAGGCTTTCCAATCCCCGGAACGCCCGGGCCCGAGAGATGAACAGCCCGCGCAGAGCAGGACCAGCGCCGATGCTGCAAGGTGCCTCATGCCCGGGATTCTCCGCGAACGCGGCGGCGTGTCAAGCCGGGCGGATGGCGCGGCCGGCGAGCGAAAAAACGAAGAATGCCATCGCCACCAGGACGATGGTCGCGCCGGAGGCGGTGTTCCAGTAATAGGATCCGATCAGGCCGAGGATTCCTGAGAGGAGGCTGACGGCGACGGCGATGGCGTGGTACTGCGCGGTGTTTCGCGCCAGGTTCCGGGCCGCGGCGGCCGGCAGGATCAGCAGGGAATTGATCACCAGCAGGCCGATCCACGGAATGCTGACGGTGACGACGAGCGCCACGGCCGCCGCAAACAGCCCTTCGACCAGCCACACGTTGACGCCGCGGCTCCGCGCCAGGGAGCGGTTCAAGAACGTCAGCGCGAGCTGGTTGAAGAAGACGATCCAGATTCCGACAATCACGGCGAGCAGGGCCGCCGCGCCCGCGATTTCCCCCGGCGTGATGGTCAGGATGTCGCCGATCAGGTAGCGCGAGTATTTCGCGAACCCGCCGCCGCGCGAGAGCAGGACGACGCCCAGCGCGACCGCGAACGACATGGCCAGCCCGATGATCGTGTCGGCCGAGGCCGCGCTGCGATAGCGAAGAAAGGTGATGGCGAAGGCCAGGAGAATGGCGACGGCGATCATGCTCCAGAGCGGATTACCCAGCCCGGCGAGGGCGCCGATGGCGATGCCGGTGAGCGCCGCGTGGCCGACCGCCTCGGAAAAGAAAGCCATCTGGTTGTTGACCACCATGCAGCCCAGCAGGGCGAAGAGGGGCGAGATGAGAATCACGGCGAGCAGGGCGTTGTGCATGAACGCATAGTGCGCCCACTCGAAAGGAAGCTGTTCGATCAGGGCATGCCACCCGTTCACCGCGCACCTCCGTGGTGGATGGGCGTTTCGACCGGTCGCGCGCCCACCATGCCGGAGAAATCGAAGCCGAACGTCTGCTGCACGAGCGGGTTCGAAAGGACTTCCGCCGGCGTGCCGTCGCAGAGGATTTTTCGGTTGAGGAATACCATGCGGTCGGCAAAGCGGGAGATCACGGGCAGGTCGTGCGAGATCAGCAGGATGGCGAGGTCGAACGCGCGGCGGAACTGGGACACCATCTTGTAGAACATCTCGATGCCCGCCTGGTCCACGCCCGCGACCGGCTCGTCGAGCAGGAGGATCTCCGGCACGGGCGTCAGCGCGAGCGCGAGCAGGACGCGCTGGAGCTGGCCGCCGGAAAGCTGGCCCAGTTTTTTCTCGACCAGGTTTTCCGCGCCGACAATCGCCAGCATTTCGAGGGACCCCTTCAGGGCTTTCCGGCGGCAGCCCAGCCATGTCGGCCGGCGCGAGACGGCGCCGGCGAAGAGATCGAGCACACTGACCGGCGCCAGCAGATCCATCTCGAGCTTCTGGGGGACGTAGCCGATGCGGGGCGACGCTTCGCCGCCCTCCTTGCGGACGGGAAGGAAGTGCAGCTTCCCGGAGTGCGGCAGCTCGCCGAGCATCGCGCGGAGGAGGGTGGTCTTGCCCGCGCCGTTCGGTCCGATCAGCGCGATGAGCTGCCCGCAGTGCAGGTGAAGGTCGACGTTCTCGAGGATGTCCGCGTTGCCGATGCGGACGCCGAGGTTCTCGATCCGCGTGCAGCAGGCCCCGCCGTGGCCGGTTGAAATGTTGTTGTCCATGCGCTTAGCACCTTCGAGTCTAAAGTCCAAAGCCCAATGTCCAAAGTTGTCTACTTTAGACTTTGGACATTGGACTTTGGACTACCTCGCCCCTTCAGCGCTTCCGACAATGTTCCCAGGTTTCGCTCCATGATGTCGATATACGCGTCCGGGTCGTTTTCCCCCGTCACCGCCGGGTCGAGAGTATATACCTTCGCGCCGGTTTCGGCAGCGATCATGTCGACCGCCTTCGCGGAGTACTGGGGTTCCGCGAACAGCGCGGCCGCGCCGGATTGCCGGACGAGGTCGATCGTCTCCGCGAGCTCGCGCGCGTTGGGCTCGGACCCCGGCTCGCGCTCGACGACGGCGAGGATGCGGAGATCGAACTCCCCGGCGAAATACGGGAACGCCTCGTGGAAGGTGATGATATCGCGCGTCTTCAGGTCCTTGAGCTGCGCGTGCATTTTCGCGCGCAGCGCGTCGAGCTTCGCGAGGTAGTTCCCGGCGTTGCGCCGATACAAGTCCGCGTGCGCGGGGTCGGCTTGCGCCAGTCCGTCGGCGATGTTCCGAACCTGCTTCATGGCGAGCGAGATGCTGACCCAGGCGTGGGGGTTGCCGTCCACGGGCTCGATGCCCTCGCTTGCGTCGAGGATCGCCAGGCCCCGCGTCTGCTTCACGGCCTCGTCGATGAACGACTCCATGCCGAGGCCGTTGACGACGAGGACGTCCGCCTGCGCCAGCTCCTTCAGGTCGCGCGGGCTGAGCGAGTAGTCGTGGAGGCAGCCGGTGAACGGCGGCGTCAGGTTGGCCACCTCGACGTCCGGAACGTTCCCCGCCACGTTCAGCGTGGCGATGTAGACGGGGTAGAACGACGCGAGGATGCGCAGGGGCGCGGCGGGCGATTCCGCCGCCAGCAGCGCGGCAACCAGCGTAAGGGCGAGGCGCTTCATAACCGGTCCTTATTGATAATATATTATCAATATACCACGGCGCCGGAAGATGCAAGCCGCCGGATCGAGCCGGGGTTGACAGGGGGGTGGTATGATGTTACGAATATATAGAAAGGTAACACTATGACAACACATGCCTTGGTCCGTTTCAGCGTTTCGATGGACGGGGACCTCGTCGGCCAGCTCGACGTCATGGCCCGGAAGAAGGGCTACGCCAACCGCTCGCAGGCGCTGGCCGACATGGTTCGGGCCCGGCTCGTGGAGCACTGGGCGGAGGTCGGCGGGGGGGAGATCGCGGGCACGATCACGCTGGTCTACGACCACCACAAGCGAGACCTGCAGTCGAAACTGACGGACATCCAGCACGACCACGAAGGGCTGATCATCTCGGTCCTTCACGTCCACCTGGACCATCACAACTGCATGGAAGTGCTGGCGGTGCGCGGCAAGGCCGACGCGGTCCGGAAGCTGGCCGACGGATTGATCGCCGTGAAGGGCGTGAAGCATGGGAAGCTGACGGTAACAACAACAGGAAAGGAGTTCTGAGCGTGAGGAAGCGGTGGATTGCGGGGGTCGTGATGTTGGGTTCGATGGCGGTGGCGGGTGCGTGCTTTGCGGCCCGCCCTTTGACGATCGACGATGCCGACACGCTGGATGTCCGGCGGTTCAAGCTGGAGGGCGGGGCGGCGTATTCCGACGACGGCGACTGCAATCACTGGGATTTCCCGGTGGGCATGGGCTACGGTCTCGTGGAGGATGTTGAAGTCGGCGTCGGGTTCGGCGGCCAGTTCGAGGAGCGCAACGAGCTACTCGACGACGGCAGCACCGACGACAGTTCCAACAGCGGCCTCGGCGACCTCGTCGTTGGCGCGAAATGGCGATTCATGAAGGCCTGCCCGCTCGGAGCGCGGCACGCGATTCTTCCGTCGATCAAGTTCCCCACGGCGGACGAGGACAAAGGGCTCGGCAGCGGGGAGACGGATTACGATTTGATGTGGATCGCATCGCGGGCCTTCGGCGAGAGCGTCGGCGCCCATGTCAACGCCGGCTACTCGTGGATCGGCAAGCCGGATGACGAAGACGCCGATGACGTGGTCCACTACGGCGTCGCGCTGGATTGCCAGCTCGTGGACGCGCTGCAGTGGGTCGGCGAAGTATTCGCCGAGAAGGAGCTGAACGACGACGCGAACACCGTGGTGCAGTACAACACGGGCTTTCGCTGGTCGCCCGTCGACGACCTGACCGTCGATATCGCCGGCGGGTCGAGGTTCAGCGACGAGGGGCCCGACTTTACGGCGACAGTCGGCCTGACGTGGGAATTCGGGTTCGTGGATTAAGGAGAGCCGAACATGCATATGGCAGATGCTTTGATTTCCCCCGCCGTGGGCGGGACGATGTGGGCTGTGAGCGCGGGGCTGATCGCGTACTGCGCACGCAAGGTGCGGCAGGCCTTGAGGGACAACCTGGTGCCGATGATGGGCGTGCTGGGCGCGTTCATCTTCGCCTCGCAGATGATCAACTTCACGATCCCGGGCACGGGGTCGAGCGGGCACTTGGGCGGCGGCCTGATCCTGACGATCCTGCTGGGGCCGTACGCGGCGTTCCTGGTGATCGCGTCGGTGTTGACGGTGCAGGCGTTCTTCTTCGCGGACGGCGGGTTGCTGGCGCTGGGCTGCAACATCTTCAACCTGGGCTTCTATCCTTCCTTCATTGCGTATCCGTTCATCTACCGCGCGATCGCGAAGGATCAGCACGGAACGGCGCGGGCGTGGGCGGCCGCGATCGTTGCCGCCGTCGTCGGACTTCAACTCGGCGCGTTCAGCGTCGTGCTCGAAACGAAGGCCTCCGGCATTTCGGAACTTCCGTTCGGCGCTTTTGTCCTGCTGATGTCGCCGATCCACCTGGCGATCGGCGTGGTCGAGGGCCTGGCGACGGCCGTGGTGGTCTCTTTTGTCGCGCGCGCGCGGCCGGAGGCTTTGTCGCCCGTGGAGACGGAGGTTGGTTTGCGTCCGGTCCTGATCGGCCTGCTGGTTGCGGCGGCGATCACGGGCGGGGCTGTCAGCTGGTTTGCGTCGGCGCACCCGGACGGGCTGGAGTGGTCGATCGCGAAGGTCACCGGAACGGAAGAGGTCTCCGGTTCGGAGAGCGGATTGCACAAGGAGTTGGCGGCCGTGCAGGAAACGACGTCGATTCTGCCGGATTACGGATTCAAGGCTTCCGCGATGGAAGCCCAAGCCGATGCATCCGCGGAAGGTGAAGAGAGTGCGGAACCGTGGCCCGCCGTGAGCGCGGGGACATCGGTGTCCGGATTGGTGGGCGGGCTGATCACGCTGGCGCTGGCGGGCGCGATCGGGCTCGCTCTGAGGCCGCGCCGGAAAGAGGGGGCGGCGCATGTCCACACTTTATAAAGTGTGGACATGAATAAAGAGGAAGCCGGGGCGGAAAAATGAGCTTCAGAGAATGGATCGAAGTCGGCCGCATGGATGAACTCGGGCGGCTGGATACGCCCGTGCACCGGATCGATGCGCGGGCGAAGGCCGTCGCGACGATCCTCTTCATCGCGTTCGTCATGTCGTTCCCGCGCTACGAGGTGTCCGCGCTGATGCCGTTCTTCCTCTATCCCCTCGCGCTCATGTCGCTCGGGCGGATTCCGCCGGGCTATCTCTTCCGGAAGATCCTCGTCGCCGCGCCGTTCGCCGTCGTGATCGGGATGTTCAATCCGTTCCTCGACCGCGAGCCCGTCGCGGCCATCGGCGACCTGGTCATCACGGGCGGCTGGCTCTCGTTCGCCTCGATCCTCGTACGCTTCGTCCTGACGGTGAGCGCGGCGCTCGTTCTCGTGGCATGCACGGGCATGAATCGCTTGTGCGCCGGCCTGGAGCGCATGGGTCTCCCCCGCGTGTTTGCCGTCCAGCTGCTGTTCCTCTACCGCTATCTGTTCGTCGTTGCGGCCGAGGGCGCGCGGATGCGGCGCAGCATGCAGATCCGCGCCGCCGGATCGGCCGCCGTCCCGCTGCGCGTGTACGGATCGGCCGTCGGCCACCTGCTCCTGCGATCGATGGCGCGCGCAGACCGCGTCTACCGCGCGATGGTGTCGCGCGGGTTCGACGGAGAAATCCGCGTCCTCGACCCGACGCCCGCAGGCTGGGCCGACGAGGCATTCGTGCTCGGGTGGACGGCTTTCTTCGCCGCGGCGCGGACATGGAACCTTGCCGATCTGCTGGGCCGCTTGTTCACGGGAGGTCTGTCATGAGCCATCACATTGTCGAAGTGCGCGACCTGTGCCACGCGTATCCTGACGGGACCGAGGCGCTGAAAGGCGTCTCGTTCCGGATCACGCATGGGCAGGCTGTCGCGCTTGTCGGCGCGAACGGCGCCGGGAAGTCCACGCTGCTGCTTCACCTGAACGGCTGCCTGAAGCCCACCCGCGGCGAGGTGCGCATCGGCGACGCGCCGCTGACGCCCGAGACGACGGCGGCGGCCCGGCGCGCGGTCGGCATGGTTTTCCAGGACCCGGACGACCAGCTCTTCATGCCTACGGTCGCCGAGGATGTCGCGTTCGGGCCGCTCAACGCGGGCCTCCCGCAGGCCGAGGTCCAGCAGAGGGTGACCACGGCGCTGGAGCGTGTCGGCATGAGCCATCTGAAGGACCGCGCGCCGTACAAGCTTTCCGCCGGCGAGAAGCGCGCGGTGTCGATCGCGACCGTGCTGGCGATGTCGCCGGACATCCTGGTCATGGACGAGCCGTCCTCGAACCTGGACCCGCGCGGCCGCCGGCGGCTGATCGAGATGCTTCACTCGTTCGAGCACACGCGCATCATCGCGACGCACGATCTCGAGCTCGTGGTCGAAGTCTGCCCGCAGGTCATCGTGATGGACGGCGGAAAGATCATGGCGGAGGGTCCGACCGCCGAACTGCTGGACAACGAGGAGCTGATGTTGGCCCACGGGCTGGAAAGGCCGCACATCCTCAGGCACAGGCATCCGCATTGAGAAGAACGATGCTGGATTCCAGATTCCGGATACTGGATAAGCCAGAACTCCCATCCAGAATCCAGAATCCAGAAACCAGCATCCAGTATCCAGCACCGGCCTTACCGGCGCCGCGCCGCACACTCCGGGCATTTCCCGTACGTCGTGACCGAATGCGACTCCACCCGAAAGCCTCGCGGGAGGCGGGCGAAGCCGGACTTGGTGAACGGGCAGAAATCCATGCAGAAGACCTGGCCGCACCGGGTGCACTGGAAATGGTGATGGTGCTCGAGGCCGTGCGCTTCGTAGCGGGTCTCGCCCGTGGGCAGGATCACGGCGGTGATGCGCTCCTGTTCGAGCAGCAGCTTGATCGTGCGGTAGATCGTTGCGATTCCAATCCCCTGTATTTTTTTCGCGGACCGCGAAAGAATACCCGCGGCGGTCAAGGGGCCGCGCGCGGAGCAGATGACGTCGAGGATCACATCGCGCTGACGCGTATTTCGCTGTCCGAGGCCGGGCCTCTTCGAAGGAGATCGTTTCCCGCTCATACAGGGACCTCTACGGGGCGAAAGAATGCACCAGCAGGGCGGTGACAATTCCGAGCAGCATTCCCAGGAGGACCTCCAGCCGGGTGTGGCCGAGCAGTTCCGCCAGCTTGTGCTGGGGGAACCGGTGGGTCTTGAAAAGCTCGTCCACAATCTGGTTCACGAGGCGGGCCTGCTGACCGGCCGCCCGTCGCACGGTCTGGGCGTCGATCATGACGATGATCGCCAGGCAGAACGCCACGGCGAACGTGGGGCTGCCGAACCCGCAGACCAGGCCGATGGACGTGGCCACCGAACTCACCGCCGCCGAATGAGAGCTGGGCATGCCCCCGAGCCGCAGGAGAAACGCGGAATCGAAACTGCGGTGCCGGATGTAGTGGATGAACAGTTTGATGAACTGGGCCAGAAACCAGGCGGCTACGCCTGCCCATACGGTCACGTTCATGTACCAGGCTGTAGAGGAGTACGTCATGGCTGGTTTTATGTACCGGGTTTGCCGATGTTTGTCCAACTGCTTCACTAACAAAACGTTAAATAAACACAAAACCTTAAATATTGCACCGATGTTGACAGTATTTTAGGAATTGTGTAAATGAGCGGTATGGAACTTTAGGAATTGTGCAATGGGTACATCCTCAAAATCGATTCATCGCGCGCTGGCGGAGATCGCAGGGAATCAAGGCGGTTGTTTCACGGCAAAACAGGCTGTGGCGGCGGGATATGCCGACAGCGTGCACAACTACCATGTGAATAACGGAGACTGGATCAAGGAGGGCAGGGGGATCTACCGGCTTGCGGAGCTGGCGAAGCCGGAGTGGCCTGAGCTTGCGGTCTGGGGGCTGTGGTCGCGGGGGCGGGAGGATACCCCGTTGGGTGTGTTCTGCATGGAGACTGCGCTTGCAATTCATGGACTGATCGGGAAGGAGGACGGGATCATGCATATGGCGGTTCCCAAGGACTTCAGGCGTAACTCGGAGATCCCGGAGCAGTTGAAGCTCTATAAGGAGGATATCCCGGCCCAGGATGTTGAGAAGCGGGCTGGCTTCCTGGTTACCACCCTCGAAAGGACAATTCGGGATATTCGAGAGAAGTGCACAAAACCTAAAATATTGAAAATGCTAGATGCCGCAATCATGCCGGGGCCGATGGTGGAGGCGGCTTCTGCGCAGGAATCCGGCCGGAGTACGCGCAGCATGCCTCCTTTCAAGGTTACGGAGTACTCCGATTGGGACTACTGGGACAGGCCGGCCGTGGCTTCCGGCCCATCTGAAGGTGTTCCTTCCTATAACGACATAATAAACGCAGGCGAAGATTAGGTCTTGCCTAGTTTAGGGTCCTTCGGTTAGCTTGTAACCAGTTCCATCACCCAGGAGTTGTAATCATGCGAAGAGTAATCCTTGTTTCTTTGCTTGTTAGTGTAATTGTGAGCGGTTGCAATAAGGGTAAGATGCCAGAGTGGAAGGAGCCTGCGCTTGAGCCGATACCTGTCGCGGCGCCGACCGCTGTGGAGACGGCGGCGACTGCGCCCGCGGAAATTGTTCCGCTGATCAACGATGGAACATGGATCGCGACAGCCTCATCGCAGGAGTCGAACCTCGCCGCGCCGCTGGCGATTGACGGGTTCATGGCGACGCGCTGGAGCAGCGACTTCAAGGACAACCAGTGGTGGATGGTGGACTTCGGCCGCGAGCAGCGCCTGGCCCGCATCAACCTCAACTGGGAAACCGGGTATGCGCGCAGTTACCGGATCCTTCTTTCAACCGATCAGGCGGAATGGGCCGAGGTCTTCTCGGAAACCAACGGCCGTGGCGGGGCCGTGAGCGTCAACTTCGATCCGCAGCCTGCCAGGTATGTGAAGGTCGATTGCATCGAGCGCGCAACGCAGTGGGGCAGTTCGCTCTTCGAGATTCAGTTCAACGCCGACGAAGGCGGCCTGGCGGCGAAGGCGGATGTCGAGGCGACGGCTTCTTCCGGAGCCGGCGACTACGACGCGAAGTTCGCGATCGACGGCAAGATGGACACGCGCTGGAGCAGCAACTTCGGGGACACCGAATGGTGGCAGGTGAAGTTCGCCGAGCCCCGCATGATCGCGGGCCTGAAGATTTCCTGGGAAACCGCGTTCGCGGAAAAATATGAAGTCGCCGTGTCGATGGATGGCGCGAACTGGCAGAAGATCTACAGTGTGCCGGAGGGCGACGGCCGCACCGATTTCATCTTCTTCAAGCCGGTCGAAACACGCTTCCTCCGCATTCAGTGTCTCCAGCGCGGCACCGGCTGGGGCAACTCGATCTATGAGATCGCATTGTATGACGGCGACCGCGCGCCGAAGGTCACCGCGACATCGTCCGCTGACGGAGCCGGCCCGGAACTGGCGCTGGACGGCGATCTCTCCACAATGTGGCACTCGGCTGTTGCAGGGGAACAGATTCTCTCCGTCCAACTACCTGAAACGCTCAGCTTGGGCGGCCTTGAAATCGTTTGGGGTGATCCCGCAACCCGTTACGCTGTAGAGTGTTCCGCCGACGGCGCCTCCTGGGCAAAGGTGTTCGAGGAGAAGAACGGCAACGGGGCTAAGGACTATATTTTCTTCCCGGCCACCGAGGCGCGGCATTTGCGCGTAATCTGCGGGGAAGGCCCCGACAATGGCTACGCGATCAAGGAGATGGAGTTCAAGAGCGGCGAGGAACAGGCGTCGCCGATTCGTGCTTACCAGGCGAAGGCGCGCGATGCCGCGCGCGGCCGCTACCTGATGTGGCTCACGCGCGAGCAGGAGTTCTGGACGGTTGTCGGGCTTCCGGACGACGAACAGGAAACGCTGATCGGCGAAACCGGGACGATCGAGCCGCACAAGGGCGATTTCTCCGTCATGCCGATCATGGTCGACCGCACGAACCTCGTCACATGGGCCGACGTGAAACTCGACCAGCGGCTTGAGGATGATTACGTGCCGATGCCGTCGACGAAGTGGACGGCGGACAAGTGGACGCTGGACATCTCGGCTGTCGCGTTCGGCCCGGTCGGCGAATCGAGCACGGCGGTCCGGTATCGCTTCGTCAACACGAGCGCCGAGCCATTCAGCGGAGCGCTCGCGCTGGCGGTCCGGCCGGTTCAACTGAACCCGATCTGGCAGCACGGCGGTCTCAGCCCGATCAACCAGGCGGAGTGCGTACTCACGACGAACGCCGCGTACCTGAACGTCAACGGGCGGGCGCGTATCGAATTTGCCACGCGGCCGACGGCGCTGGGCGCCGCGCCGCTGGCGGACGGCGACATCGTGGATTTCATGGCGCGTGGCGAATTTCCGGACGCGCAAAAAGCGTCGGACGCCGAAGGGAAGACCGGCGCGGGCGCGCTGTACGACCTCCAGGTCCCGCCCGGCGGAACGGCGGACGTCGTGGTCGTTTACCGTCTCCACGACAAATCGGTCTCGCTCTCCGCGGACCAGTTCGACCGGGCCTGGGCCGAACAGCGCGCGGCGTGGAAGCAGCTGCTCGACAAGATCACCATCGACGTGCCGGAGAAGCGGCTGATCGACGTGATGAAGAGCAACTTCGGCTACGTGCTGATCAATCGCGACAAGCCGTGGTTCAAGCCCGGCTCGCGCAACTACAACCACGCGTGGACGCGCGACGGCGCGCTGACGGGGATGGCGATGCTGCGCATGGGCCAGACGCGCATGACGAAAGAGTACATCGAGGCGTACACGCCCTTCGTCGCGGACAGCGGCTGGGCGCCGCACATGATCCTCGAGGACGGCAAGCCGGTCGTGTTCAACACGGACCCGGAAAGCGGCGAGGGCCAGGAGTACGACAGCCAGGGCGAGTACGTCTTCATCGTCCGCCAGTACTTCGACTACACCGGTGACGAGGCGCTGCTGCGCGAGGTCTACCCGAAGGTGGTGAAGTCCCTCCGCTTCGCGCAGGAGCTGCGCCGGCGGCGGATGACGGACGAGTACAAGAACGACCCGGCCAAGCGCGACTACTACGGAATCCTTCCTCATTCGAACAGCCACGAGGGCTACTACCCGGCGAAGCACAGCTACTGGGACGACTTCTGGGTGCTCAAGGGATTCAAGGACGGGATCTACCTCGCGCAGAAGCTGGGGCAGACCAACGACGTGGCGTGGATGACGGCGGAGGAGCAGGATTTCCGCAAGTGCTTCTACGAATCGGTCCTCCGGGTCATCCAGCGCGGCAAGCTGAACATCATCCCGGGCTGCGTCGAGTTCGCCGACACGGATCCGACGTCGACCTCCGTCGCGATCATGGCGTGCGACGAGACCGACCGGCTCCCGGAGCCGTACGGGACGAACACGTTCAACGTGTACTGGGACAACTTCGCGCCGCGGCTGCAGCCCGGCGGCGAGCAGACGTTCACGCCGTACGAATCCCGCAATGCGGATGTCTTCTTCCGGATCAACCAGCGTGACCGCGGGCTCGCGGTCCTGCGCTACTTCACCAAGGACTCCACCCGCCCGTACGGCTGGAATCACCTGGCCGAAGTCGTGCACGCGAAAATCCGCGCGCCGTCGTACATCGGCGACATGCCGCACACGTGGTGCGGTTCCGACTACATCAACGCGACGCGCTCGATCTTCGCGTACGAACAGCGCGACGCGCTCGTTCTGGCCGCGGGCGTCGATCCGAAGTGGCTGGAGCAGGGCGTGCGCGTGAAGAATCTCCCGACCCAGTTCGGCGACGTGAACTACGAACTGAAGCGGCAGGACGCGAACGTGGTCATCTCCGTGGACGGCCAGGCCGTGCCGCCGGGCGGCTTCGTCATTCCGCTGCCCGCGGCGCTCGCGGGAATGGCCGCCGAGATCGACGGCCAGCCGGCACAGATCGAGAACGGCTCGCTGCGGTTCCAGAAGCTGCCGGTGAGCGTGCGGCTGAAGTAGGGCCCGCGCTTGCGCGGGGCCCGGTCAGGCGGTGCGCGTGACTCAATCGGCGCGCCGGCGAGCGGCGGCCCTACGTGGCCCGATGCGGCTTGAAATTCGCAACGACTGCATACACAGTTCGCGCCTATGCGCGAACGTCGAACAAAGGATCTCCGCAAGGGCCGCGTCAGCATTCCCGATGCACGCTACTTCCTTACTCTGTGCGCGGTCCGCCCGACGAACTTGCTCATGGCCGTGGCTGTCGCAGACAGCATTCGATCCGCCATCCAACGATCTGTCGACGACCTTGATTACACGCTCCTCTGCGGAATGCTTATGCCCGATCACCTGCACTTGTGCGTCCGGCTGTCACACCGACTTTCCATCGGACAAGTCGTGGGTAAACTCAAATCCGCAACTCGCACGGCGTTGGGTACGGCCGGTTGTCGTTGGCAGAGTAACTTCTTCGAGCATCGTCTTCGGGCCGACGAGTCCGTATCCCAGTACGCGCTCTATATGTTTCTTAATCCGTACCGCGCAAAGATTCTTGAGCGGAGAAAGGTCTGGCCCGGCTGGATGAGGGGTTCGATCTCGTTTGATTTCGATCTTGCCTTGGAGGAGTCGAAGTATCCGCCAGAGGAGTGGCTGCTCAGCGACGCGCAAGCATTAGGACTCACGGCCGCCGATGTGGGGTCCGATTAATGAACGTAGGGCCCGCGCTTGCGCGGGGC
>CAYQYB010000001.1:0-55200 GCA_964421535.1 uncultured Verrucomicrobiota bacterium | reverse complement strand
CCGGTCAGGCGGTGCGCGTGACTCAATCGGGCGCGCCGACGAGCGGCGGCCCTACAAAACGTAGGGCCCGCGCTTGCGCGGGGCCCGGTCAGGCGGTGCGCGTGACTCAATCGGGCGCGCCGACGAGCGGCGGCCCTACTTGTCGTCGCTGCGGATCTTGAGCCAGTCGAAGTACGACGCCTTGCCTTTTCCTTCGATCACGACGACGACGTTGAATGACATCGGGCCCTTCCAGCTCGCCGGCTTCTTGGAGGTTCTGACGGCCTTCTTGATGTCGCCCTTGTGAATGCCGTCGGCGCTGGAGCGCTTGATGACGTCGATCATCTCCGACCAATCGCTCGGCGCGACGCACATGGTGAACGCGCTGTTCTTGTCCACCTTGTTCACCTTGACCTCGAGGATCGGGGTTGCGTCGAGATTGATGTTCTCGACGACGTAGGCGACCTTGCCCCACGTGTCGTTGCCGCCCTGCGTGACCCGAAGGACCGACGGCTCGAACTGATCGATCTTCGCGTTCATGCCCGGCGTTTCGTTGGCGTCGTGCCAGCCGGACAGGGTGTCGCAATCCGACTGCCACGCAACGACCGCGCTGGAATTCGGCGACTCGAGCTGCGCGCCCTCCTGCGCTGTTGCCGCAAAAACCGACACCGCGAGCACAACTGCAGATGCAAGAATCCTGACCATGACGTTCTCCTTTCCGGCGGTTTGCCGTGTGTGCCGCCCATAATTGATAAACCTTATCAATTCGTCAAGACCTTTTGTTTCGGCCGATTGGCAGGGCTTGCGGTTGACGTTGCCGGACGAAGCGGGTACCTCGGATATTGTGAGCAATGAGCGCTCCCATGCGGACTTGAAATGACACCGACGCGCGGCGTTCTATCCTTATTAGCGGCCCTCTGCCTGGCGCCATCGCTGGCCGGCGGGTGGTCCACGAACGACTCGCAGTTCCTGGAGTCGATCGAGAAGGCGAACCTGCGCTTCTTCCAGACGCAGAAGCACGGCCCGTACGACCTGCTGAACGACACGGCCTACTACCATAGCCCGGACAACTACCCCGCCAACTCCAGCGTCGCCGGCATCGGTTTCGAGCTGACGGCGATCTGCCTCGGCCACTACCGCGGCTGGATTTCGTACTCGAACGCGTACGAGCAGGTGCTCAAGCAGCTGAAGTTCTTCAACGGCATGCTGTCGGCCGACCCGCTCGTCGGCGAGCGGGTGAACGGCTGGACGTGGCACATGTACTGGATCGCCGACAGCGGCACGAACGTCGCGGGCCGCCGCTACTACATGGACGACGGTTTGTCCCTGCTGGACCATTCGCTCCTGATGGGCGGGGTGATTTTTGCCGGCGAATATTTCAAGGGAACCGAGGCGGGCGATCTCGCGCACAAGCTGTACGAGGAGACGACGTGGTCGTGGCGGCCGGACGGCGACTACAACTTCGGCTACAGCGAGAACCTGCTGGCCGTGGTGGAGTGCGCGGAGGCGCCGCAGTACAAGAAGGGCACGGGCGCGCGCTGGATGTGGGAGTCGTACATCGAGCCGTACCCGCGCACGCTCCAGCTCTACTTCTGGCAGTACCCGCACTGCTGGGTGGACTTCCGGTTCCGGTGGGACGGGCTGGGCCGCAACCACTGCGACATCGCCCGAGACAGCATCCTCTACCAGCGCCAGCGCGCGATCGACCTGCACAATTCCGACCCCGTGAAATACGACATGCTCGGGACGAACGTCTGGGGCTGGACCGCCGCCAGCTCTTCCGAAGGTTACCGGCAGATGGCGCCTTGGGGCCTCTGGCTCAACGACACATGGTACGACGACGAGCACGCGTCCGACAGCGGTTCGGTCACTCCGATCGGCCTTCCGCCGTGCATGATCTACGCCGGCACAGAGACGATGGCCGCGATGAAGGAGATCTTCGAGCGCTTCTACATCAACGGCTGGGATCCGAGCGTTGGCGAGCGGCCGGCGTGGAGCGACGTGCACGGCTGGATCAACTGCATCAACAAGGGCCGGCCTTACAAGTATTACACGGACCCCGGCGTCAGCAATCAGTTCAGCGAGATCAACGCCGGCATCGACTACGGGCCCAATGTGCTCATGCTGGAGAACTACAAGATCGGCTCGACGTGGCGCTGGTTCATGCAGAACACCAACATCGCCGCGGGCATGTACACGATCGGCTTCGGCGCGCCCCAGCAGACGACGCACGCGACGTTCACGGGCGGGACCAACGAGTTCGGCGGCGGCATCGGCCACTGGGAGAACGACGGCACGCCCGTCACGGCGGCGTACGCCGACGCGGACTGGACCAACGCGTACGTCGGCGGCAAGGTGGTGCGGTTCGTCGCGGACAACAGCAACGAGGGCGGCTGGATCGACCTCAACAGCGCCGACATGCGCGCGAAGGCGCTGCTCTCGTTCTGGATCAGGTGCAGCTCGCCGTCGGTCAATCTCGACATCGGGTTGAAAGATGACTTCAACCAGGAGAACAAAGTTCGCCTGGTCGATTTCACCGGCGGTTCGGCGCCGACGAACTGGACGAGCGTGAAGATCCCGCTCGAGCGCTTCTGCATGACGTCCGTGCTGACCAACGACACGTGGCCCGGCGACCTCGGGCTCGTGTCGTTCGCGTTCGTCAACGCCGGCGGCGGCACGATCGACATCGACTACCTCGCGTTCACGCCCGACACGCTCGCGCCGTCGATGCCGACGAACGCGTTCGGCGTCGCGCAGGCGGGCGCGCGAACGCGCGTCACGTGGGACCCCTCGACCGTCGAGCGGGACGTGGTCGGCTACCACGTCTGGCGCCGCTACGACAGCACGAGCGGGTTCGTGCGCGTGACGAGCCGGCTCGTGCCGGCGTACCTCGGGTCCTACGAGGACGTCTCGAACAGCCTGGCCGACGGCCGTGAGATTCGCTACGCGATCCAGGCGTTCGACAACGCCGAGCCGCAGAACTCCAGCCTGTTCTCGCTCGAGAAGAAGGCGGTCGGCGGCCGGCTCGACGTCGACTGGAACAACGGCCGCAACCCGAACACGTTCGGCGGAACGAACGACCAGTTCTACGGCTTCGCGACGGTCCACTCCTTTGACTTCGTTTACACGAACATGCTGGACGGTTCCATGGGCTGGGCGCGCCGCTCGACCGTCAACGAGAGCAGCTCCGGCCACACGATCGACCTTGCGAACGGGGACATCAGCGGTTACTCGGCGCTCTCGTTTGACATCCGCGGCATGGCGGGCGGCGAGTTCATGATGGTCGGCCTGCGCGATGCCGCGGGCCATGAGTACTTCTACCTTCCTTACCCGGTGTCGGGCCGCGACCTGACAACAAACTGGGCGCGCGTGGTGGTTCCGCTCGGCGAATTCGAGAGCGTTTCACTGACCTCCGTGAGCAATATTCTTCTCCACCATTCCAACACGAGCACCGGCACCGTGCTGATCGCGAACATCGCTTTTGTTTCGGGCCAGCGCGGGCTGTTGACGGACGCGTTCTTCACCGAGGCGGAGGACTGGGCGCGGCAGTACGGCAGCCCGACGCAGGACGTGAAAGCCGGCGCGTCCGGCGGGCAGGTGCTCGGCCAGGGCTGGAGCATCGACGGCGGCGATTACGCGGACTACGAGTTCTTCGTGCCTCGCTCGCTGGCCACGCCCACGCTTCGCGCGCGCTACTCCTGCAACGCGGGCAACGGCCGCGCGCTCGAGGTCCGCTGGAACGACGCCCCGCAGGGCTCGATCGTATGCACGAACACCGGCGGGTGGGGCGAGTCGAGCAATCACTTCAGTTGGGCCGAGATGGTCCTGCCGTCGTGCGCGACCGGCTTCCACAAGCTCACGTTCTACGCGAACGGCTACGACGATCCCGTCAACCTCGACTGCTGGGAGCTGGTCGATTCCGCCGGCGCCGCGCGCGAATGCGAGGACTACACCTCGCAGGTCGGCAGCGGCGGCGAGGACCTGAAGGCCGGTGCGTCCGGCGGCGAAGTGTTGGGCCAGAGCTGGGGCGTCGCCGGAAATTCGGAGGCGGTTTACGCGGGCGTCGACGCGGGCGTCCACACCGGCGCGTGGCTGCACGTGTGGTACGCGTGCAACGTTTCAAGCGGGCGCGTCGTGGATGCGTATATCGACGGGCAGCGGCGCGCGCGGCTTTACTGCGCGGGCACGCCGGGCTGGGGCGACAGCGCCGCCGACTTCGACCGCGCGGCGGCGCGGATCGGGCCGATCTCCGCCGGCCCGCACACGATCCGGTTCGCCGTGCCGGGCGCGGGAGACGGCGTCAACCTCGACTGTTTCTACATCGGCGGCGACGCGCCGGACGAGGTCCGCGCCGACAGGGACGACGACGGCCTGAGCGACCGGCAGGAGGAGTTCAGCGGGACCGACTGGATGACATACGACTGCGACCACGACGGAATCCGCGACGGCGACGAGGTCCAGTTCGGCCGGTACGGGCAGGTGACCGATCCGCTCGATGAAGACTGCGACGACGACGGCATGAACGATCTCGAGGAAGCGATTTCCGGCACGGACCCGAACAACGCCGCGGAATTTTTCCAATGCTTGGAAATCGATGGCCAACCCGCCTCCGGCGGGCAAGCCCTTGGAAAAATCGTGCGCTGGCGCTCCGCCACCGGCCGCTTGTATTCGATCTGCGTCAGTACCACTCTTCTGACCTCTGACTTCTGGCCTCTGACCTCTGGTCTCCCCGCCACCCCGTCGGTCAACACCTGGACCGACACCGTCAGCCCCGACAGCCCGACGCTCATCTACCGGATTGACGCGCACCGGTAGCCTTGAACTCCTTGGGGTCGTTTGGATAACATCCCGGGCCGTATCTGGTAGTTCAGGGGGGTGCATTCATGAAACGCACAGGTCTTCTTCTCTTCGCGATTTTCATCGCGTCGCTGTCATCGGCTTCCACATTTGTCCGGCACGCCGACGAGTTGCCGGGCTGGGCCGTGAAGTACGGCGACGAGTTCTGGGTTCGGTCGGCGGGGCTCGATTTCGCCGACGTCGCGGAACGCGTATCCCTGGCGCTTGCCGCGGACGAACGGGGAATCCCCTGCGTGCAGGCTCCGGGTTTCAGCGCGGCATTCACGGAGTCTGGCTTTGTGTTTTCAGCCAAGGCTCCGCCGTCGAACGATGCCGCGCCGGTCGATACGCTCGTGCGCACGGTGGCGATCCGGCAGGGCGGCGAGGTCCTGTGCCGGCCCGGCGAGAGGAACTGGATTGTCTGCGGCAACACGGCGCAGTCGCGGCTGGACCTGGCGGGGCGGTTCGTTGAGCACTGCGAGGCGACGCGGAGCGGCGTGGAGGTGGCGTGGATTCTCCGGACTTCGCCGGGAACGGAGAGCCTGACGATCGAGACGTCGGTGGGCGGACTTTCGGACGCGGCCGAGACGGAGAGCGGCCATCATTTTGAGGATGCCGAGGGGACGGCTCGCGTGCGCGTGGGCCGGGCCGAGGCGGTCGATGTGTCGGGGCGTCGGTGGGAGCTTGAAACGCGCGCCGCGGGGAACCGGCTGATTATCGAAGTGCCTGCGTGCGTCCTGGCCGACGCGGTCTACCCTTTGGCCATCGATCCGGCGGTCAGCGCCGAGTTCGGGATGAACAACCTGTTGGTGTCGGCGCCGGCGGGGTCGGATCAGTGGGGCGCTCGCACGGTCTGGGGCGGGACGAACTACCTCGTCGTCTGGCAGGATAATCGCGCGGGTCACTGGAGCGACTACGAGCACAACATTTTCGGCGCGCGGGTCAGCGCGGCGGGGGCGCTGATCGATCCGTACGGCATCGCGATCTGCGTGAAGCCGTATGCGCAAATGGAGCCGAGCGCAGGGTGGAACGGCACGAGCTACCAGGTGGTGTGGCAGGACTACCGCAACGGGACGAATTACCTGATCTACGGCGCGCGGGTCGGCGCGGATGGCTCGGTCCTCGATCCCGACGGCGTGCTGATCGGGACGATGCCGACGAACCGCCACCAGGAGTTGCCGTGGGTGGCGAGCCGGACGGGCGACGTGCTGGTGGTGTGGGAGGATCTGAGGAGCGGGAGATACGACGTGTACGGGCGGCGGGTCGACGTGAGCGGCCTGCCGCTCGGCGGCTCGGACTTCTTCATCTGCACCGCGACGAACAACCAGAAGCGGGTTGTCGCGGCGTGGGGCTTGACGAACTACCTCGTGGCATGGGAGGACCTTCGCCACGATAACGACGACTGGGACTACACGGACATTTACGGCGCGCGGGTGGGGCCGGATGGCACGGTGCTGGACGCGTCGGGCCTGATGATCGGCTACTATGCCGGGACGTACCAGAAGTCGCCGTCGGTCGCATGGGGCGCCTCGAACTTCCTCGTGGTCTGGGAGGACTCGCGGAATGTCGCCTCGACCAACCGGTACGATCTTTACGGGGCGCGCGTCAGCAGCAGCGGACAGATCATCGATCCCTCGCATTTCCCCATCAGCAATTACGCGAGCAACCAGTACAACCCGTCCGCGACGTGGGGCGGCACGAATTTCTTCGTCGTGTGGTCCGATTACCGGCGAGGGAACACAACGGATCTTTTCGCGGCGCGCGTGAGCGAGTCGGGCCGGGTGCTTGACTCCAACGGCATGGCGATCTGCTCCCTGGCCGAGGATCAGAGCCTGCCCTCGGTGTCGTGGAACGGGAGCCAGTTCCTCGTGGCATGGCAGACGTTCGGCCATGCGGACAACCTCTCGCATATCTACGCGGGACGAGTGACGGAGACGGGCGGTGTGCTGGATGCCTCGGGGATATTCGTGAGCAAGGGCGGCAACAACCAGTGGGAGGCGGATGCCGCGTGGGGCCGGACGAACTGGCTCGTCGTGTGGCGCGACAGCCTCGACGAGACGAAGTCGGACATCTACGGCGCACGTGTCGGCTCGGCCGGGACGGTGCTGGATCCGGCGGGGCTCGCGATCTGCACGGCGACGAACAAGCAGCGCGACCCGGCCGTCGCGTGGGGCGGGACGAACTTCCTCGTGGTCTGGAGCGACGACCGGAACCTGGCGAGCAACGTGAATGAGTTTGCCGACATCTACGGCGCGCGCGTGAGCGACGCAGGGCAGATCCTTGACGCGAACGGCATCCTCATCTGCACCAATCTTGGCCCGCAGGCGGTGCCGGACGTCGCGGGCGGGACCGGCGTGTTCATGGTCGTGTGGGAGGATTACCTGACGTACACGAACGGGACGACGTACTTCGGCGACATCGCCGGGGCGCGGATCAACTGGGCGGGGACGGTGCTCGATCCCGGACTCGGCCTCATCCCGATCAGCACGGCGACGAACAACCAGTACTCGCCGGAGATCGCGGCGGGCCCGACGAACTTCCTCGTGGCGTGGGAGGACCGCCGCAACGGGCGGAACTACTCGATCTACGCCGCGCGCGTGGATGCGGCGCGGAACGTGCTCGATCCGTCGGCCATCGCGGTGGGCGTCGGGAACACGAACTCGCTGGACCCGGACGTCGCATGGGGCGGCACGAACTTCCTGGTGGTGTGGCAGGATTTCCGCAACTCGTCGCAATACTGGAGCGACATCTACGCCGGGCGCGTGAGCGCGGCCGGCGCCGCGCTCGACGGGAGCGGCGGCTTCTCCCTCTGCACGGAGACCAACATCCAGTCCGACCCCGTGGTCGGCTGGAGCGGCACGAACTACCTGGCCGTCTGGGTGAACGAGAACCTGGAACCGAACTCACTGTGGGGCTCGCGGATCGACGGCGGCGGCAGCGTGCTCGATCCGAAGGACCCGGGCGGGTTCGAGCTGTTCACGAACCGCGTGCGGCGCGTGGACCCGGCGCTCGCGCCGCGGTCGAACGGACTGTTTCTTGTGACGTGCTCCAGGTTCCGAACCGAGGGCTACAACTCTTTCCGTATTCACTCCGCCCTGCTTGATCTTGCGCCGCCGGCCCTGCGCGTGATCAGCCCGCGCGGCACGGGCGATCCGGCGATCGGCACGAACTACTACGTCCACGGAACGCCGTTGTCCTGCGCGATCCTCGACTCGCCGGTGACGGGAGGAGACACGCAGTGGGTCTGCACCGCGTGGACGGGCACGGGGAGCGCGACGAGCGGAAGCGGCACGAACACGGGCGTCTTCGCGCTCGACGTCGACTCGACGGTGACGTGGCTGTGGACGACGAACTACCGGCTGTCGGTCGCGATCGGCGGCCGCGGCAGCGCGAACTGGACGAACGGCTGGGTGAAATACGCGTCGAACGCGACGATCACCGCCGCGAACGGCGCGCACTTCTATTTCAACGGCTGGCAGGGCAGCGTGCCGGCGGGCAGCACGAACTTCAACCCGCTCACGGTGACGATGAGCGTCCCGCGGCTGGCGATCGCGAATTTCGCGCCGTACCTCGCGACGAACCGCGTGCCGCACTGGTGGCTCGCGGAGCACGGCCTGGCGACGAACGACGCAGCAGCGCTGTCCGACGACGACAACGATTTCCTGAAGACGTGGGAGGAATGGATCGCGTTCACCGATCCGACGAACCGCGCGTCGAGCTTCATGCGCCTCGCGGGGCTCGGCGTGGGCACGTCGCTCGTGGTGACGATCTCGGGGACCCTGACCGACCGCGTGTACGATGTGGTCAGCGGAACGAACCTGAGCCCGGGCAGCACATGGACCGCGCGCGGGCTGAACGTGCACGGCACCGGAAGCAACCTCACGTTCGTGATCAGCAACGCGCCGCCGCGTGCGTTTCATCGGTTCAGGGTTACCCTTCCTTAAGGAATCGGGTACAATGGGGCTGAGGGGATACACAACATGAGGCATGGAATCCTGGCCGCGGCGTGCGTCTTGGTTGTTCTTTCGGCGGCGGTCTCGCATGCCGCCGGGAAGTCGGACAAGTGGTCGTCGGTCTTCCGCGACCTGAACCTCGACTTCGAGAAGAAGGGCGCGGGCAAGCCGGTCGGATGGATGCCGATCGGCGGGACCGAGTACGTCATGGACCTCGACGGCGCGGCGGCGCACGGGGGCAAGACCTCCTGCCGCATCCGCAGCGTCCATCTCGTGGACGAGGAATTCGGCGGCTTCTTCCAGGTGCTCAAGAATCCCGATCTCGGCGGCCAGCGCATCCGCTTCAGCGGCTTCCTGAAATGGGATCGCGTCACCGACTACGCGACGCTCTGGGTCCGCGCAGACTACAAGGGGAAGCCCGTGGCGTTCGAGTCCCAGCAGGGCCAGAAGATGAGGGGGACGCGCGACTGGAAGGAGTACGAGCTGGTCATCAACGTGCCGCGCGAGATCGATTCGCTGCTCTTCGGCGTCCTGCTCGGGGGCGAGGGCGAGCTGTGGGCGGACGATTTCAAGCTGGAGGTCGTCACCGTGGATGCCGACGTGCAGAAGCGCGCGGCGATCGAGTGGCTGATGCTCGTGGACGACGGGAAGTACGCCGAGAGCTGGAAGGCGGGATCGAAGAAATTGCAGAGCGGCATGGCGCGGGTGGCGTGGGAGTCCCGGATGAACACGAACCGCAAACCGCTGGGCAAAGTCGTGTCGCGCTCGTGGCAGACGCCGCAGCCCGGCGCGCAGACTGTTGTGATTGAAGCCAGCACGTCCTTTGAGAAGAAGCCGGACGCCACGGAAAGCCTGACGCTCATTCTCGACGCCGGCGGGGCCTGGAAGGTTTCCGAGTACTCGATCCGCTAGCGCGGCCTGCCTGCGGAGGTTCCGAGCACGATTCGCGGACAACCAGTCGGGTCGGCAGCCTGATCTCCGAAGGACCGATCGTTGGATCTTCGATCTGGGCGAGCAGAGTCTGGACCGCCAACGTCCCCATTTCCCGGCGCGGGATCCGCACGGTGGTCAGCGGTGGGTTCGATCCGGCCGCCGGGGCGATGTCATCGAATCCCATGACCGAAATCCTGCCCGGCACGGAAATTCGGCTGGCCTGCAGGGCGCGGATGACGCCGATCGCCGCTTCGTCGTTGACCGCCAGGATGGCGGTGGGGAGCCGTTTCCTTCGCTGTTTCAGATAGGCCCGGGTTGCGTCGAAGGCGCCGTGCGTGCTGTAGCTGCCGTGGATGTAATCCTGCGGGTCGAACTCCAGCCCCGCCCTGCGAAGCGCGGACTTGAAGCCTGAAAACCGCGCCTCGACGACCGGATCGGGACGAGCGCCAAGGAATGCGATGCGCCGGTGGCCGAGTTCAATCAGGTGGCGCGCCGCGCAGGCGGCGGCGCGGACGTTGTCCGGCATGACCGACGAAATTCCCGCCACGGCGGGCTTGTCCACCAGCACGACCGGGATTCCCATTTGCTGGTAGGCCATCGCGAAGTTGTCCGTCAGCCCGCCGATGAGCAGGGCTCCTTTGTAGGGGTTGCTCTTCGGCATCAGCGGCACGGCGCGCGGGTGTTTGTTGGCCGCCCAGAGAGCGGTGTAGGGCACCGATGTGAAGATCATGTCGTGGCCGCGCGCGGCCACTTCCTCTTCGATGCTCCGGAAGATGTCCGCGTAGTACGGGCTCATCAGCGGCATGCCGGCGTGACGGAGCATCGCGCAGACGATGAGGCGGTTTTCGGCGGGGCGGGTTGCTTTGTGTGCCACGGCTCAAGGGTACGCTCGAACCGCGTGAAAAGCAAACGATGAAGAGAACCGGCCTGCCGCCCGACGAACCTACGCCGCCGGCGGGACCGGCGGCGGAACCGCCTGGACCGCTTCCTCGAGCGCCTTCAGCTTGATCGCCGCCTGCAGTCCACCGTAGATGCAGAAGAGCGCGAAGACGTGGAAGCCGATGCTGAGGAAATCCTGCACGATCAGGAAGATCAGCCCGTCGAACGCGTAGAGCACCATGCCGACGACGTACGCCCACGTGTGCCGCTTCACGGCGAAGGCGCCGAAGAAAACGAACAGGCCGGCCACGAGAAGGTCGAAGATGAAGCCCATCGCCTTCAGGATCAGTCCGGACTGCGCGGACGCCTGCTGCGCGACTCCCATCGCGATGGCGTCGACGACTTGCGTGATACCCAATCCTACGATGAAGCTCCACGTCGAGCCGACGAGAATGACGATCGAGTTGATGACCGAGAGGCCGGCGATCCAGTAGAACCAGGTCGCGCCGGCTTTATGCTGGCTCTGAAGTTTAAGTACGGCGGCGATCAAGTCGGCTTGCGGCGGAGCCGGTACGGCTGCGGGCGTGGTTTCCATCATTCCCTCCTTGGTGGCCGGATACGCCAGTGAACATACGCATTCTGCCCATGCGCCGTAAATGCCGCACCGCGCAGGGCTTCCGGAGAACGGGTTAACCCGGCCCCGCTCACACCGGCGATATTCGACAATTTTGCACGGTTAAACCGCTCTACTTTCATAAGTTGTTCTCTATCAGCACGTTTTTGGCTTGATTTTCATGCAAAAATAGTATCATCTAGGGTGCAACTAGGTGCATTTGTTTCCTTACGTCGTATCCGAGGTGTACATGTACACAGTTACTCGCGGCGGATCTGAAGCGGGCCCGGTCTGTCTCAAGCGGTCGCGACTCGTCCGCGCAGCCGCCATCGCAGGTGTCATTCTCTCCGTTTGTTCGCTCGCGAGCGCGGGCAATCTCCTGGTGAATCCGGGCTTTGAGACCGGGTCGATGTCCGGCTGGTGGTCGTACGGCAACTGCTCGCAGGAATCGTGGGCGTGGCGCACGGGGACGAACGGCATGGTGTTCCAATCGTGGACGCCGGGCGGCTGGGGCGGGTTCGGGCAGGACGTGGCCGTGAGCGTGTCGGCGGGGGACGTGCTGACGTTCAACATCTGGGGGCTGGCCGAAACCAACTTCCGATCGAGCGCGAGCGAGGCGTGGCTGAAGATCGAGTACTGGACCAACGGCGCGTCGGCGTGGACGCGGCAGGACACGCTCTCGATCTACGGCGGATTGATCGCGCGGCCGAACCAGTGGAACGTGTATTCGTTCGTCGCCACGAACGTGCTTCCGAACGTGAACCTGGTCAAGGTGCTGGTCGGCGGCGGCAACTTCGTCGGCGGCGGCACGGCGGCGGTGAAGTGGGACGACGCGGAATTCTCCGTCGCATCCGGGTCGGGCAATTTCCCGGTCTCGGGCACGGCGACGGGGAATGCGTTTCGCATCGGGTGGACCGCCACGACGACGGTCTACTACCAGGTCTGGTCTTCCGCGAAACTCGACGGGACCTGGGAGCTGATCCGCGGGATGACCCTCGGCACGAACGGGTCGCTCGTGTGGCAGGACGCTTCCGCCGTCGGAACGTTCACTTCGATGTACTACAAGATCGTCGCGATCTCCGTGACGAACTCGCACGACCAGGACGGCGACGGGCTTTCCGACGTGGCGGAGCTGCGCGGGGGCGGATCGGACCCGATGCGGTCCGACACGGACGGCGACCAGATCAACGACGGAATCGACCCGCGGCCCGCCGTGTCCAACGTCGCGCCGGTCATCCAGCCCCTGACCCTGCAGAGCACGGGCAACTTCCACAACGGCTCGGCGATTCTGACGACCGTTTCCGGTTCGGATGCCGATGGCGACGCGATCCAGTACCGCCTGAGCGCCGGCGGGGGCCCCTTCACCTCGTGGCAGACGGGGAACCAGTTCTCCTGGACTCCGGCCGCGCAGGATGTGGGGGTGCGGGTGATGACGGTCGAGGCGCGCGACGCGTGGGGGGCGACCGGCACGCGGGCGCAGTCGGTTTACGTTTTCCGGATGCCGCCGCAGCCGTAAGGAGGCTTTTTCCAGGAACCGAGTTCGACGAACGGGTCTTGAGTTCGTCGCGCGTTTTCCTGACGACCATTTCTTTGGGAAAGGACCGAACATGAAAATGCCTTACAGAAAATGGATCAAGCCGGTTGAAGCGCCGATCACGTGGATCCTGATCCTCTCGTTCTGCATCTCGCAGATCACCATTCCCGCGGCGGAAGCCGGCGGGCCCGGCACGACCTCCGTGTCGGCCGGTTCGGCCCCCGCGCCCGCGGCGACGACGACGGAAAGTTTCCAGCCGGACCTGTTCACCGGCCGCGCGACGACGAGCATCCCGATCGCGGTGCCGCCGGGACGCAAGGCCCTGCAGCCGACGCTGGCGCTCATCTACTCCTCGTCCGGCCGCAACGGCTGGCTGGGGGCGGGCTGGGGCATGGATTTCGGCTACATCGAGCGGTCCACGCGCAAGGGCGTGCCGAAGTACGACAGCTCCGACGTTTTTACGTTCCTCCTGCACGGCGTGAATTCCGAGCTGCTCCAGGTGTACGACGGGACCTACCGCGCGAAGGACGAGGGGCTCTTCCTCCGTGTCGAGAATGTCGGAACGAACGGCTGGCAGGTGACGGACAAGACCGGCACGAAGTACCTCTTCGGGCGGACGGCCGCCTCGCGCATCGAGAACGGCGCGCAGGTGTTCCGGTGGTGCCTCGACAAGATCGTCGACCCGAACGGCAACACGCTGAGCGTGACGTACGCCAAGGTGGACGGGCAGACGTATCTCTCCCAGATCGACTACACCGGCCACGAGCCGTCGGGGCTGGCCCCCGCGAACCGCGTGACCTTCACGCTCGAGGACCGGCCGGACATCGAGTCCGGCTACCGCGCCGGCTTCACCCTGCCCATGAGCAAGCGGCTCGCGAAGATCGAAACGTACGCGACCGTCGGCGGTTCGCTCTCGCTCGCGCGCCGCTACAGCTTTACCTACCAGGCCAGCGCGCGGACCGGCCGGTCCCTGCTCAAGCAGATCACGGAGGTTGGGTCGGACGGCACGACGGCGCTGCCGGCGCGGACGTTCACGTACCAGGACAGCGACGCCCCGGCCTACACGGTCAACCTCAAGCGCGGCACGGGAAGCCAGGTGGCGTGGAACGTGCGGTCGGTCGGCATGGACACCGGCCACGAGAACTTCGGCTGCGTGGAGCCGTACTCGGGCATCCCGTACGGCTCGCCCGTCGTCGTCAGCAACTCGACCTCCGTCGGCGGCGTCAGCGTGAGCGTGGGTTCGAGCGGCAGCATTGCCATGAGCGCCGGCCAGGACAACTTCGTCCACGCGTGGACCGCGGTGTACGTGGGGGGTGACCGGACGATCACCCTGACGCGCGCCGGGAGCGGCGATGTCGAGTTCTGCATCTACATCGAGTCCGGCGGCAGCGTGCCGATCCGCGTCAACCTGGGCGACGTCACGCTCAAGTCCGGCTGGAGCATCATCCACCTGGTGGCCTACCACCAGCACCAGAGCTACTCCTGCGGCCTGGCCAACTCGCTCGCCACGCAGGTGGACCTGATGACGCCGAACATCGTGGTCGAGCCGCAGCTGGCGGCCGACGTGGACGGCAACGGGATCAACGACCTGATCAACTACAAGAACGGCGCGTGGAACGTCTCGCTCGCCTCGTCGGCGGGCACGCTCGCGCCGCCCAAGGTGTGGCTGAGCGGCTTCGGCGACAGCGGCTACGCGCCGCTCGTCGGCGACTGGAACGCGGACGGCCGGACGGACGTCGCGCTGTACAGCAACGGCGTCTGGCGCTTCGCGATCTCGACCGGCTCCAACTTCACGGCGAACGGCCTCTCGCAGGCGATCTTCGGCAGCGGCAAACCGCTGGCCGGCGACTTCAACGGCGACGGCGTCGTGGACCTCGGCACGTTCAGCGACGGCCAGTGGCGGGTCGCCGTGGGCAGCGGCAGCGGGTTCGCCTCCACCGCGTCGTTCGACACGACCATGTCCGAAGGGGCGGCGGTGCTCGCGCCGCACGACCCGCGCTGGTACGTGCGCGCGGTCGGCCGCGACTGCAGTGGCGAGTACTGCGGCTACCTCAACCCGCAGGGATACACGTGCAACTGCAACCTGAACGGCTCGTTCCCCGCCGCGCAGATCTTCGGGCCGGGTTCGACCTCGTGGAGCGGCGCGTCGATCACGATCGGGAGCGACGGTCGGCTCCGCCTCGGCGCGCCGAAGGATGTTTACGCGCATGCGTGGATCTGGGTCTACCTGAAGACGGGCAAGTCGGTTCCGTTCACCCGCAGCGGCGCCAACGAGCGCGCCGCCGCCGTCTATGTTGAGCAGAACGGCAGCTTCAGCGGGCCCTACGAGATGCCCAACTCGCCCACGATCCCGTTCAACGCGGGCTGGTCCAAGGTCCACGCGACGACTTACAACGAAAACGACGACGATCAGTCGGTGAACGAGATCCCGCTCGCGTTCACTTCGGCGTTCGACATCATCAGCCCGGTCAAGATCGAAGAGAACGTCAGCACGGCCCAGCACGTCACCGGCGACTTCAACGGCGACGGACTGACCGACGTGGCGATCATCAAGGACCAGAAGGTGTACCCGGCGTTTTCGACGGGCAGCCAGTTCGTCCGCGGCGGCACGTGGACGATCCCGTTCGGCGACAAGGAGTACACGACGGCCGACTACAACGGCGACGGCATGACCGACATCGCCTGGTACGACCGGACGAGCGGCCGGGTGAAGGTCGTTTACTCGACCGGCAGCGGGCTGGGCTCGACGACCGAACTGCCGCTGACGCTCAGCCTGCGGCTGTCGCAGGACCAGGTGCAGGTCGGCGAGTGGAACGGCGACGGCCTGCCGGACCTGTGCATCATCGACAGCGTCAGCGGGGACATCGAGACGGCCTACTCGCGCGGCACGGCGGCGGACCTGCTGAAGAAGTGCGACAACGGCGTCGGCGGGAGCCGCGAGCTGGTCTACCAGCCGTCCACCCAGATGGCGAACGACTTCCTGCCCCTGATCATGCCGGTCGTCACCGAGACGCGGACGAGCGACGGAATGGGGAACACCAACCGTATGATGTACGCGTACTCGAAGGGCTTCTACGACGCCGCGACCAAGGAGTTCCGCGGGTTCGGCCGCGTGGAGGCGCGCGACACGTCGTTCGTTTCCGCGATCACCGAGTTTCACCAGGACCTGTTCCGCAAGGGGCGGGCGTTCCGGACGGAGATCCGCGATGCCGACGGCAACCTGTGGTCGAAGGTTGAGAAGGCGTGGTCGGCCTCGACCCCGTACCCGGGCCTGGACTGCTACTACACGCACCTGGACCAGACCGACACGTTCGACTACGACGGCAACACGACGTTCCGGCAGTCGCGCGTCCGCCACGCGTACGACGCCTACGGCAACATGTCGGCGACGTACAGCGACGGCGAGGTCGGCGTGAGCGGCGACGAGCGTTCGCAGGTAACGACGTTCGCGGTGAACACGACCAACTGGATCCTCAGCGCGGCGTCGCTCGTGAGCAGCTACAACGCCTCGAGCAACGTGGTGTCACAGACGCGCTTCTACTATGACGGCTCCGCGAGCCTCGGGGCGGCGCCGCTGAAGGGCAACCTGACCCGCCAGGAGTCCTGGCTCGACCGGGACGCGTCCGGCACCGTGAACCGGTGGATCGCCAGCCGCGCGTCGTTCGACGCGTACGGGAACGTCGTGTCCGCGATCGATCCGCTGAACCGTTCGGTGAGCAACACCTTCGACACCGCCACGCGGACGTTCGTCGTCAAGATCGAGAACCCGCTGGGGCACGCGCGCACGATGTCGTACGACGCGCGGTACAACGCGGTGATCGCCTCCACCGACGCCGCCGGCGTTTCCATGACGAACGAATACGACGCCCTCGGCCGCCTCTCGCTGGTCGTTGGCCCGAACGACACGCGGGCCCTGCCGACGACGCGGTTCGTGTACGACGTCTCAACCGTTCCGACGCGCGCGACGCAGTACGTCCGCAGCCAGCACGGCACGACGAACGAATTGATCACGCACACCTTCTTCGACGGGCTGAACCGGCCGATCCAGGTCCGGTCGCCGGCGGAAAATCCGGCCCAGCAGGTCGTGACGGGCGTCCAGGAGTTCAACGACCGGGGCTTCGTGGCGCGGCAGTGGGCGCCGTACCTTGCGACGGCGTCGAGCTCGTACCAGCCGCACACGTCCGTGCCCAACCTGGCGACCCCGGCTGTGCATGCCTACGACGCGCTGGGGCGGCTGACCGGCACGACGCATCCCGACGGCACGTCGAGCATGACCCTCTTCGACGACTGGAGCGTCACCTCGGTGGACGCGAACGGGCACATGGTCCGCCATTTCCGCGACGCGTACGGCCAGTTGGCCACGGTGCAGGAATTCGAGGGCACGGCACCGAGCCCGACGCTGTACGCCACGACCACGTACTCGTACGACTCGCTCGGCCGCATGACCCGGCTGGCGGACGCCAAGGGGAACATCACGACGACCGTCTACGATTCCCTCGGACGCAAGATCCAGATGACCGACCCCGACATGGGCCTTTCCACGTACGTGTACGACGATGCCGGCGGGCTCTCCTCGGTGACCGACGCGAGAGGCGTGCGCCTGCGCTACACGTACGACACCATCGGGCGGGCGACGCGCAAGGACTACGACATCCCCGGCGGGATCGGCGTTCCCACGAACCAGGCGGCGGTCGTCTATACATATGACAATCCGCTCAAGTCCTGGTCAAAGGGCCGTCTCACGGAGATCACGGACGGAACGGGGACCGCGGGCTTCGAGTACGACAAGATCGGGCGCGTGCTGGCCGAGAAGTTGACGATGGACGGCGCGACCTACACCAACCGCACGACGTACGACACGCTCGGGCGCATCTCGACGCTGACGTATCCCAACCGGGACTCGGTCGGCTACACGTACAATCTCCAGGGCGGCATCGAGACGATCACGCTGACCCCGTCGGGGCAGTCCGCGCAGACGATCATCTCGAACATCAACTACAACGCGGCCGGGCAGCTGACGAAGATCGCGTACGGCAACGGCGTCACGAGCGACTACTCGTTCAACCCGCTCACGTGGCGGCTGGACCGGCTGGTCAGCGCGGGGCCGGGCGGCACGCTCCAGGACTTCACGTACCAGTTCGACAACGCGGGCAACGTGCTCGGCATCACCGACGCGGTTAACTCCGGGACGCAGAGCTTCACGTACGACTCCCTGAACCGCCTGCTCACGGCGAACAGCGCGCGCTACGGCTCGCTGTCGTACGCCTACGACCAGATCGGGAACATGACGGCGAAGGAAGGCGTCACGATGGCCTACGGCGCGGTCAACAGCAAGCCGCACGCGGTCATGTCCACGTCGGCCGGCCTCTCGTTCACGTACGACGCGGGCGGCAACATGACCACGAGGAGCGGATCGGGGCCGGGCACGCAGAACCTGACGTACGACGCGGAGAACCGCCTCGTGCAGGTGCAGGTGCCGCCGACGGCGCCCGACACCCTCCGGCTGGAGTCGGGCTGGAACCTCGTGGGCCTTCCGAAACTGGGCGCCGCCACGACGGTCACCAACGCGCTGAAGCAGTTCGGGACGGCGTACAGCCAGGTCACGCGCCTGCGGCCGCAGGACCAGAAGTTCGAGAGCAACGTCGGCGACCCGGCCTACAACCAGTTCACGAACGTGACGCCGGGCGACGGCTATTGGGTATTCTGCACGAACGCCGCGGGCGCGACGATGAACCTGGTCAGCGTGGGGGGAACGCCGCCGGCCCGGTCCCTGACGAACGGCTGGAATCTCCTTTCCGCGCCGGGCCGTGCGATGTCCGTGTCGCAGTGGCTGAGCCCGCTTGTGTCGGGCACGGACTACGGCACGGTGAAGGGCTTCGACGCCGTCACGAAGACGATGTCGGTCGTGGACCAGGTCGTGCCGGGCAAGGCGTACTACGTGCAGGTGTTGAGGGCCGCGACGTGGACGCCGTCCATCACCGGCGCGCAGGCGGAGACGGTGCAGCACGTGTACAACGGCGACGGCGGCCGCGTGAAGAACGTCACCGCCGCCGGAACCACGCGCTTCATCGGGCGCGGCTACGAGGTGGCGCCGGACGGGAAGATCACGACGTACGTCTTCGCGGGCGGGCAGCGGGTCGCGGCGCGCGAGTCGACCGGGAGCCTGCGGTACTACCACAGCGACCATCTCGGCTCGGCGAACGTGATCACGGACCAGGGCGGGACGCGGGTCGCGCTGTACGAGAACACGCCGTACGGCTCCATGAGCCGGCAGGAGGGCTCGGTGGACGTCGCGCACAAGTTCACCGGCCAGCGGCTGGACGCGGAAACCGGCCTCTACTTCTTCAACGCGCGGTACTACGACGCCGCGATCGGGCGCTTCATCCAGCCGGACTCGTACGTGCAGTCGCCCGGCAACCCGCAGATGCTGAACCGCTACACGTACGCCCTCAACAACCCCGTCCAGTTCAACGATCCGTCGGGGCACTTCATCCAGTTCGTGCTGGCGATCGCGTGGGTGGCGTTCCAGGGCGCTGTCGGCGGCGCGATCTTCGGCGGGCTCATGGCCGCGATCACCGGCGGCGACATCCTGCAGGGGATGCTCAGCGGCGCGATCACGGGGGCGTTCACCGCCGTGGGCGGGTTCGTGGGGGCGATGGCGGCCGGGGCGCTCAACGCGCACATCCAGGGGGCGGACCCGTTGCGGGGCGCGATCGCCGGCGGCTTCAACTTCCTGGCCGGGGCCGCGTTCCACGCGTCGGGCTACATCACCATGGACAAGGCCAACCTGGGCACCTACGTGAAGTACATCACCGAAAGCACGGCCTTCGGGTTCGGCACCGGCTTCGTGGATGCGCTGATCTACGGCGCGTCCGTCGAGGACGCGCTGAACTGCGGCCTGCGCGGCGCCGCCATCGGCGCGGGCATGGCCGCGATGAACTCGGCCGCGACGGCCATGCAGAAGAACGTGCGCAGCACGTCGAACTTCCGCCCGGACGGGACCAAGATCGACACGTCCCAGCACAGCAACGGATTCCGCGGCAGCAACGACAAGGCGGCGGGCGCGCGGTGGGTCTGGGAGAAAGGCGGGCTCAACGACGACCCCGGCAGCATCTTCGGCGGCACGCAGGACAAGGCGGGCCAGATGCTCGGCATGGGCTACCAGAAGGGCAGCTGGCCGGACATGATCCAGGAAGTTTATTCGGGGCCGCACGACTGGCTCAACGGCATCTTCTGCGGCAAGTACGACCAGTTCGGGTACTACACGGAGGCCGCCAACGTCATCCAGGGCACCTTCTCCGGCCTGATGAATGCGGTCGACCTGTTCATCGCGACGCCGTTCGTGGCGTCGGAGGTGTACTTCGACCAGGTGCCGGCGATCATCCACGAGGTGAACAACTAGGACTGCACGGTGCGGAGGGCGGGGCGGGGATTTTCCAGGCCTCGGAAGATTCCCGCCCTGGATTTCCAAGGCTTGGAACACCGCCCCCGTTTGTCCCAAATCATGGGAAATTGGCCGAAAAGGCCTGCAAACAGCCTGTTTCTGCTTGACTCTGATCACAGGTTCTAGTATGCAACTAGGTGTAATAATGCTCCGGCGGTTTCGGGGAGGTCGTTCAAGCTGTTCTTATGGCGCATTTCACGGCAGGCGTTCTGATCAGGACCAACTGTCTCTTCAGCGGACGGCCACGGCTGTCGCGCGTCTCTCCCCTCTCTCCCTTTTCGGCGCGGCGCGGAAGGCCGGTCCCACGAGTTTCAAACAGGCAGGCAACCCACGGTTGACGCGGCCGGTTCCTTAAAGGAATGCGGGAACGCGAAGGAGGAAGAAGATGAAAGCAGTGACACGGGGAGCGTGGATTCGTTTCGTGCAGGCGGCGCTGATTGCGGCGGCGCTCGTCGCAATACCCGGGCTCGGATTCGCCCAGGACACCGACGGCGACGGGATGTCCAACAACTACGAGAACTTCTTCTTCCTCAACCCGACCAACGCGGCGGACGCCCTGCTGGACTACGACGGCGACACGCTGACGAACCGCTACGAGGCGCAGAAGTGGACCGACCCGTGGACGGAAGACACGGACATGGACGGCTGGTGGGACAACTGGGACAGCGACCCGCTGAGCCGCGCGGTGTTCTACTGGGGCGCGGCGGAGCTGACGACGGGGAACGTCTATCGGTACACGGGCCCGAAGTGGTGCCTGTGGGGATCGAAGGTGGGGACGGGGCTGTGGTCGAACGGCTGGTTCGTGGCCATGAACAACACGGCGACGAACAACTGCCTGCGGATGGATTTCAACCGGGCGTACCTGACCAACGACCTCTCGATGGACCTCTACCTTTATGATCACGCGGGCGCCGCGCTGTACGCGGACCTGCTGAGCTCCAACGGCATTTCCATTTCGAACAACATCCTCGGCAACCTGGTCAAGGGCACCAACCAGACCCGGATCGTGCGCGTGACGATCCCGCTGAAGGCGAACCCCGCGGTGCGCACGCTGCAGCTGCGGCGGACGGCGGGCGAGGTCCGCGTGTACGGCACGCTGCTGTTCGTCGACCGCGACGGCGACCGGCTGGACGACGCGCAGGAGGCGTATATCGGCTCGAGCCCGACCAACAACGCGCTTCCGTTCATGATTCCCGGCAAGGTTGAGTTCGAGAACTTCAACACCGGCGGCGAGGGCGTCTCGTACCACGACACGACTTCGAACAACGAGGGCGGGCAGTACCGCACGACGGAGGGCGTGGATATCGAAGCGTGCTCGGACACCAACGGCGGCTACAACGTGGGCTACACGAAGGCCGGCGAGTGGATGGACTACACGGTCAACGTGCTCACGGCGGGCTGGTACAACGTCATCTTCCGCGTCGCGAACGGCGAGGCGGCCGGCGCTTCGTTCCACCTCGAGGCCGACGGCGCGAACGTCACGGGCCCCGTGGCCCTTCCCGCCACCGGCGGCTGGCAGGTCTGGCAGGACGTCACGGTGACGAACGTCTGGCTGTACCGCGGCGCGCAGATCCTGACGCTGGTTCTGGACAGCCAGGGCGCGGGCGCGAACGTCGGCAACTACAATCACATCCGGCTCGTGCTCTCGAGGGCGTACGTCAACAACCCGCCGCGCGTGACCGTGTCGGGCGACACGTCGGTTGTTCTGCCTGCGACGGCGCGCCTGAACGCGACGCTCAGCGACGACGGGATTCCGACGAACACGCTCTACGGCGGCTGGCGGCAGGTCATCGGCCCCGCGACCGCGACGTTCACGAACACGCAGACGCTGAACACGTCGGCGAGCTTCCCCGTCGCCGGCACGTACGTCCTGCGCCTGCTGGCGAGCGACACCGAGTTCTCCGGCTGGGGCGACATCACGGTCAACGTGACGGTGTCGCAGCCGCCGATCCTGCTCTGGATGAACATCAATTCCGGAGCGGCATCCACTCCGAGCCGGAGCGTCACCCTGGCGAACCTCTGCAATGGCGGGCCGACCCAGTACATCGCGAGCGAGTCCGCCGCGTTCAGCGGCGCGGCGTGGCAGACCTATTCGACCGGCCCGTCCTTCACGCTCTCGTCGAACGCGGGAAACAAGACTGTCTACTTCAAGGTGAGGAACCACATCGCGGAATCCCCGTTCATGATGGACTCGATCCAGTACTCGCCGCCGGTCACGCTGACCGTGAACGCGGCGCCGGTCACGAACAGCATCTCGGCTCCGCAGGAGGAGGACTGGTACACGTTTACCGCGGCGGTGACCGGCGCCTACACGGTGACGGCGCGGAAGGGCACGCTCTTCGACGCCTGCTACGTGGTCGTGTTCGGCCCGAACAGCTACACGGCCACGATCATCCCGACGCTGACGCAGGCGGTGTTCACGGCCACGAGCACGGGAACGTACTACGTGCGGATCTCGGCGTGGCAGGGCGCGGCGATTGGCACCTACTCGATCAACGTGGTCCAGGGCCAGCCGCCGTGGGTGGAGTCCATGTACATCGACCTCATGGCCGCGTCGACGCCGTCCCGCACGGTGACGCTGACGAACTGGTGCGGCGGAAACCCGACGCAATACATGGCGAGCGAATCGTCGAACTTCACGGGCGCGGCGTGGCAGACGTACTCCACGGGGCCGTCGTTCACGCTCTCGTCGAACGCGGGGACGAAGACGGTCCACTTCAAGGTGAGGAACGCTTACCTGGAATCGCCGGCGAAGAGCGACTCGATCGTGTACTCGCCGCCGGTCCCTCTGACGGTGAACGCGGCGCCGGTGACGAACAGTATCTCCGTGCTGTACGAGGAGGACTGGTACACGTTCAACGCGAGCGCGACCGGCGCGTACACGGTCGTCGCGCAGCGGGGCACGCTGACGGCGGGCTGCTTCGTGGTGATCTACGAGCCGGGCAGCTACCGGAGGGCGATCATCGGCGTGCAGACGCAGGCGACGTTCACGGCCAGCGTGACGGGAACGTACTACGTGAGCGTGTCGGTGCTGAACGGCACCGCGACGGGCTCGTATTCGATCCGTGTGATCAAAGGCCAGCCGCCGTGGGTGAGCTCCGTGTACATCGACAGCCTGGGCTATGCGTCGACGCCGTCGCGCAACGTGACGCTGACGAACTGGTGCGGCGGGGATCCGACGCAGTACATGGCGAGCGAGGCGTCGAACTTCAGCGGCGCGGCGTGGCAGACGTATTCGACCGGGCCGGCGTTCACGCTCTCCTCCAACGCGGGGAAGAAGACGGTCTACTTCAAGGTCAAGAACGACTACTGGGAATCGCCCGCGAAGAATTGGTCCATCCAGTACTCGCCGCCGGTGACGCTGGCGGTGAACGGTGCGCCGATCACCAACAGCATCTCGGTGCTGTACGAAGAGGACTGGTACACGTTCAACGCGGGAGTGACGGGGGCGTACACCGTGATTGCGCCGCAGGGCACGCTGACGGCGGCCTGCTACGTGGTGATCTACGGCCCGAACAGCTACCGGCAATCCATCATCGGAACGCTGACGCAGGCGGCGTTCACGGCGACGAGCGCGGGAACGTACTACGCGCGGGTGTCCGTGCTGAACGGGACGGCGACGGGCTCGTACACGATCCGGCTGACCGGGCCGTCGCAGCCCGTGGTGACGAACGCGCTGGTCGGCAAGTGGAGCTTCGAGCAGGCGGCGTGGACCGGCGCGGTCAACGAAGTGGTCGACAGCTCCGGCCTCGGCAACCACGGCCGCGCGTACAACGGCGCGGCGCCGACGAGCGGCGGCGTGAGCGGCAAGGCGGCGTGGTTCGGCACGACCAACGCCTATGTCGAAATTCCAAACAGCAGCAATCTCCAGGTCGCCGGAAGCATGACGCTGTCGTTCTGGATCAAGGCGAACAACATCGGGAACAACCGGCTGAACCCCATCGACAAGAACTACGGGGGCGAGTTCGCGCTGACGATCGAGACGGACGGGCGGCTGTCGTACTACCACGGCACGGCGCAGTCCACGAGCAACTACTGGAGCTGGACCGCCCTGCCGGCAGGCAAGCTGGTGAACTCGATCTGGCAGAACGTGATCATCGTGCGGGACGCGGTCTCGAACCGCGTGTCGAGCTACTACAACGGCGCGCTGGTGTCGCAGACGACATACTCGACGGCGACGAACCTGAAGCCCAAGGCGTCGACGAGCCCGGTGCGGATCGGGCGCGGGTACACGGCGGCGACGGTGAACGGGCGGCTGGACGAAGTGCAGATTCACTCACGCGCGTTGTCGGCCGCGGAGGTGCAGGCGCTGTTCCTGACGAACCGGCCGCCGAACCAGCCGCCGTACGTGAACGCGCAGCCGGACCAGGTGGTGAAGTGGCCGGCGACGGTGACGCTGAACGGGAAGTCGGTGGACGACGGCCTGCCGTCGAACGTGCTGAAAACGACGTGGAGCAAGGTCAGCGGCACCGGCACGGTGACGTTTGCGAACGCGACATCGCTGGTGACGACGGCGAGCTTCTCGACCTCGGGCGTGTACGTGGTCAGGCTGACCGGCAGCGACGGGGTGCTTTCGTCGAACGATGATGTGCGAGTGGTGGCGAACCAGCCGCCGTCGGTGTTCGCGGGGTCGAACCAGACGATCCGCCTGCCGGCGTCGATGGGCCTGAACGGGACGATGTGGGACGACAAGGTGCCGTCGAACAAGGTGACGGTGGCGTGGGACCGGGTGAGCGGGCCGGGGCCGGTGGTGTTCTCGGTCACGAACAACCTGATCACGCTGGCGAACTTCTCGAGCAGCGGAGTATACGTTCTGAGGCTTCGGGCCAACGACACGCTGATGACCTCGACGAGCACGGTTTCGATCACGGTGAACGCGGCGACGGGCACGATCGCGTACCAGGAGAGCGGCGGGTACTTCGGCCTGACGGCGTTCGAGGCGGAGGCGTACGAGACGAACATCCCGATGGGCGGCTCGAGCTGGGTGCTCGCCACGTCGCCGACGGGCTTCTCGGGCACGGGGATGATGACCTCGGCGCCGAACTCGGGCGTCGCGCGCGACACGGGCTACGTGACGAACAGCCCGCGGATGGATTACCGCGTGAACTTCCGCCGGACCGGAACGCACTATGTCTGGATCCGCGGACGCGGCCCGAGCGGGAACGACGACTCCTGCCACGTGGGACTCGACGGGGCTGCCGTGAGCACGGCGGACCGGATCAACGGGTTCACGACGAACTGGGGCTGGTCGCGCGTGACGTCGGACGGGCCGGCGGCGACGCTGAACGTGACGAACGTCGGCATCCACACGGTGAACGTCTGGATGAGAGAGGACGGGATTCTCATCGACAAGATCGCGCTGGCGACGAACGCCGCGTACACTCCGACGGGCAGCGGGCCGCCGGTGAGCCAGCGCGCCGTCAGTTGGATCGACGGCGACGGCGACGGGCTCTCCGACTGGGAGGAGACGAACGTCTACGGGACGAACCCGCTGAACCGGGACAGCGACGGCGACGGCGCGCTGGACGGGTATGACCCGCGGCCGACGACCGCGAACGTCGCGCCGGTCATGGGTTCCATCAGCATGACGAGCACGGGGAACTTCCACACGGCGTCGGCGGTGGCGCTCTCGGCGACGGCGACGGACGCGGACGGCGACGGCCTGCAGTACCAGTTCATCGTGGACAGCACGGTGGTCCGGTCGTGGTCCTCGACGGCGACGGCGTCGTGGACGCCCTCGACGAACAGCTTCGGCTATCACGTGACGAAGGTCGCGGCGCGGGACCCGCTGAACGCGACGAACCAGATCTCGCGGTCGCTGTACATCTTCCGCGCTCCGCCCACTCCTTAAGGAAAGGACCCGAACATGAAAATGCCTTACAGAAAATGGATCAAGCCGGTTGAAGCGCCGATCACGTGGATCCTCATCCTCGCGTTCTGCATCTCGCAGGTGACCCTGCCCCCGGCGGAGGCCGCCAATCCCGGCACCAGCACGGTGTCCGCGGGCTCCGCGCCCACGCCGGCCGCGACGGTCATCGAGAGCTTCCAGCCCGACCTGTTCACCGGCCGCGCGACGGCGGGGGTTCCGATCGTGGTTCCGCCGGGACGCAAGGGCCTCCAGCCGCAGCTGGCGCTGTCCTATTCGTCCGCGGGGCGCAACGGGTGGCTCGGCGTGGGCTGGGGCCTGACCCTGGGCTTCGTCGAGCGCAGCACCAAGTACGGCGTGCCGAAGTACAACGACACGGACACGTTCAGCTTCCAGCTCGGCGGCGGAAGCTCGGAGCTGGTGAAGCTCACGAATGGGACGTACCGGGCGGAGGACGAAGGCCTGTTCATGAAGTTCGAGAACCTGGGCACCAACGGCTGGCAGGTCACGGACAAGAGCGGCACGCGGTACCTGATGGGGAGAACGTCCGCGTCCCGCGTGGAGAACGGGACGCTGGTGTACCAGTGGTGCCTGGACAAGGTGATCGACGTCAACGGCAACACGATGGAGCTGACGTACGAGAAGAGCAACACCGTCGTCGCCACGCTGCAGGAAATCCGGTACACGGGCCACGAGCCCAGCGGCCTCGCGCCGGCGAACAAGGTCGTGTTCTACAACGAATCGCGCCCGGACACCACGACGACCTACCGCGCGGGCTTCGAGATGAAGATGAACCGCCGGCTCAGCCGGATCGAGACCTTCGCCAAGGTCGGCGGCGTGGACCGGCTGGCCATGCGGTACAACCTGTCCTACCGCCAGAGCGCGCGCACGGGCCAGTCGCTGCTGGGCGGCGTGACGCAGGTCGGCTCGGACGGGGCGACCGCCCTGCCGCCGCGGACGTTCACCTACCAGGAGACCGACTCGCCGACGTACTCGGTGAACTTGAAGCGCGGCGCGGGAAGCCAGGTGGCGTGGAACGTGCGGCACGCGGGCGCGGACATGGGCCACGACAACTTCGGATGCGTGGATCCGTACTCGGGCCTGCCGTGGGGCTCGTCGGTCGTCGTCAGCAATTCGTACAACTTCGGCGGCGTGCGCGTGAGTGTCGGCACGGACGGCAGCATCTCCTTCAACGGCGACCGGGACAACTTCGTCCACGCGTGGACGGCGGTGTACGTCGCATCGCAGAAGACGATCACGATCTCGCCCGCCGGCGGCTGGGATGTCGTCTGCATGTACCTTCAGTCCGGCGGCTACCCGGAGAAGATCAACACCGGGAGCGTGACGCTGAAGGCGGGATGGAGCATCATCCATCTCGTCGGGTATCACCAGCATGACGGCTTCTCCGGCGGCAACGCGAACTCGCTAGTCTCGCAGGTGGACCTGATGAGCCCGAACATCGTGACCGAGCCGCAGCTCGCCGGCGACGCGGACGGCAACGGCATCAACGACCTGATCAACTTCAAGAACGGCACGTGGAACGTCTCGCTGGCCTCGTCGGCGGGAACGCTCGCGCCGCCGCAGACGTGGCTGACCGGCTTCGGCGACAACGGCTACCTGCCGCTGGTCGGCGACTGGAACGCGGACGGGCGCGCGGACGTCGCGCTCTACAGCAACGGCGTGTGGCGGTTCGCCGTTTCGTCGGGCTCGAACTACGCGGCGAACGCGATTTCGCAGACGACGTTCGGGAGCGGGATCCCCGTCGCGGGCGATTTCAACGGCGACGGAATCGTGGACCTGGGGACGTGCAAGGAAGGGCAGTGGCGGGTCGCGCTGGGAACGGGCGCGGGCTTCAGCTCCGCGTCCCAGTTCGATCTCCTGATGGCGGAGGGCGCGCCGGTTCTCTCGCCGCACGACGTGCGCTGGATCGCGCGCATCGCCAGCTACGACTGCGGCCACGACAACTACGGCTGCGTCGCGCCTTACTCGCCCGGCAACTGCGGCCAGCCGAACTACTCGATCGGAACGGTGTCGGGGACAATGAACGTCGGCGGCATCAACGTCTCGGTCGGCTCCAACGGCGACATCTGGATCCCGGCGGGGCAGGACCGGCACACGTGGGCGAGCACGTGCCTTTACCTGAAGACGGGGAAGTCGGTCTACCTCCCGAGCTCGGGCGGCTGGGACGTCGCGTGCCTGTACATCGAGCCGCAGGGCGGAAGCGTGTCACGCGTGAACGCCGGCTGGGTCTCGCTGGGGGCGGGCTGGACCACCATTCACATCACGGGTTACAACCAGAACCAGGGCATCTCGTACGGGCTGGGCGCCGACCTCCGCAACCAGGCCGATATCGTCAGTCCGACGATCATCAACGCGAACGTCTCCACGGCGCAGTTCATCACGGGCGACTTCAACGGCGACGGCCTGACGGACGTCGCGATCGTGAAGGACCAGCAGGTGTACCCGGCGCTGTCGACCGGCGGGCAGTTCGTGCGCACCGGCCCGTGGGCGATCCCGTTCGGCGACAAGGACTACACGACGGCGGACTACAACGGCGACGGCCTGACCGACATCGCCTGGTACGACCGCAGCAACGGCAAGGTCAAGGTGGTGCATTCCACGGGCGGCGGATTGGGCTCGACCCTGGAGCTTCCGCCGACGTTCAGCCTGCGCCTCGCGCACGACCAGATCCAAGTCGGCGAGTGGAACGGCGACGGCCTGCCGGACCTGTGCATCATCGACAACGTCAGCGGCGACATCGAGATGGGCTATTCCAGCGGCACGACCGCGGACCTGCTCCGGAAGGTGGACAACGGGCTCGGCGGGGTCGGCGAGCTGACGTACCAGCCGTCCACGCGCATGGTCAACGACTTCCTGCCGATGGTGATGCCCGTCGTCACCGAGACCCGCGCCGGCAACGGCATGGGCGAGACGAACACGATGAAGTACACGTACGCGAAGGGGTTCTACGACAGCGCGACCAAGGAGTTCCGCGGGTTCGGCCATGTGGAATCGCGCGATGCCGATCAGACGTCCTCGGTGAACGACTTCCACCAGGACTACCAGCGCAAGGGACGCGTGTACCAGTCCGCGATCTACGACGTGTCGGGGAACCTCTGGAGGAAAGAGCAGAAGACGTATTCCTCGAGCACTCCGTACCCGGGCCTGAACGCGTTCTTCACGCACCTGGACCAGGCCGACGCGTTCGTCTACGACGGCGACCTGACGTTCACGCAGACGCGCGTCCGCCACGCGTACGACGCGTACGGCAACCTGACGGCGTCGTACATCGAGGGCGACGTCAACACGACCGGCGACGAGAAGTCGACCGTCACCACGTACAACCTGAATCCGTCGGCGTGGATCCTGAACACGCCGTCGCTGGTCCAGAGCTTCGACGCGTCCAGCAATCTCGTGTCCCAGGTGCGCACGTACTACGACGGGGCGACGGATCTCGCGACGCCGCCGGCGAAGGGCAACCCCACGAGCGAGGAGAAATGGCTGAACGTGCCGGCGGTGCAGTGGATCGGCACCCGGATCGGGTTCGACGCGTACGGCAATCCGGCCGTGGTCACCGATGCGCTGGGCCGCACGACGACGAACGGCTACGACTCCACCTACACCTTCCTGACCGCGGGCACCAGCCCGCTGGGCCACAAGCGGGCGATGACGTACGACCCGCGGAACGGCCTGATGCTGAGCATCACGGACCAGAACAACGTCATCGGCTACTCGGCCTACGACGCGCTGGGACGCAAGACCAGCCAGACCATCGTGAACCCGGCCACGGGGCAGACCAACGTTCAGGCCGAGATGGAGTACCGCGTCAGCTCCGTGCCGGCCCGGATCAAGACCACGGCGTACACGCAGCCCGGCAGGGCGGGCGGCCTGACGACGTACGTGTTCTCCGACGGGTGGGGACGCAGGATCCAGACCCGCGGGCCGGCGGAGGAGCCGGGGCGCCAGAACGTGACGGGCGCGGCGCTGCACGACGCCAAGGGGCAGATGATCAAGCAGTGGACCGCGTACAGCGACGCGTTCTCGGAGGAGTACGTGGCGCCGCCGGTCGCAAGCCTCGCGACGCCCGAGGAGTACACGTATGACCCCGTCGGCCGGATCACGTCGACCAAGACGGCCAACGGCTCGATTTCGACGATCGCGTACAACGACGACGTCACGACGTACACCGACGCGCGGAACAACGTGCAGCGGCGGTACCAGGACGGCTACGGCCGCGTGGTGAAGGTCGAGGAGAACAACGGCGCGGCGACGTACATCACACAGTACGCCTACGACAGCAACAACCGCCTCGTGAGGACGATCGACCACAACGGCAACACCGTCACCTGCACGTACGACAGCCTCGGCCGGCGGATCGCCACCGACGATCCCAACATGGGCCACTGGGCGTACGAGTACAACGCCAAGAACATGATGACGAAGCAGACCGACGCGCGCGGCGTCGTGGTCCAGTTCACGTACGACACGATGGACCGCCTGCTGCGCAAGGATTACACGACGCCGTCGGGCGTCGCCCCGATGACCAGCGCGGTCTACACGTATGACGAGGCAGGCGTTCCGTTCTCGGTCGGCGAACTGACGAAGATGACCGACGCGAGCGGCACGACGCAGTTCTCGTACGACTTCATGAACCGCGTGGTCAAGGAGTCGCGGACGGTCGACGGGACGAAGTACGATCTCCAGACCGGGTACGACCTGATGGGGCGGCTGACCAACTTCGTGTACCCGAACGGGCACAGCGCCGGCTACGCCTACAACGCGGGCGGCGGCGTGGAAGGCGTCAGCCTGAAGGCCGGCACGAACACGTACCGGCTGATCACGAACATCACCTACAACGCCGCGGGCAAGGTGACCCGGGTGGCCTACGGAAACGGGATGGCGTCCGACTACACCTACAATCCGCAGACGCTGAAGATCGACCACAAGCGCACCGTGAACGGCGCCGGAACGGTCCTCCAGGATCTCGCCTACACGCGCGACCCGGTGGGCAACATCGACAGCATCACGGACACGGTGAACACGGGCACGCAGACCTTCCAGTACGACGCGCTCAACCGGCTGACGCAGGCGGTCGGCGCCTCGTACGGCACGCAGACCTTCGCGTACGACGCGATCGGGAACATGACGACAAAGGCCGGCGTGACCATGACCTACGGAGGCCCGAGGCCGCACGCGGTGATGACCACGTCGTCGGGTCTGGCGATGTCCTACGACGCGGACGGCAACATGACCGGCAAGGTGTCGTCGGCGACGGGCGTCCGCCTCGCGATGAAGTACGACGCGGAAAACCGGCTCGCGGAAGTGCAGTCGGGGGTCCAGGTCCCGTCCAACGTCACGCTCTCGGCCGGCATGAACATGGTCGGCTTCCCGTCGCTGGGGTCCGCCGCGACGCTGACGAACGTCCTGAAGCAGTTTGGCACGGCGTACAGCCAGGTCAGCCGGCTGAGGCCGCAGGACCAGAAGTTCGAAAGCAGCGTCGGCAACCCGGCGTATGACCAGCTGACGACATTGACGCCCGGCGACGGGTGCTGGGTGTACTGCACGAACGTGGGCGGCGCGACCATGAGCCTGCCGAGCACGGCGGGCACTCCCGGCGCGCGCAGCCTGACGAACGGCTGGCAGCTTCTCTCCGGCCCCGCGCGGGGCATGAGCGTGGCGCAGTGGCTCAGCCCGCTCGTGCAGGGCACGGACTACGGCACGGTGAAGGCCTACGACATCGCCACCGCATCGATGGTGGCGACGGACCAGGTGGTCGCGGGGAAGGCGTACTACGTTCAGATCCTGCGGCCGTGCAGCTGGACGCCGCCGGCGGCCGGCGGAACGGAGACCGCGGCCTTCGTGTATGACGGCGACGGCGGGCGCGTCAAGAAGACCACCTCCGCGGGCACGACGCTGTTCCTCGGCAACGGCTACGAGCTGCAGGGAACCAACTTCATCGAGTACGTGCTGAACGGGGCGGACCGCATCGCCTCGCTCGATTCGGCCGGGGCGCTCAGATACTACCTGACCGACCACCTGAATTCCGCCAACCTGGTCGTGGACAGCAGCGGGCAGGTCGTGGAGCTCGCCGAGTACGCTCCGTACGGACAGCTCAGCCGCCGCACCGGCGCGATGAACACGCCGTTCAAGTTCACGGGCCAGCGGCTGGATGCCGAAAGCGGGCTGTACTACATGAATGCGCGATACTACGACCCCGAGCTGGGTCGGTTCGCCGCGCCGGACACCGTGACGCCGGACAGCTTTAATCCGCAGTCGCTGAACCGGTACACGTATGCGCTGAACAACCCGATCCTCTTCACGGATCCGTCCGGCAACTTCTTCATCATCGACGACATCATCTTCGCCATCGTCACGTTCGTTGTAGCGAATGCCGGGGCGATCGCGATGGGCGCGGTGATCGGCGCCGCGTTGAACGTCGCGATGGCCGCGATCATGGGAGGCGATCTGGGCCAGGCCGCGCTCCTCGGCGCGGTCAGCGGGGCGATCACCGCGGGATTCGGGGCGTGGGGCGCCGGCGTGATGAAAGGTGTCGCCGACCCCGGCATGTACGCGCTGGGCAAGGGGGCTTTCGATGCCGTGGGCGCATCGGTGGCGGGCGCCGCGGGCGCCGCCATCAAGGGCGAGCCCATAGGCAAGGGCGCGTGGGAAGGGTTCAAGATGAGCGTCATGATGTCCGCCGGCAACTACGTGGTCGGGCGGTGGAGCGGATGGTCGAAGGATGTTGTCGACCCCGTGCGAAACGGACCGTATCACGACGGCATGACCGTCGGGGCCAGCGGCATCCTGACCGACGGCAAGGCGAACGCGCTGGCCGGACCGCAGATGTACAAGGGCATCGAGCCGCCGGGATACGGGAAGCCGTTCGACGTGTTCTTCGCGGGCAAGAGTCACGGTCCGCTGCAGGACATCGTCGAATGCGCGCAGGATCTTCTCTTCGGCCCGGGCTCGCAGTCGCGAAGCCTGGCGAGATATATCGAGGGGATGGCGGGCTATCAGGTCAACATCATCGCCCACAGCCAGGGCACGATCTCGATGACGCGGGCGCTGCAGATCGCGGGCAACAGCGGCGTCCGGTTCGGGGCGGGCTCGACGGTGACGTTCAACAATCCGCCGATCGATCCGATTTCCGCGTTCACGTCGGCCCGCTCGTGCGGCGTCGGCACCATCGGCTACCATCCGAACGCGTGGGACATCGTGTCGGCCATCGGAAGCCCGATTCTGTTCCCGACATCGCTCGCGGGTCTCCCGAATCTGCAGGACAACCATTGCGGGGCGGGCTTCGCGGGCAGCGGCGCGCAGTAGATATTGGAACTAAACGGAATACGCGCCGGGGTTTTCCAAACATTGGAAAATCCCGGCGCTGTTTTTCCAATCCCTGGACCTGGCCGCCCGCGCATCGTTCCGGAAGCTTACTTCTCCGGCATCGCGGATGAGTGATGGCTGACAATGAGCCATTGATCCCCAAATCGGCGATACGCGAAACTGTACCTCGCCTTCATTTCGGTTCCGGTTTTGGCGAAGCGGAAAGTGTAGAGGCCGGTGTCCACCGCCATTTCGGCGGTGGCGTTTATCTGCCGCATGTCGATGCTTCCCGACGGGCCGTTCTCGAGGAAGTGGCGGAAGTAGTCCGTCTTTTCCGCCGGCGTGAGCCTTGGCTTGTTGGAGAGCGTCGGCAGGAGGATCGAATGTTCGGCGTAGTTCGCGACGACGGCCTGCGGGTCGCCGGACTGCAGCGACTGGTTCCAGCGGTCGAACAGCGCCTCGATTTCCTGTTCGGTCGGCGCCATCTGGCGTTCCGCCGAGACGGCCGGCGCCTGCGTTCCACAGCACGAGCCCGGGCCGCAGCCCGACACCAGCAGCGAACCAGCGACAAGTATCGCGGACAGCAGGATTCTCATGTGTTCTTTCTCCTCAACTATCGGACATGCGGGCTCTGGTTCACGGTTTGTGCACTTTGACGCGGTAGAACCGATGCCCGGAGGCCGGCGCGGCGGATGTCGTGTTCGTGCCCTCGTCGTCCGTGAAGGTGTGCGTGGTCGAGGTCGGGCTGGTCTCCAGCCACGAGCCGACGCCGAGGTTCGTGTTGCCGAACGTGGACCACGGCATGTTGTTCGTCATGCCGCTGTCGCCGAAGAAGATGGCGTAGTGCCGGCCCGGCTCGGTGGACACGACGACGTCGTGGTTGGATGAGCCGGCGGTCGCCGCGATCGAGCGCACGGAGAAGACGGAGTTGAGGTTCGTCGGCTGGGTGCCCGCGATGTACTCGTCGTAGTCGCCCGCGCCGTCGCCGTCGTTGTCGTTGGCCGCGGCGTTGGTCAGGTTCTGGAAGTGGGTCCATTCCCAGCCGTCGCCGATCCCGTTTCCGTTCCAGTCGAACGGGACGGTGATCGTCGTGCTGTTCGTCGCGGACAGCCCCTGGTCATCCGTCGCCACGAACGAGACGGCGTTGGTCGTGGCCTCAAACGGCGGCGTCGACGTCCACGAGAAACTTCCGGCGGCAAACGTTGCGCCGGCGGGATATACCGTGTTCGTCAGCGTGACGGAACCGCCTTCCGGATCGGTCGCCGTCACGGCGAAATTCGTCGCGGAGCCGACGGGCAGAATGTGCGGGCCCGGCAGATTGATGACGGGCTTCTGGTTGTCCTCCTCGATCTTCAGGAACTGCACGAGCTCGCCGTCGGCCGTGATCGGCTGGGCGGCCGTTCCGGCATTCAGGGATACCCACAGGCCGCTGTTGTAAAGCGTTGACCCGGAAACGTTTGTCCATACATAGATGCCGAGCGCGTTGCTCGAAACCAGGTTGCGGGCCTTGTAGTACTTGGACGTGCTGAGGCCGAGCAGGCTCCACGCGGGCTGGAGGTTGTAGGTCGCGCTCGCGCCGACGTGCGAACCTTCGTCGTTCCGCAGAAGCAGCGCGAACGCGAGAACGACGTCGCTCGTGCGCGGGGAGGCGTAGGGCGTCTGGTACTTTGCCGCGGCGAGGATGCGCGACTCGTCGCCGCCGCCGACCTTGCTGAGGAACCAGCGGTTCTGGCTCCGGAGCGCGGCGCTGTTGTGCCGCGCCCAGTTCACGCGCCCGTACCACTGCGCGAGGTCCGTGCCGCCGTAGTCGGGCGTGTTCGTCCACACGGTGAGCTGGTTCCACTGCTTGAAGTTCGGGATGAACTTGCCGAAGTTCTCCTCGTGCGCCGTCTTGAAGCCGGTGTTCTTCGTCACCGAGCCCTGCCAGTTCTGGATGCCCTGCTCCTGCCCGTAGAAGATCATCGGGATGCCGTCGACGGCGGACACGGCGCCGTACCGCGACGCGACCATCCACGTGTCGTTGCCGGGCAGGATCTCGTCGTGCGAGGTCAGGTTCAGCAGGACCGCGCCGCCGCTGTACGCCGTGCGCCGGTCCTCCAGCGCCTGCTTCAGCGCCCACGAGTCGTTGATCCGCTCCTGCGTGAACTTGAAGACGAGGTTCTCGTTCAGCACGTCGAAGTGGCGGTTGGAGCGGTAGCCCGGCTTGCCGCCGTCGAGCGTCTCGGCCATGAAGAGGAAGTTCCACTTCATGTGCCGCGTGCGGTTGATGATGTACTCCCAAAGCTGCGGCGGCAGGCCCTGGCCGAAGTCGCACCGCAGGCCGTCGATGCCGCGGTTGTCCTGCGCGGCGACCCACGAGTTCGTGCCGGCGTGGCCGGTCTTCCTGAGCCAGAATTCGGTGTAGTAGGCCATGTACCGCCACAGGTCCATCTCGTTGCCCGCCGTCATGCCGGCGAAGTCGTACACATCATCCTCGTTCAGGTAGTCGCCGTTGTTGTCCGGGTTGTGCCGCACGAGCGCGGAGTACTTCCCGTAGTACAGCTCGGCCACGTCGAACCACTTGCCGAAGTCGCCGCGGTCCGGCGCGGTGGCGATGTCGTTGCTGGTCGCGCTGTGATAGTACGTCGCGGGCAGGCCGTAGTCCGTCCACAGCGCGTACCAGCCCGGCTTGAACCAGCCGATGCGGTCGTTGACGTTCGTGCAGTAGTTGAAGTTCGTGCCGCCCTCGCCGAACACCGCATCCCACGAGGTGTGGTTGAACACGCCGTCGAGCATCACGTTGATCGTGCCGACCGTGCCGGTGTACGCGTCGCACCTGGCGACGAAGTTCGTGAACTCCCTCATCGCGCCCGCCTCGGTCGTGTCGTCGCCGTAGTACTTCGAGACGGCGAAATAGTTCTTCGTCGCGTACGGGCTGCCGGGCGTGTACGAATCCTTCCGCTCCTCCGCGTTCGGGTGGATCGGCTGGAACCACAGGCAGTTGACCTGGATGAAGTTCAGGTAGTCGAGGTTGAACGGGTCGTAGCCGTCGGAGTCGCCGTCGGCCGCGCCCAGCAGGTCCTTGAACGTGCTGCGGCCGGCCTCGGAGTTGTCCGTCGCCTCGACCGTCAGCGTGTTGAGCTCGTACATGGTCTGGCTCAGGACCTTTCGCGGCGAGACGACGATCGCGTGGTCGCGCAGGCCGCCCGAGGAGTACCAGTTCCAGTTCGTCGCGCTCGCGGCGTCCTTCTGGTAGCGCGCGGTGAGCCGGTACGCGCCGCAGCGGCTGACGACGCCTGTCCATGTGAATGTGGTGGGGCCGCCGGACATCGCGAACGCGGTGAAGTACGCGCCGGTGTCCGCGGGCGTGAGCAGGTTGCCGTCCGGCGGCCGGATGCCGTCCGCGTAGCCGTCGCCCGCGATGAGCGCGTTGGTGTAGTCCACGTCGCACAGGTCGCGGCGGTTGAGGTTGCAGAAGACCTGCACGTTGGAGGCGCCGGCTTCGGGCGTGTAGACGACAGTCACGTATTGCGTCTCGTGCGCGGCCTCGTCGATGAAGAACTTCGTGGTCGTGTAGTCGGCGTTGACGCCGTTGATGGTGAGCCCGGCCGCGCCGGGCACGAACAGGGAGAACGAGAAGGTCTGGTTGTCCTGCCCGGACGTGCCGTACTCGGCGAAGCGCTCAATCCCTCCGGTTTTCCACGCGCCGATCCGGTACTTGATCGTGCTGCCGTCGGCCGACGGCAGGTTCGTCAGCGTGCCCATCCACCACATCGCGTCGCCGTCCGCGTATGTGTCCTCTTCCATGTGGTCGAAGCTCATCATCTGAACCATTGTCGAGGCGCCGGGGATGCCGTTCGTGCCGGACGGCTCCGCGCCGTTCGTCGTGTAGTAGATCGCCGCGTAGTCCACCCAGCGGTTCGTGCCGATCCCTTGCGCGTAGCCGATCTTCGCCCAGCACTGCACCGCGCCGCTGCCGACGTTCACGCGGTTGGTGTTGTGCCAGATGTACGCCGCCTCCGTGCCGGGCTCGCCGCCCATCGTGAACGAGAACGGATGCGCCTGCGCGTTGCTCGCCGCGAGGTACGTCACGCTCGACGCTCCGCCGTTCGTCGTGCCGATGTACGTGGTGTTGTGGTCGGTGTAAGTGACTGACAGATAATACTCTACGACGTTTGTCTTCCCGTACGTTCCCGCCGGGATGGCCGACTTCCAGTACTTGTTGTTTTCGATCTGGTTGTCGTACGAAAGGTTTGTCGCGGTCCAGCTGGCGGCGCCCGCGAGGCGATGGTAGAGCGTGCCGCCCGACTGGTCGGCCGCGTTGCCGGCGCCCTGGAACTGGTTGCCGTTGTAGATGTACACCGCGTTGTTGGAGTAGGGGCTCTGCGGGTTGCGCATCGTGGTGCCGACGGGTTCCGCGTTCGCCGGGATGTGCCATGCGTTGCCGGCGCCGAAGCGGAAGCTGTAGTTCGTCGTGCCCGACTTCTTGCCGCGGAGCGTGCAGAGGTCGAAGTCCGCCGTGATCTGGTTAGACGGCATCGTGGACGTGAGGGCGTAATACTCGATCCTCGATCCGGCGTTCGCGATGATCGTCGCCGAATAGTTCGTCGAGCTTCCGGATGCCGCGGCGGTCAATCGGCTTGAGGCCCAGCTGTTCGTCGTGTAGCGAATCCAGATGTTTTCCTGCGGGCTCTTCGCCGCACCGAGCTGGATCGTGACGGGCGCGCCCGCGGCCCACGGGTCCGCAAGCTGGACGTCCGCGCGAACGACGGACACGGGATCGCTGTCCGTCTCTTGAATGACATAGGGGCGATACCACCAAGTCGAGTCACCTTTAAGGCTGAACGTGTAGCGTGTATTGGCTGTTGCTGAAAATGAGAGGTTGTCGGGACTGCTGCCGTCGAGGTCGCCATGAGCCTGTCCGATGGTGAAATTCTTAACGGCGTTTGTGAATTTGGTTCCCGTTCCCCACTGTGGATTCCAAGTCCCGTTCTGGTCAAACTGGAAAGGCGAGGACGCGTTGGCGGATGATGCTGTAACGCATACCTTCCAGATGGTTCCGAAGTCCGTGTCCTGCGTCATCCAGCTTGTGCCCCAGGAATTTATCTCGCCCCGGTAGGATTCGGCAGGTGCGGAACCGGCGAACGCGAACAAGATGACCGCGAGGAAGAGAGAGGAAAATCGATTCATGACCTTGCCTCCGGATGACCGCTGTTCATTAATTGTAAAGCGATTGACTTGCCTTTCAAATTACCGTTGTGCCAGAATGGTGTCAACCAGCGCGGGCTGCCGGTGCGGGGTGGCGGAAAAAGAAAGTGGCTGAGGGCCCTTTACGGGTTGCCTGTCTTGGGCATATAAATAGCGTCAGCCGCGAGACGTACAACTGTGCGCGGGGTGGCAGTTTGTGTCAGCGGAGCGGGATTGTGACTAAAGAACCTGCGAATAAACAGCCTGCCGAGAAATCGCTGCCTCTTCGGGCTCTTGATTTCCTCAACGACGGCGTGATGATCGCCGACCTGCAGGGCAAGATCATCTACGCGGACCCGGCCATGGGCCGGATGCTCGGGATGAACCCCGGGAAGATGATTGACCAGCCGGTCGAGCTGGAGGGAAGTTTCCAGTTCCAAGGCAGCCTGGCCTTCAAGGATATCGCCGACATTGCCACGAAGGAGGGCGAGTGGGCCGGCGAGGCGACGTGCATTTCCGACGACAACCACGCCATGCTCCTGGATGTTCGCGTCTCCGCGCTCAACGATTCGAACGGCGGCCACCTGGGGTTCATGATCGTGGCCCGCGACGTCACGAGGGAGCGTTCGCTGGAGAAGCAGGTCCTGCAGTCGCAGCAGATGGAGCTGGTCGAAAATCTTTCCATCGGCATCGCGCACGAATTCAAGAATCTGCTCACGGTGATCATGGCGTATGCCTCGCTGCTGCAGGACCAGATGGCCGGCCAGCCCTTCCAGAAGGACATCGGCAAGATTCTCGACGCGGCGCAGACGGCCAACGAACTGACCGGCCGCCTGCTTTCCGTAACGCGCCACTCGGCGCCGCGCATGGAGAACGTGGACATCCAGCAGGTGTTGAACGACGTGGTCGCGATGCTGAAGAAGACCCTGCCGCGCAACGTGTCGCTCTTCGCGCCGGAGAAGACGTCCCTGCCGAAGGTGCATACCGACCCGGTCGTGCTGTATCGCGCGCTGCTGAATCTCTGCCTGAACGCGCGCGACGCCATGCCGGACGGCGGCAACCTGTCCATCGAGGTGGACGTGGTCAAAGTGGAGCAGGAGGACTTGGAGCGCTGGCCGGACCGTACGCCGGGCTCCTACATCACCGTGTCCGTCACGGACACGGGCCACGGCATGACGCCGGAGATCAAGCAGCACATGTTCGAGCCCTTCTTCACGACGAAGAAAGCCGGCACGGGCCTCGGCCTGAGCGTGGTCCAGCACACGATCCGCGCGATGGGCGGCTGGGTCACCGTGTACTCCGAGCAGAATCTTGGAGCGTGCTTCCGGTTGTACATCCCGACCGCGAAGCAGGAAGCACCCATCACTCTCGAAGAGCACGAGGCCGAAGCCATTCCGGGCGGAACGGAAACGATCCTGGTGGTGGACGACGATCCGCTCGCGCTGAGCATCACTCAGCGGCTGCTGCACAAGTCCGGCTACACCGTGTGGACCGCGACGGGCGGCGAAGAGGCCATCAACACCTACAAGCAGCATGCCGCCAAGATCGACATCGTCCTTCTCGACGTGGTCATGCCGTACGTCAACGGCGAGGAAGTCTACCGCGAGCTGATCCGCATCAATCCGAAAGTCGCGATCCTCGTCGTTTCCGGCTTCACGCCGAAGACCGCCGAGCGTCTGCTCAAGGTGTCCGGCGCTCGCTTCCTGTCCAAGCCGTTCAGCCGCCAGAAGCTCGCCGTCGAAGTCCGCACGATTCTCGACGCGCGGAAGAAGTAGATTTTTCCAAACATTGGAAAAATCCGCGCCGTTTTTTCCAACCCTTGGAAAAGCCCGTATTCCGGCCTATAGTTGGAGTGTCAGGAGGGCACGAACATGACACGGGCATTGGTTCCTATGACTGACGGCACGGAGGAAATGGAGGCCGTCATCGTGATCGACACGCTGCGGCGGGCGAAGTGGGACGTCGTCGCCGCCGGCATGAAGAAGGGAGCCATCACGGCGTCGCGCGGGGTGAAGATCATTCCCGATGCGGCATGGGGCGAGATCGATCCTTCTTCGTTCGACCTGATCGTTGTGCCAGGCGGGGCCAAGGGTGTTGAGAATCTCCTTAAAGAAGAGCGCCTGCACGAGGCCATTCGCAAGCTGCATCAGGCAGGAAAAATCGTGGCCGCGGTCTGCGCGGGCCCGCTCGTTCTTCAGCAGGCGGGAGTTCTGGCCGGGCGCAGGATCACATGCCATCCGGACAACGCGTCGAAAGTCACGCAGGCGCAATGGGTAAACGAGCCCGTCGTCATCGACGGAAACGTGATCACGAGCCAGGGAGCGGGAACGTGTTTCAAGTTCGCGCTCGCGATCATCGCGCAAGTCGACGGCGCGGAAAAATCCGCCGCGGTCGCTCGCGGAATGGTCGCGACGTAGACCGTTTTTAGGCGCGTGTAGGTGTTCCGGAAAACGCCAAAAATTCTTAAAAAAACACTTGTTTTGCCCATAAATCACACCACAATGCCGAATGAAATCGGATCGGATTTGGTCAGTAGGCAGCAAACTCAAACCGAAGGAGGATAGTCATGGCGTTGACCAAGGCACAGATTCAGGCTCAGTTGGCGGAGAAGACGGGGCTGGCGAAGAAGCAGGTCGGACTGTTTTTCGATGAGCTTTGCAAGCTGGCTTACAAGGAAGCGAAGAACAGCTTCACGATTCCGGGTCTCGGCAAACTGGTGTTGGTGAATCGCGCCGCGCGCATCGGCCGCAATCCGGCGACGGGCGAGCAGATTCAGATCCCGGCCAAGAAGGTTGTGAAGTTCCGCGTGGCGAAGGCTGCGAAGGACGCGATCCTCGGCCGCTAAGCTGACAATCCTAGACGTTTTAGGTTTAGAAAAGGATGGCTGGTAACAGCCATCCTTTTCTCTTTTTCGGAAGCGGGGGAGGCCGAACCGGTTCGATCAACTTCGCGCGAAGTCAAGCAGCGGCCGGATATCCTGACGATCTGCGGCGTGCAACGCGTCGATGTATCGGGCGCGCGCTTCTCCCTCGTTCGTGAGATTGACGCTGCCCCATGTGAACGGATTGAAGCCGAATCCATGCATGATCAGATCGGCCAGCAGACGGGCGTGGCGGCCATTCCCGTTTGGGAATGGGTGAATCGAAACGAGCCGGTGATGGGATCGGACGGCGAGTTCTGCCTCGGGATAGGTTTTGTTTGCGATCCAATAATGAGCATCATCGCACAGGATCCTCAGGTCTTGAGCGATCCGGTACCACGGTATCCCGAAGTTCTTGTCCGTTGTCCGAAACTGGCCGGCCCACTTCCAAGTATTCTTGAACATCTCGCGGTGCAGGTGCTTGATGAAACGCTCAGAGAAGAGGTCGTTACGCTTTCTGCCGAATGCCCACGTTCTTGCCTCGATGATGTTTGCTTCTTCCCACTCGTTCAGTTCCCTCTGCAGGGTGATGTGGGAGGGGATGAGACCCGCCGCTTCGTTCGCGTCGATGGGTGTCGCGCCGGGTGGATAGACGAATTTCATGCGGGCGGATGATCAGGAATCCCAGAGGCGTCTCGGATTGCCTTCGAGAAGGCGGCGGACGGTCTCCTTCAACGCTTTCTTCTTAAATGCGGGAGAGGTTTGTTGTGCTTCGAGGCTCATGGAGTGGCCGGCTTGTCCGACAATGGCCGCTGCTTTTCCTGACGCACGCTCCCGCAGAATGCCGGGCAGCGGCTTCCAAGGGACCACAGCGTAAACGACATCACACTGGAGGGCATCCGCAACCTTCTTGAGAGATTTTAAGGAAATGGTTCCTTTGACTTCCCTCTGTTCCCACTCGATGACGGTCTTCTGGTTTACGCCCAGTCGTTTCGCCAATTGATAAGACGACATTCCAAGCGCGTCACGGATCGCTCTCAGCCAGCCCTTTCCCGGAGGCTCTTTGGGTAGACCCCGGGATACTCCCTTAAGACGCAGGGAGATTTGTGCAAGCTGTGTCTGTTGGTACAAGGGTTTCATCAGAAATACCTATAACCCCTTGGTCTGCGTCTTGTCAAGTGGTTATAACCACTCAAAACATGCAATGGTAAGTGGTTATAAGCACTTACTACAATTGGTAACTAACTACAAGAACTGGGCTTACAGAATGTTGCTGTGCTGATCGCCAACGCTCTCGGCTCCCGCCTCAATCGTGTCGCCGGGCCGCAGCAGGACGGGTGGCTTGTGTGCCGAGCCGATCCCGCCCGGTGTTCCCGTGGCGATAATGTCGCCGGCCTCCAGCGTGATGGCCGCGCTGATGAACGAGATCAGGTAGGGAATCTTGAAGATCATCTTCGACGTGTTGCTGTCCTGCAAGATCCTGCCGCCGATCTTCGAATACAGGCGCAGGTTCTGCGGGTCGCGGATTTCGTCCGGCGTGACGAGATACGGGCCGAGCGGGCAGAACGTGTCCGCGCTTTTCGCGCGGAACCACTGCTTGCCTTCCTTCTGCGCCTCGCGGTCGGTGATGTCGTTCAGGACGGTGTAGCCGGCGATGAACTGCATGGCTTCGGATTCCGGGATGCCGCGCGCCGTTCTGCCGATCACGACCGCGAGTTCGACTTCGCCGTCAACGACTTTTGCGCCGCGCGGGAGAACGATCGGGTCGAACGGCCCGACGAGCGACGTGGGCGCCTTGCTGAAGAGGATCGGGGACGACGGGATCTCCGCGTCGAACTCCGCGGCGTGGTCCGCGTAATTCTTGCCGAGGCAGACGATCTTGCCGGGCCTGGCGATGGGCGGGCCGAGGCGGACGCCGGCGGCCGGAACCGTCTTGAGTGCGGGCTCCTTGAGAAGCGCCTGCACCCGCTGCACGCCCCAGTGTGTGAAAAAGTGGCCGTTGAAATCCTCGATATCGAACGCCATCGCACGGACGTCGAGGATCTTCGAATCCTTCTCCATCAACACGCCGGGGCGTTCCTGGTTGGGCGGGCCGAAGCGGACCAGTTTCATGCGGTGCCTCTCAATGACGAATGACGAAATCCTAATGACGAATGAATGACGAATCCCCGAATGCCGATCCGAATTGTCATTCGGACTTCGTCATTGATTAGGCATTCGTCATTAGTCATTTATCATTCCGCCCCAGCGTCTTCGACGTCGCCTGTCCCTCCGGTCCCAGCACGCTCCGGTCGAACGAGGCTTTGGCCAGCACGACATCCGCGGTCTTGAAGTGGCACTTGGCGATGTCGAGGAGGAACTGCGGCTTGTCCTTCCCGATCAGCTTGACCGCGGTGTCCTGCACCTGGCCCGAGGCGCCTTTCGGAATGGCGACACCGTACTTCTTCTGGAGGTCGATGAGCGCGAGCAGGAATCCGGCGCGCGCGAGAATGGAGGCGGCCGCGACGGCCATATCGGACTCCGCCTTGTGGCGCTGGACGAGTTCGATCTTCCGGCCCTTCTTCATAAGCGCCTGCTCGATCTGTCGCTTTGGGCCGAACTGGTCGGAGATGGCGCGCGGGCAATCCGGCACCTTCTCGAGAAGGTTTTCGATGGCCCTCGCGTGGCCCCAGGCGAGGATCTTGTTGACGTTGCGCATGCTGGCGTACAGGCGGTTGTACGCGCGTGGGCCGATGGTCACGACGGCGTACCGCTCGCCGAGCAGCTTGCGGATGTCCCGGGCCATTTCGAGCGCCTTGCGGTCGCTGGTGATTGTCTTGCTGTCGCGGACGTTCATTTCCTGCAGGGCGTCGGTCAGGCGCTCGTCGGCATACGCGGCGGCGATGACAAGCGGACCGAAGAAATCGCCCTTGCCGCTTTCGTCGATGCCCATGTGGGGCTGGGACGCCTCGGGGTTGAGGATCTTCTCGTAGCCGAGGTGCGCCTCCAGGAGGATGTTGGGCTCCAGCACGAACGTGACCCAATCCTGCGCGCCGCTGCCCTGGACGAGGCATTTGCCGCTCTTGTAGAGGGCGATGTTGCAGTCCTGGCCCTCGGCGGCAACGATCGTGTGCTCAACCTCCCGTGGGATGTAGTTGCCGGACTTCAGGAGGCGGACGAGGGCCGCCTGCTGTTCGGAGGTCAGTTTGAACGTGAAAGATGTTCTTTGGATCATTCTGTCGTACAGTATCAGAAGCGGGAGCCGGGTGACAACCCGTGGCGCGTTCATCGGCCACGTTCCCAGTCTTGCGAATCTGCGTGTGGAATGGGCGGTTTTTTCAGAAAAACCTTGCGCAATTCGGCGAATTTGTTGTTGACCGGTTCTCTTTATAAGGGGTACTAATGCTCAATACGTAGAAACAATTATATCGGCGTAGTGGGCATGTTCTGTCGGTTTGTGGTATACACCGTGGGCGATCTGAACGTGGAGGTCTCATAATTATGAAGAAAATGTGGTCGGCGCTGTTGATCGCAGTTCTTTGCATGGCGTTTGTCGTTCCTGCCGTAGCCGCAGAAAAGAAGACAGAACCGGCCAAGAAGAAAGAGGCCGCCAAACCCGCCCCGAAGTCCGCTGAAGTTACGCAAGCCGAATTGGCGCAGTTGCTTGTGCGGGTACTGGGACTCTCGCGTTTCCTCCCTGCCTCGCCCAGCGACCAGCAGTGTTTCGCGGTCCTGATGGACAACGGGATTTCCCCCGCGGACGGCTGGAAGCCTGGCAAGCCCGTCGTCAAGGCCGACTTGGCGCGCGTGATCGTGCAGGCGATGAAGAAGCAGGCCGACATCAAGCATCCCGAGGATCCCAAGGAGTGGATCGATTACCTGAAGGCCTTGGGCGTCCCGCTCGATGCCGTGGGCGAATCCGCAAGTTACATCGAGCCGCTGTCCGAACCGGTGGCCGTTCACGTGGCCTCTCCGCAGGTCGATCCGCTGGACAAGCGCCACAAATTCAATCCGATCGACGAGACGCAGTACGGCGTGGACATGGCTTACGTGGTGCGCGTGCTGAGCCAGTTTGAGTTCATTGCGAACGAGTTCAGGCCGGCGCCCGTGACGCAGGACTGAGCGGTGGTGTTTTCAAGGACGGACTGTGATACATCGATGGAACCGAGGAGATAGGCCGATGAAATGGACAAAATGGCTGTGTGCTTTCCTGTTCGCTGTGATCGTCATCCAGGGCGCATGGGCACGCGAAGGGGCGAAGCCGTTTCAGATCAACAACCGGTTGCGCGTTGAGTGGGACGACAACATCTATCAAGCCGACGAGAACAAGGACGACAGCTGGAAGCTCATCGAAGAACTTGAGTTCCTGGTCAACCTGAGCCTTCCGAACACCTACGTGGGCATTCGCTATCGGCCGTCCTATATCTGGTGGGATGACCGGCCGTCCGACAGCACCGATTTCCAGAACGAACTGGACCTCGTCTTGAACCAGACCTTCACCCCCCGGTTGAGCCTGAGCATGGTGGACACTCTGCGTCGCGGCGAAGCGCCGAAGCTGTACGATGACGAGGGGAAGCTGGTCGACGAGAACAGCGACTTCTACTACAACACCTTCAACGCCACGTTGGGTTACCTTCTCCGCCCGACGACGCGCCTGGAGCTTGCCGGCCGCTACATCGCCGAGCGCTATGACGAAGAGGCCTACTCCGACTCCGAGGATTTCGACCTGTACGTGGGCGGGTTGACGGTCCGTCATCAGTTGATTCCCGAGACGACGCTCATCGGCGAGTTGCGAGGCGAGACGGTGGACTACACGAGCGGCGACCGCGGCTCGAAGACCTTCCACGGCGGCGGCGGTGTCGAGCAGATCTTCAGCCCGAACCTGATCGGCAACGTGGTCGGCGGTTACCAGGAGAAGAACTTCAACGACGACGAGATTGACTCGGAGAGCTCTCCGTACGTGGATGCTTCGGCGACGTTCCTGCCGTCTCCCGCTACGCGCATCAGCGCGGGCGCCGGCTACTCGATGTTCGAATCTGAAGTGTATCCGTTCGCCAACCAGAACCGCGCGCAGGCGTACGCGAGCATCGCGCACGATTTCACGGCCCGCCTGTCGCTTTACCTCTCCGGCACGTACATCGATGGCGACTACGATTCCGACCAGATCGTCAATCCGCCCGACAGCGCGAATCCGACGATCAGCGTCAAGGATGGCGACGAGATCACCCTGCAGTTCAGCACGAGGGCGACCTACCAGCTCAACCGGTCGAACTGGCTTGAACTCGGCTGGCAGTATGTGGACTTCAACTCCGACATCAAGTACAGCGACGGCAACAAGCTGCGGGAAGACTACGCGGAAAACCGCATCGATGTGGGTTGGAAGACCCAGTTCTAATCTTTGAGATTTGAGGGAAGGCCGCACTGGATTTCTTGCCATCTTCCAAACAAGCCTGACCGCGCTAGTGAGGCGAAAGCCTCATTAGCTTTTTAGGGAACCGACGATTCATGGACCAAGCTCAGACTCAATCGCAGGGCGGTGAGGGCGGACTGCACTTCCTCGACTACTGGCGCGTCATCCGGTCGAGAAAGGAAGTCATCCTTGCCGTCATGCTGCTGGTGGTCGTGACCGGAACGGCCTTCACGCTTACGCTGCCGCGGCAGTACATGGCCGACGCCCGGATCATGGTCCGGGAAGACGCGATGGACATCGACGTGTTCGAGCGGCAGTACGTCGGCGGGTACAACCCGTTCTTCATGCGGACGCAGTACGAGATCATCCAGTCGCGGCAGATTCTCTACCAGGTGATCAACAACCTGAACCTTCAGCAGGTGTGGGGGGAAAAGGCTCACGACGACGGGACGCCGCTGACGCGCGAGGACGCTTATAATAATCTGATTCACTCGATCAAGGTCGAGCAGTTCCGCGACACCAGCCTGATCTCCATCCAGGTCTTCCGCGAGGATCCCGAAGAGGCCGCCCGCATCGCCAACGAGATCGCCGCGGTGTACCGCGACCAGCGCCTGACCGCCAAGCGTCAGGAAGTCAAGCGCGCCATCGAAGTCCTCGAAAGCGAGATGCAGAAGCAGCAGGAGAGGGTGGAGCGCGCGGAGCAGGAACTCGAGAAGGTCCGGAAGGATCTCGGCGTCAGCGTGATCTCGAAAGGATTCCAGGCCGACAAGCTCAGGCTTCAGCAGCTCGAGGCCGATCGCATCGCCGCGCGGGTGGATATGCTGGTTCGGAAGGCGCGGCTGGATCAGCTCGAGGCCTTGAACGGCGAGGACCTGATGAACGCGTCGTCCTACATCGTCAACGACCAGAGCCTCATGGCCATCAAGGCCCAGCTGGCCGATTCAGAGGTCAGTCTCAAGGTGATGCTCGAGAACTACGGCGTGAACCACCCGGACGTGAGGCGCCTCCAGGCCGCGGTGAACGAATTGCGCAAGAAGTTGAACGATGCGCTCGTTGGGCTCAAGAAGGGATTGCGCGCCGACTACGCGGTCGCGCTGGAGAAGTACAACGTGCTCGCCTCCGAGCTGGAGACGGCGCGCAAGAGCGACATCGAGGCCGAGCGCGAGAAGTTTCTCCCGTTCGACAAGGCGGAGCGCGAGGTCGGGGTCCAGCGCCAGATTCTCGACGCCCTCCGCTCGCGTGTCGCTCAGACGGGCATCGAAATCGAAGTGCCGAGGACGCCCGTGGAGATCACGGATCCCGCGGAGCCGCCGCCGCTGAGCCGTCCCGTCAGCCCGAACATCGTCATGAATATTTTCCTCAGCCTGATTCTTGGCCTCGCGGCCGGCATCGGCTTGGCCTACTTCATCGAATACCTCGACACATCGGTCAAAACAGTGGACGACGTGGAGAAGTTCCTGGGCCTGCCGGTGGTCGGCGTGATCCCGCAGAAGGTCCGCCCGCTCGTCGAGGAGGGGCCCGACAGCCCGCATGCGGAGGCGTACCGAGTTCTCAAGACGAACATGCAGTTCGCGAACAAGGGCATCGGGGCCGGTGCGTTCGCCGTGGTCAGCGGCGGCGTGGGCGAAGGCAAGTCGACGACCCTGTTCAACCTTGCGTACATCTGTGCCCAGCTGGGCGACAAGGTGCTGATCGTGGACTCCGACCTGCGGCGCCCTGTTCAGCACACGATTCTCAACATGTCCAACCGCTTCGGCCTGACCAACGTGCTGATGCGCGATGTGCCGATCGAGGAGACCATCAAGCCCACGAATATCCCGAACCTGCACTTCCTGCCGAGCGGAAAACTTCCCCGGTCGTCGCTCGGGCTGCTCAACTCCCAGCGCATGCGCGAACTGGTGAAGAATCTGAAGGCGCGGTACGACTACGTGTTCTTCGACTCGCCCCCGATCATGGGCGTGACGGACGCGTCCATCCTGGCCAGCGAGGTGGACGGCGTTCTCCTGGTGGTGCAGTACCGGAAGTACCCCCGGATCATTTCGTCCCGCGCGAAGCGGATGATCGAGAATGTCGGCGGGAATATTCTTGGCGTCGTGCTGAACAACATCAACATTCTGCGCGACGACTATTACTACTATTATCATTCGTACTACTCGCATTATTATCAGTCCGACGAGTCGAAGCCGCCCGAGGAACTGCAGGCGGCTTCGGAGCAGCAGAAGAAGGACAGCCTGTAATTGAGGTGTGTGGATGCTTAAGCGTTTGGTTGTGGCGGTCTGTGTGTTGGCCCTGCTGGGTTCGGCGGGGTGCCGTACCCGTAATCGGGCCGGCTATGTGATGCCTCCGCCGGCGAAGCCGGCGCCGGCCGCGGCGCGGCCTTCGCTGATTGCGCCGGCTCCCATCCTTTCGGTCTCTACGTCCAGCGTGACGCCGGTCGCGAAGCCTGCGGCAAAACCGGCGCCGGCGGTTGCTGCCAAGGCGCCTGTGGTGACGCCGCCGCGGCAGGAATCTGCGGCAACGGCAACCATGTCGTCGTCCACGGCTTACCGGCTGAAGGCGGGCGATCCGGTCATCATCTACCTGCGCGGTATCGGCGGGATTGCCGGCGCGGAGCAGCAGATCGAGGATGTGGTTGATGAGAACGGTTCGGTGAATCTGCCGTATGTGGGTGCGATCCAGGCCGGCGGAAAGACCAGCACGGAATTGGAGCACACGGTTCAAAGAGCGTACATCGATCAGCAAATATACAAGTACATCACGGTGAATGTGGTGGTCCCGTCGCGGAGCTACTACGTGCGTGGGGAAATCAGGTCGCCCGGTCGGTTCCCCCTGATGAGCCGGGTCACGGTTGTTCAGGCCATCGCGGCCGCCGGGGGCTTCACCGAGTTTGCCAACCACTCCAAGGTCGAGATCCTCCGCGGCACCCAGCGGATCCGCGTCGATGTCGCCGAGCTCGAAAAATACCCCGAGCGTGACAGGGAACTCGAGTCCGGCGACGTGATCATTGTCCAGAGGAGTTTCTTCTAGTTGCAAGGCATCGAGCCAGGTCGCGGCGTTGAAGAAGCGCCCCGGCGCAGGCGACGCCACGCCGTTCCAATATCCACCAGGCGATCCATCCTGGATTGGGTCGCGATCACGCTCCTTCTTCTTCCGTCGCTTGTCGGTATCTACCTGTTCGGCGCGGTGCGCCTGTGGTCGATCTGCCCCTTGATGTTCGCCTCCTCGATCGGACTCGCGCTGTTCTTCCTGCGCCCGTTCTTCGGCGCCGACCTGCGCGCGATCCAGGTGCCGCCGGGAGGTGTGCTGTGGCTCTTTGTCTTCGTGTACGCTGCCGCGATGGTTCCGCGGGGATCCGTGCCGTACGATGGGCGGATCGAAATCCTGAAGCTCGCCAGCTACATCGGCGCGTACTGGGCGTGGTCGGAGCTCGCGGCGCACTACAAGAGGTGGCGTATCCTGCTGGGGCTTCTCATCTTCGCGGTGACCCTGATCGCGTGGTACGCCATCATCCAGCACTGCCAGGGGACCAACATGGTGTTGAACCTGGAGCGTCCCGAAGTGTACGGCATGCGGGCGAGCGGGACGTACTTCTGCCCCAACCACTTCGCGCACCTGCTTGAAATCGTCATCCCGTTTTGCCTCGTGCTCATGCTGATGCCGTCGGCGGGAGTCCCGCTGCGCCTCCTCGCGGGCTACGGGCTCGTGCTCATTCTGCCCGTCATGTTCCTGACACAATCCCGCAGCGGCTGGATCGGCACCGTCGCGGGGCTCAGCACCGCCATCTGCATGGTTCAGGGAAGGAGGGGTCGAAAGGCCTTCCTCATCACGCTCTTCATCGTGCCGATCGTCGTGGCCGCAACCGCGATCGGGCTGTGGCTGTTCTCCGACATCTTCCGCGACCGGATAATCGAGGCGATCCACGGGAACATCCGGCTTCGCATCTGGCCCGACACGCTGGCGATGATCCGCCAGCAGCCGTGGCTGGGGTGGGGCGCGGGGAGCTACCAGTGGATATTCCCCCAGTTCAGGACGATCAGCGAACAGATGCTGTTCAACTACGCGCACAACGAGTACCTGCATTTCGCGGCCGATTACGGGCTCGTTGGCATTTTTCTCTTCGCGTTGGTTGTGCTGGTTGCCTGCGCCAGGTTCTTCGGCGCGTACCTGAAGGCCGAGCGGGACCGGGATGCCTACCTGGTGGCCGGCCTGTTCGGATGCCTGGCCGCCACGTTTGCGCACGCCGTGTTTGATTTCAACCTGCACATCTTCTCCAACAACCACGCGATCATCCTGCTCGCCGGCATCACGACCGCGTGCCTCTATGCCACGGGCTACTGGAAGGCGCGCCCACTGAAGGCGCCTGCGTGGATTCTTGCGTATGGCGGCGGCGCGCTGGCGGCTGTCATCCTCGCGATCGCGACCGTGCAGGTGTTCCTGTCCTACGGCCTGCACTTCATCGGCGAACAGCGCCGGGAGCAGTTCCGGATGCCGGAGGCCACCGCCCTTTTCGACAAGGCCATCGCCATCGATCCGGGGAACTGGCGCCCGTACATGAGCAAGGCGCATGTCTCGATGGCCCAGAGCTTCTGGAACTTCGATGCGGAGGAGAAAACGCGGCAGGCGCGCGATTCGGTCGTGTTGTACGAAAAGGCGCTGGCCCGCAACCCGTACGACTTGGAGGCTGAGTTCGGCCTCGGCAAGGCATACAACGTTCTGGGCGAGCAGGAAAAGGCGCTCGACTGCCTGCGCAAAGCCGCAGCCGCCGATCCGGAGCATCTGTTCTACGCCTCCCACCTGGGTCTTCAGCTTCGCCGCATGGGACGGGACCACGAGGCCTTGGATGTGTTCAGGAAGGCTGCCGCGAAGTGGAACAACGACATGGTCATGCTGAACATCAGGGCCCTGGAGGAGAAGATCGCGGCGGCGCAGACGGCAACAAATGCGCCGGGGCAGTAGGCTGGAATCGATCATTTCCATATCCGGCGGGATGAGGTAGAGTACTTGAGAACAGGAGCTAAGCGTATGAAATCCACACACGCACGACGTGGTTTTGCGTTCACCCTTATCGAATTATTGGTCGTCATCGCCATCATTGCCATTCTTGCGGGTCTGCTGCTGCCCGCGATCACGAAGGCCAAGGAACGCGGCCGTCAGGCGAAGTGCATCGGCAATGTCCGCTCCATCGCCCAGGCGGTCCTCATGTATGCCACGGACAACCGCCTCACGCTGCCCGCGCCGGACGGCATCATGAACATCCGGTCCAACCTGAACACGTACATCAAGGACCAGGCGGTCTACGAGTGCCCCAGCGACCGCGGCGCCGATACGGCGCCGGTCACGGCCTCCAGCAGCTGCTTCCTGGAGCTGGGATCAAGCTACTGCTACGCGACGACCAACTCCTCGGGCGCCGGCGTGGCCAACGCCGCCGGGCTGAAGCTGAGCAACACGAACCTCGATTACTCTTCCAAGAAAGTCCTGATTTTCGAGCCCCCGCTGTTTGCCCAGGCCGGCGCTCCGAGCACCCTGGACCAGTGGCATTCCGCCCAGCGGGCCAGCGTGGTCGGGTATCTGGACGGCCATGCCGACATGGTCTTCACGAACTACGCGACCCCGAATTCGGCCAATTCCTACTACTAGGCGGCGCTCTTTCCCTGCAAAAACGCTTGGCTGTTTCCATTCGATATGCTACGTTCAAAATGAATTGAACGTAATGAATCATGCCGTGTATATTGGTCGGCATGGTCGTTCGTCCGGGCGCGCCGCCGGGAAGTGACCGGGACGAAGTCTGCCCGCCCACCGCTATCTTTCAACAGGAGCCGTATCATGAACCAGGAACTGCAAGCCCTCCGTCAACGCTTCATCGAATCTGCCGGGCACCTGACGCAATCGCTCGGGGCGGGCCGGGTGCTGGGCCAGATCTACGCCCACATCTACTTCAGCAAGGATCCACAATCGCTCGATGACCTGACCCGCCGGCTCGAGATCAGCAAAGGCAGCTCCAGCATGGCCGTGCGCCAGCTGGAGCAGTGGGGCGCGCTCCGCCGCGTCTGGGTGAAGGGGGATCGGAAGGATTACTACGTGGCGACGGACGAGTTCGGGCGGATTGTTCGGAAAGCTCTGTTGGATATGATCGGACGCAAAATGGAGACATCCGACGGCCTGCTCGAGGAGGCGCAGGCGCTCCTCCAGGAGCGCACGCGGAACGGGAAGAAGTCGGACGAGGAATGGGCCTTCATCGACCAGCGTGTGAGGAAACTCCAGCTGTTCCGCGACCGTGCCCAGGGACTTTGGAACAGCTCGATTCTCAGAATGCTTTTGAAATAACGGAGGATAGACCCAGCGATGAAAGTTCCCCTGCTCGACCTGCAAGCCCAGCACCGCTCGATCAAGCCCGAGATCGACAAGGTGGTTTCCGAAGTGTTCGATTCCCAGTACTTCATCCTCGGGCCGAAAGTGGCGGAGCTCGAGAAGGCGATCGCCGCCTACTGCGGCTGCGGCCACGCCTGCGGCGTGTCTTCGGGTACGGACGCGCTTCTGATTGCCCTCATGGCCGAGGGAATCGGGTCGGGGGACGAGGTCATCACGAGCCCGTACACCTTTTTCGCGACGGCAGGATCGATCGCGCGGACAGGGGCCCGGCCCGTCTTTGTGGATATCGATCCGGTCACGTACAACATGAAACCCGGCCTGCTGGCCGCGAAGATTACCTCGCGCACGAAGGCCATCATGCCGGTTCATCTCTACGGCCAGGCCGTGGACATGGATCCGGTCATGGAGCTGGCGAAGAAGCACAAGCTGGTCGTCATTGAGGATGCGTGCCAGGCGATTGGCACGGAATACAAGGGCCGCCGGGTCGGTTCGATCGGCCACTACGGCTGTTTCTCGTTCTTCCCCTCCAAGAACCTCGGCGGCGCCGGCGACGGCGGCATGGTGACGGCCAGCGATCCTCAGCGCGCGGCCAGGCTGGCCTCGCTGCGCAACCACGGCATGGAGCCGAAGTACTACCACAAGATCATCGGCGGCAACTTCAGGCTCGATGCGCTTCAGGCCGCGGTGCTGGGCGTGAAGCTCAAGCACCTGGAACAGTGGACGGCCGCGCGCCGGTCGAATGCGGCGCGCTACAACCGGCTGTTTGTGCAGACGGGTCTCGTGAAGAAGGGCGCGATCTCTCTGCCGACCGTCGTTCAGGAGAGACACATCTTCAACCAGTATGTGATCCGGACCAAACGCCGCGACGAGCTGATCGCGCACTTGAAGAAGCAGGACATCGGCTGCGAGGTGTACTACCCCGTTCCCCTTCATCTTCAGGAGTGCTTCGCGTATCTTGGCTGCAAGGCGGGGGATTTCCCGGAGAGCGAGAAGGCCGCGCTGGAAACGCTCGCGCTGCCGGTGTACCCGGAATTGAGCGAAGAGCAGGCGCGGTACGTGGTCAAGGCCATCACCGACTTCCACGCATGATCGACATTCGAAATCAGAACCAGGTTGCGGTCGCCTCGGATCCGGGCGCGATGTCGTATCCCGCTCTTTCCGCCGCGCCGTTCCATCCTTCCGAGAAATACCCCGAATACGCGGGTGATCTGTCGGCTGCGCCGAATCCCGTCTACGGCATGGTGCGGCGCGTCCTCGCGGATCTCGGGCTGGACAGGGCGCACTTCGGAACGCCGCAGTGGAACCCAATTGGCGATCTTGTGCCGCCCGGCGAGAAGATCGTCCTGAAGCCCAATTGGGTCCTTCATCACAATCTCGGGCCCGGAGGCACCGACTGCCTCGTGACTCACGCCTCGGTGCTGCGTGCCGTTCTTGATTACGTGTTTCTCGCGCGGCCGCGGGAAGTCGTGGTGGGCGACGCGCCGATCCAGGACTGCGATTTCGATGCCCTGGCGAACCTCGGCTCACGGCAGGTTGTCGAATGGTTTGCGAAGCAGGGCTTGAAGATCCGCATCGCCGATTTCCGGAGGACCACGCTCAAGGAGGAATCTTCAGCCGTTGTTGTTCAGGAAAATCTCCAGCCGGTCGAGCAGTATGTCCTGGTGGATCTGGGCACGCACAGCATGCTGGAACCCATCTCAGGAGATGCTGCTCGATTCAGGGTAACGAAGTATGACCCGCGCCGGATGCCGGCGAACCAGCACCCGGGCGTCCACCGCTATCTCGTGGCCGGAGATATTCTCGACGCGGGCCTTGTGATCAACCTGCCGAAGCTCAAGACGCACAAGAAGGCGGGAATCACCGCCGCGCTGAAGAACCTGGTCGGCATCAACGGCAACAAGGATTTCCTTCCCCACCATCGAAAGGGGGCTTCGACAGCCGGCGGCGACAATTACGAGCGGCGATCCATGCTGAAGTTTCTCGCCGAGCAGGTCCTCGACTTCGCCAACCGGCACCTGGATCGCCCCCGCTTCTACAGCGCCTGCAACCGGCTGGT